>NZ_PGEZ01000001.1:605842-908764 GCF_002797495.1 Mumia flava
TCCACGTCGACCACGGCCTTGCCGGTCATGTGCCCGCACCGCTTCGGCGCGACCTGGTCCTCCAGGTGCAGCCCGGCGATCCCGGCCGCGGCGTAGACCCGGGTCGTCTCGCGGGCCTGCAGCGCGCTGCCGTACCCGGTGTCGGCGTCGGCCAGCAGCGGCAGGTCGCTCAGCGCCGGGACCACGTCGCGGGCCCGCGCGGCGATCTGGCTGCCGTGCACGTAGCCCAGGTCCGGGAGTCCGAGGCCGACGGCGGAGGCGACCGCGCCCGAGAGGCAGGCCGCCCGCGCCCCCGAGGCGACCGCGAGACGCGCGGTGACCGCGTCGTGCACGCCCGGCAGGTGGACCACCGTGTCGCCGGCGAGCAGGGTGCGCAGCCGCTGGGCGGCCGCGGTCATCGTCCGTGCAGCGCGAAGCTGCCCTCGACGCCGACGACCCTCGCTCCGGTGAAGCACCGGATGGTCTCCACGGTGCCTTCCTCTCCCGCGCCGGACATCCCCCAGGCCGGTCGCGGCGTCATGAGGTGCAGGCTCATGATCGACGACCCGTTCACCTTGACCTCGCCGGCCTCGATGCGCCGGGCGACGGCGAGCGCGCGGTCGGTGTCCGTGCCCACGACGTACCCCTCCAGCCCGTACGCCGTGCCGTTGGCGATCGCGAGCGCCTCCTGCTCGTCGCCGTAGGAGTGCACGGTCGCGACCGGCCCGAAGATCTCCTCGGTCGCCGCGTCGGGGTCCAGCCCGGTGACCAGGGCCGGCGCCAGGAAGCTCCCGCCGGCGTCGGGAACCGTGGTCGCGGTCCGCACGGTGCCTCCGGCGGCCTCGAGGTCGGCGAGCGTCGTCCGCAGCCGCCGCAGGTGGGAGGAGTGGGCGATCGGACCGAGATCGGTCCGCTCGTCGAGGGGGTCGCCGGCGCTCAGGTCGGCCAGCCGGGAGAGCGCCCGCTCGACGACCTCGTCGTGCCGGTCGGCCGGCACGACCAGGCGACCCAGCGCCCGGCACCACTGACCGTTCATCGTGGTGAGCAGGTCGACCGCGGCATGTGCGGCGTCCTCGGGGTCGGCATCCGGCATCACGACCAGCGGGTTGTTGCCGCCGAGCTCGAGCTGGAGGCCGGCCAGGCGCCCGGTGGTCGCCGCCGCGACGGCGGCACCGCCGACCTTGCCGCCGGTGAAGGACACCGCACGGACGCGAGGGTCCGCCACGAGCTGCGCTCCGACCTCCGCGCCGCCCTGGACCAGCTGGAAGACCCCGGGGTCGATCCCGGCGTCGGCGAGCACGCCGGCCACGACGGTCGCGAGCACGGTCGTCGCGTACGGTGCGTACTCGCTCGGCTTCAGGATCGTCGGGCAGCCCGCTGCGAGGGCGCTGGCGACCTTGTGCGCGGCCATCGGGGCCGGCGCGTTCCACGGGACGAGGCAGACCGCGGGGCCGAGCGGGAGCCGCAGCACCTCGGTGCGACGGCCGGTGGCCTCGTCGACCTGCTCCTCGGAGAGGACCCCGGCACGCAGCATCTGGGCCGCGAGCGCGAAGGCGCCCGGCACGATCATCCCGACGACACCGGTCTGACGGACCGGGACGCCGGTCGCGAACGCCTCCAGCCCGGTGATGCGGGGCAGCTCGTGCTCGAGCGCCGCCGCGATCGCCTCGAGCAGCTCGGCGCGCCGCTGCGCCGGGACCGACGACCAGGCGCCGCTGTTGTGCGCGTCCCACGCGGCGGCGAGGGCATCCTCGACCACCACCTCGTCGCTGAGCGCGGCCGGCGCGAGCGGCGTGCCGCGGTAGGGGTCCTCGAGGACGACCGCGAGCCTCCGCGAGACCGGTCGTACCCGACCGGCGACCACGTCGACGGCGTCGGGCAGCGCGACGTTCACCAGAGCCTCGCCGGTGGTCGTCATGCCCTCTCCTTGCGGTCCATCGCGTCCTGGGTGGTCAGGCCCAGCCAGGACTCGTCGTCGACGAGCATCTGGGCCAGGTCGAGCCGTCCCCGTTCGGCCGGGAACGCCTGGACCAGGCCCATCGCCGTGTCGCGCACGGCACGGCCGATCGTGTTGTCCATCAGCGCACCCGACGTCCCACACATCTTCATCGACGCGATCGCCACGGCGAAGGCGTTCTCGCAGATTGCCCCCTTCGCCAGCTTCCAGCTCTTGACGACGTCGGGCTTCGGGAGGATCGGAGGATCGCTCGCCTCCAGCTCGACCTGCCTGCGCAGCCACAGGTGCATGTCGCCGAGCCGTTGCTGGGCCTCGCCGATCAGGGCCTGGTGCATCGGACTGGACGCGATCGGCTTGCCGGTGTCGGCGAAACGCGCGTTCATCGTGCGGTCGAAGGCGAAGTCCCACGCTCCCTGGGCGACACCGGCGTAGATCGCGGCGATCGCCACCTGGTTGCCGACCCAGGAGCCGCGCGACAGGGTGGTGGCGCGCGCGAAGCCGCCGGGGACCGCGAGCGCGTCGGCCGCCGGGACGAACGTGTCCTCCATCACCAGGCCGTGGTTGTCGGAGGCCCGCATGCCGAGGCCGTTCCACTGCTGGCGCGGACGGATGCCCTCGGAGTCGCGGGCGACCAGGAAGAGCGAGATCGCGTCGAGCCCGTCGACGTCCGAGCGTCGTGCGGTGACCAGGTAGTAGTCGGCGGTCCCGGACAGGCAGCCGAACGACTTCTCCCCGTTGAGCAACCACCCACCGTCGGTCGGGGTCGCGGTGGTCGAGATCAGCACGTTGGCGTTGCTCGCCTTGGGTGCCTCGCTGGCGAAGTTCGCCAGGCAGCTCGTGTCGCGGCCCATCAGGTAGAGCACCCGCTCGGCGAAGGTCCGGACCTCGTCGGCCTCGTCCTCGCCGTAGAGGCCCGCGTCGAGCGCAGCCAGCGGCAGGAGCCCGCGAGAGGAGGCCGAGCAGTGGAAGAAGTAGGCGAGAGCCGTCGACCCGCACACGGTGCCGAGCGCGTAGGTGGTCGCGGCGAGGTCGCGCAGTCCGCCGCCGAGGCCGCCGAACTCCTGCGGCACGACCAGGCCGAGGAGACCCGCGTCGGCGAGCAGCTTGACGTGGCCCGTGGGGAACTCGCCCCGCGCGTCGGCGTCCTGAGCAGCGTCGCGGACGGCGGGGAGGATCGACTCGACCCGCTCGGCGCGGGCGCGCTCGTCGGGGTCGAGGTCGTCCAGGAGGTACTCGGCGGTCAGCATGGCCGTCATCAGCTCCTACAGGGTCGGCAGGGGGGCAGGGTCGGTCGTGGTGAGGCCGGAGCCGACCGCGACCGAGGAGGTGCGCGAGACGCGCTCGCGCACCTGGCGGACAAGGGTGTCGAGGGTCGAGGGGTCGACCGGTGTCGTCACGTCGAGCGTGCCGAGCAGGCGGACCAGGTCCTCGGTCGCCACGGCGCCGTCGAGGCCGCCGAGCGTCGTGTCGAAGTGGTGCACACCGGACTTCAGCGCCGTGAGCACGTTGACCAGGCCGAGCCTGTCGTTGTCGCGCAGCCGGAGCCGCAGCGGGACCGGGCGCGCCAGCCCGACCGAGTCCTGGAGCAGCGCCCTCACCTGCAGCGGGGTCGCCGACCCGGTCGTGTCGTCGAGACAGACCTCGGTCGCGTCGGCGGACAGCAGCCTGTCGATCGCCGCCAGCGTCTCGTCGACCCGCTCGTCGGCGAACACGTCGCTCAGCACGACCACCCGCTGGTCGGCGCCGGGGGTCGAGGCGAAGTGCCCGAGCAGGTCGCAGGCACGGCGGACCGAGCGCAGGTCACGGGCGCTCGCCCGGGTCTCCAGCACGCTGACGCCACGATCGGCCGCCTGTCGCGCCTGCAGCCGGGACTCGACCAGCGCACTCCCCTCGATCCGCCCGTCACCGGGCCGCGACGGGCCGTCGTGCCAGGCCAGGTTCTCCAACGAGGCCGTGCCGGTCAGGTCGGCGACCCGGACGCGGATCCCGCTGCGCCGCACCCGGTGGGCCGTGCGGCGGACCTCCTCGCCACTCTGCCCGTGCTGGAGCAACGACGGCACCAGGCCGCTGTCGGCGAGCGTCGCCACGTCCGGGAGCACGTCCGCGAACTGGCCCCAGCCGCGGGAGTGGAAGAGCAGCGGCGCCGTGCGGCGCGCAGCGCGGCCGGAGAGGACCTCACCGACGAAGATCGTGTGGTCACCGCCCGGGTAGGCGTGCACCACGCGGCAGTCGAGCCAGCCGAGGGCAGAGTCGAGCAGCGGGACGCCGGTCGAGGCCGTCGACCAGCTCTCGCCGGCGAAGCGGTCCTCGGCGTCGGTCATGCCGGCGAACCGCCGCGCGACGTCCGCCTGGTCCTTCGCGAGGACGCTGATCCCGAAGACGCCGCCGCGCTCGACGAGTCCGTGGCTGTAGAGCTTGCGGTCGAGACAGATCGACACCAGAGGCGGGTCGAGGCTCACGCTCGAGAACGAGCTCGCCGTCATCCCGTGACGCACGCCGTCGACGACCGTGGTGACGACGGTGACGCCGCTGGGCCACTGGGCCAGCACGTCACGGAACATCGAAGCCTCGACCAAGGGGACCACCTCCTGTGCGTGGTAGAGAATATACAATATCTGATTGACCGAGCGCCATGCCTTTCGCCACATGACACGAATGCAACGCCCGGGTGACGGAGGTGCAAGAATCTATGATGTAGACGACTGATCCGCATCGCACCTGTCCGTAACGCAGAGGAGCACCCGCATGGCACGACGCAGCCGATCCAGCCGGACGTCCCGGCCGATCGCCCACGTCTCACTCGTCGACCGCGTCACCGACGAGCTGCGCGCCTCGATCCTCACGGGCGAGATCCAGCCCGGTTCGTCGGTCTCGATCGTCGAGCTCTGCGAGCTGTACGACGTGAGCCACATCCCCGTACGCGAGGCCCTGCGGCGCCTGGAGAGCGAAGGGATCGTGAGCCTGCGCCCCGGTCGCTCCGCTCTCGTCGCGGCGCTGAGCGCCGACGACCTCACCGACATCTACCGGCTGCGCCGCCTGATCGAGGGTGACCTCGCGCTCCAGGCCGGTCGGACGA
This sequence comes from Mumia flava, assembly GCF_002797495.1. Lineage (NCBI taxonomy): Bacteria > Bacillati > Actinomycetota > Actinomycetes > Propionibacteriales > Nocardioidaceae > Mumia > Mumia flava. The sequence goes on from NZ_PGEZ01000001.1 coordinate 610,855, forward strand.
TGACGCCGGAGCTGCTCGCGGAGGCCGAGGAGGCCCTCGAGGAGTACGTCTCGATCGAGCGTGAGCCGGCGACGCTCGCGGCCGCGCACCACGCCTTCCACGAGACCCTGCTCGCCGACGTCATGGGCAACGTCGACAAGAACGTGCTGGAGCTCCTGTGGCACTCGGCCGACCGCTACCTCCACCTGCTGATGTCCAGCCTCGACCAGTCGCCCGAGACCCAGGAGCAGCGGATCAACGAGCACCGCGAGCTGCTCGAGCTCGCGAAGGTGCGCGACGCGGAGGGCTTCCGCGACTCCTGGATCAACCATCTCAACGGCAGCGAGCAGGCTCTGCACGCCGCGCTCGAGGCCCGCAGCGACGTGGCGGACTCGGCCTGATCGCCGCCGCCCGGAGGCCGACGGACGACGGAGGCCCGGTCACCAGGTGGTGACCGGGCCTCCGTGCTTCCGGGCCCGACCCGTGAACGCGGGCCCGGAAGCTCAGTCGGTCGCTCCGCGACGCAGCAGCCGGTCGAGACCGAAGCCGGCGGCTGCCACGACCGCGCAGCCGAGCAGCCCGGCCGCCGCGCCGGAGATCCGTGCGTCGGAGACTCCGCCGACGACGTAGTCCGCCGTCGGCAGGCCCGCGAGCAGGTGCGGCGTCGCGGCGGCGTCGAACCCGAGCCGACCCGCGACGAACTCCAGCCCGTCCGGGCTGCCCGACGCCGCGAGCGAGACCGCTCCGGCCAGGACCGCCGCTACCGCCAGCGCGACCCAGATGAACGTCCGGGTGGAGATCCGCGCGGCGCTCATGCCACGACCTGCTCGGCCGAACGGTCCCGCGCCGCGGGCGCGAGGTCGTCGGCACCGCGGACCAGGTCGGGACGCAGGGCCATCACGCCCGCCAGCACCGCGCCCGTGACGAGCGCCTCGCCGAGCCCGATCAGGCTGTGCCACCCGACCATCGCCGCGACCAGGTCCGGGAGGGCCACGTCGTGGGTGCCGCCGATCGCGTACAGGGCCGCGAACGCCAGCGCACAGGCGGGCACCGAGACCAGCGCACCGAGCGCGCCCGCGACCGGGACCGAGGCGGGCCGGCGCGGGAGCACGGCCCGCGCGAGCCGGAAGACACCCCAGCCGACCGCCACGCCGACGCCGGCCATCAGGACGACGTTGGCACCGAGCGCGGTGATGCCCCCGTCCGCGAACAGCACCGCCTGGACCGTCAGGACGAGCGTGATGCTGAGCACCGCCGCCCAGGGCCCCAGCAGAACGGCCGCGAGCGCGGCGCCGATCAGGTGTCCGCTCGTCCCGCTCCCCACTGCGAAGTTGACCATCTGGGCGGCGAAGACGAACGTCGTGACGAGTCCGATCATGCCGGCGGCGTGCTGCTGGTGGTGCTCACGTCGGGCGCGGGTGAACGCCTGCCCGACGATCGCGGTCGCGGCGATCGTCGTGGCCACGGCGGTCGGGGCGTCGAAGTATCCATCGGGGACGTGCATGTCGAGACCTTTCAGTCGGACGGGGTTGCGTTCGGACAGGATTCGGGTGCGGGGCTCACGGGCGCGCTCACGCGCCGGCCCTGCTCGGACCGGCGGCAGCGTGGGGCCGGACGAGCACCGCGGCCAGGTCCCAGGGCCGTCCGTCGACCACGTCGGTGCCCCGGGTGACCATCCGGTTGGTCGCACAGGCCGGACGGAGCACGGCGCTGGTCACCGGAGCGCGCGCGAGGACGGGGTCGGGCCGGCTGATCACGCCGGCGAACGGGTTGGCCCAGGACGCCCAGAGCGTGAAGTCGGACGAGAGACCGACCAGCATGCCGGCGCCATGGGGACCCGGACGGGAGGCGACCGCGAGATTCAGCCGGTTCTCCGCGGCACGCTCGAGCAGCATCAGGTCGAGGTCCCGCGCGGCGGTGGTCGTGAAAGGGACGGCGACCACGTCGGCGTCGGCCAGCGCCGCGAGCCGGAAGGTCTCGGGATAGAGGGCGTCGTCGCCGACGACCACGGCGAGCCGGCCCCAGGGCACGTCGACCACGGTCACGGAGTCCCCGAGCTCGCAGACCCAGTCCTCGTGCCGCGCGCTCGCGTGCAGCTGCGGCTGGCGCAGGACCACGCCGGAGGCGTCCGCCGCGAGGCCGAGGTGGGTGCCGCCGTCCCGCTCGGACCACACGGCGACGGCATCGGTGCCGTCGAGTGCCTCGACGACGTCGGCGAGGCCGAACGCGCCGGCGCCGCCGGCGGCGGGGACGCGCCCGTCCGACCACGCCGCGAGCTCAGGGAGCACCACCAGGCGAGCACCGCCGGCGACCGCGGAGCGCAGTCCGGCGAGCGCGTCGTCGCCGGGTCCGGGGCAGACCACCGCCGCCGTGAGCGCAGCGGCGCCGGCCGGCGCCGTACGACCGCGCGGGGCCTCGACGATCGGCCGGTAGAGCTCGGGCCTGCGCCCTGCCATCGGGTCGGTGCCGTCCGGCCGTGCCTTGGCGTCGGCGAGGGCCACGTCGATGTCGGCGACGACGACCGCCTCGCCGGCCCGCGGCGCGATCGCGACGACCGTCCCGTCGGGCGCCACGATCTGGCTCTCCCCTGCTCCGTGCAGCATGTCGACCGGGACCCCGACGCCGGCGGCGACCGCGTGGATGCTGTGGTCGGGCACGAGCGGGCCGACCTTGTTCGCGGCGACGACCCAGACGCCGTTCTCGACCGCGCGCACCGGTACGTGCAGGCTCGCCTCGTCGAGGGCGAAGGAGTTGACGCTGTTCAGCAGGATCTGCGCCCCGTCGACCGCGAGCATGCGCGGCGTCTCGTAGATCACCCCGTCCATGCACGAGTACAACCCGATCCGTCCGAGCGGTGTCTCGACCACGGGCGAGGGTGCGGTCGCGGGGTCCAGATGGTCTCGCTCGCTCCCCATCAGGACCTGCTTGTCGCTGGTCGCGAGGACCCCGCCGTCCGGGCCGATCAGGACGTTGGTCCCCGTCGTCCGTCCGTCCGCGCGGGCCAGCGTGCAGTTGACCATGAGGTGGATGCCGTGGCGGGCTGCCAGCTCGGCGAGGGTCGTCACGAACGGTCCGTCGAGCGTCTCCGCCATCCGCCGCGCGTGGGCCCGGTCGGTGTACCACGAGACGTGGTTCCCGAACTCGGGGAGAACGACCAGCTCAGCGCCCCGGGCCACGGCGTCGGAGACGAGCCGGACGGCGGCGGCGAGGTTCTCCTCGACGTCCTCGGTGGCGGCGAGCTGCACGGCGGCAACACGAACTGTCATGGGCAAACCATATATCCTTCTATGATTTTCCCCTAGACTTTCGCCCAACCCGATCAGGGTGAGAGGAGCCAGACGTGAGCGAGCACCCCCCGCAGGACCCCGAGGCACCGGGAGCAGCGACGGAGGCGACCCCCGGCGACGCCGGTGGGGCCGGCGGACGCACGGCCCGGCTGAACGCCTTCGCCGGACGCGGGGAGACCCTCGTGCCGTTGGACCGGCCCGCTCCCTTCGGATGGTGGGCAGCGGCCGTGGTCGCCCTGGTCGCCTTCATCGACCGTGTCGAGGTGAACCTCGTCGCCGGTGCGCTCCCGGCGATCCAGGACCACTTCGGCTTCAGCGACACCTGGGCGGGCGCGATCCCGACGGCCGCGGCCGTCGCCGGCGTGGTTCTCCTGCTCCCGGCGGGACGGCTCGCCGACACCGGGCGGCGCACCGGCATCATCGCGCTGGTCGTCCTCGCCTGGGCCGTCTGCTCGGTGCTCAGCGGCCTGGCGACGACGTTCGCGCTGTTCTTCGTCACCCGGATCATGCTCGGTGCCGCGGGCCAGCTGTACAACCCCCCGGCCTCCAGCCTGCTCGCCGACTACTACCCAGGCCAGGCGCGCGGCAAGGCGTACGGCCTGGAGCGAGCCGGCTACTACCTCGGTCTGCCGGTCGGCGTCGCGCTCGGAGGCGCCGTGGCGGACGCGCTCGGGTGGCGGGCGGTGTTCTTCGTGATCGCGGTGCCCGGCGTGCTCGTCGCGCTGCTCGTCCTCACGCTCCGCGAGCCGATCCGGGGCATCGGCGACCGGATCGATCGTCTGCGGGCCCGCACGAACGCGGACCCGTCGGCACCGGAGTCCGAGGTCGAACGATCGGTCCGCGCGGGCGTCGTCGCGGAGGCCCGGGCCCTGCTGCGGATCCGGACCCTGCGGGGTGTGATCATCAGCCTCGCGCTGCTCTACCTCGGGCTCGGCGGACTGTTCTACTGGCTGCCGACGCTGCTCGAGCGGACCGAGTCGCTGGCGTACGACACCGCGGCCGGCCTCGCCGGGGCCGTCGGCGGGACCGGGATCGTGATCGGCATCCTCCTCGGCAGTCGGATCGGCGACCGGTTCCACGGGGTGCGGGACGGGTGGCGGATCCGGGTCAGCCTGGTCTTCCTGCTGCTCGGCGCGATCTCCATCACCGCCGTCGTGCTGCTGCCCGGCCTCGGCCTTCGGATCGCCCTCGTCGCACTGGCGTGCGTCGGCTTCGCCGGAGCGATCCCGAACCTCACGGCCGCATCCGCCGACGTCGTGCCGGCCGACCAGCGCGGGATCGGGTTCGCACTCGTCCAGTTCCTCCTGACGCTCGGCGGCGCGGTCGGCCCGTTGCTGATCGGCGCCGTCTCCGACGCCACCGGGTCGATCAACACCGCGTTCCTGGCGCTCGTTCCGCCGCTGTTCGCGAGCGTGCTCGTGCTGCGGTTCGCTGCGACGTCCTACGACAGCGACGCCGAGCGCGCGCTGGCGGGCCGCTGAGCGCACGCGACGCCCGCCGTACGCGGGAACGACGAAGGGGGCCGCCCGGCGGGCAGCCCCCTTCCTGCGTCGCCTGGGAGCTCAGTCCCAGCGGCGCACCACCACGTCGCCGGCGAGCCCGGGGGCGCGCTCTCCGGCGGCGAGGTGGAACCAGCGCCCCTCGCCGGGGCTGATCAGGTCGACCTCGACCTCGAAGGTGGTCAGGGTCGAGCCGTCGACCACCTCGACCGAGCCGGACAGGCCCGGCGTCGCCGGCCGCACGACTCCGGGCTCGAGCGGCCGGAGGCTCACCTCGCCCGGCTCGTCGGACTCGGTCGGGCTCCAGCCACCTGCGGCGCCGCTGAACCACACGACTGCCCTGGTCTCCTCGGGCGTCGCGGTCGCCGACCGGGTCGCCCGCGGCGTGACGACGAGCATGGTCCCGGGGGTGCAGGTCCGGCCGCTCATCGCGAGCGCGCCGGACAGGACCACCATCTCCTCGCCCGCGGGCTGGTGCCCGGTGATCGTGCGCTCCCAGCCCGCCGGGAAGCGGACCAGCACGGCTCGTCGGGTCGCGTCGGCCGACTGGTAGAGCATCACCAGCTCGGCCTTCTGGTCCGCTCCGGCCGGCGCGAAGCCGATCCACTCCACGTCGTCGTCTCTGAGGTCCTGCTCGATCATCGTGCTGCTCCTTCTGCGGGGGCGGGACGGGTCCGGCGCACGTACGCGAGCGCGTCGTCGAGGCCGACCACGTCGGCGTACTTGGCGTCGAGGTCGAAGAGGTTGCGCTCGTGGATCTGGGCGGTGCGGTCGCCGCAGGCGTCGGCGACCACGAGCGGCCGGAAGCCGTGCTGGAGCGCGTCGGTCGCGCTGGCCCGGACGCATCCGCTCGTCGAGAACCCGGCGATCAGCACGGTGTCGATCCCCCAGGCGTTCAGCGTGGAGGCCAGCGAGGTGCCGAAGAACGCCGAGGCGTACTGCTTGGAGACGACGACCTCACCGTCCTGCGGCGCCGGGTCGTCGGGGAAGCGCGCCATCGGCGATCCTTCCTCGAACGCCGCCAGCGCCGGCACCTTGACCCGGAACAGGCCGCCGTCGGCGCCGCCGCGCACGAGCCGCACCTCGGTGAAGACCACCGGGACGCCGGCCGTGCGAGCCTCGGCGACCAGGTCCGCCGTCGCCCGACGGGCCGCCTCGAACCGCCCGCCCGAGTCGGACAGCGGCGAGTCCGGGTCGAGGTAGGCCTCGACCACGTCGACCACCAGGACCGCTGGACGGACGCCCGCGCCGAGCCGGCCGAGGAACCCGGCTCCGCGGTAGTCGGCCCCGGGATCGACCCCGCGGTCGCTGTCGGCGGGCATCAGATCACCCCGGCCGCACCCAGCGCCGCGCGCTCGTCGGCGTCCAGGCCGAGCAGGTCGCCGTACACCGCCTCGTTGTGCTCCCCCAGCGTCGGACCGGTCCAGCGGACGCTGCCCGGCGTCGCCGAGAGGCGGGGAACGACGTTCGGCATCGCCAACGTCCCGAACGTCGGGTCCGGCACGCGCACCACCGCGTCGCGGGCGGCGTAGTGCGGGTCGGCGAGCATGTCCTCGGCGCGGAAGATCCGCCCGGCAGGGACGCCCGCCTCGTGCAGCAGGTCGAGCAGCGCATCCGCGTCGTGCTTGGCGGTCCAGTCCGCGATCCGCTGGTCGAGCTCCTCCTGGTGGGAGCCCCGCGCACCGTGGGTCGCGTACGCAGGGAGCTCGGCCAGCTCCGGCTCGCCCATGGTCGCGGCGAGCCGGCGGAACACGGTGTCCTGGTTCGCGGCGATCAGGATCGCGTGCCCGTCCGCGGTCGGATAGACGTTGCTCGGTGCGACGTTCGGCAGGATCGGGCCGGTCCGCTCGCGCTGGTAGCCGGCGACGTCCCACTCCGTCACGAGGCTCTCGGTCATCGCGAGCACCGCCTCGTAGATCGCGCTGTCGACGACCTGCCCCTGACCGGTGCGCTCGCGGTGGAGCAGCGCGGCCAGCGTCCCGACCGTCGCGTGGGTGGCGGCCAGCGAGTCGCCGATCGACAGGCCGGTGCGCGACGGCGGACGGTCCGGCTCGCCGGTGATGTAGCGCAGTCCTCCCATCGCCTCGCCGATGGAGCCGTACCCGGCGCGCCCGGAGTACGGCCCGGTCTGGCCGTAGCCGCTGACCCGGACGAGGATGATCCCGGGGTTGTGCTCGCGCAGGCGGTCGTAGTCGAGGTTCCAGCGCTCCAGCGTGCCCGGACGGAAGTTCTCGAGGACGACGTCGGCGTGCTCGACGAGGCGCAGGAACAGCCGCTGGCCCTCCTCGCGTCGCAGGTCGAGGGTCACCGATCGCTTGTTGCGCGCGACCACCGGCCACCACAGCGAGTGACCGTGCGGCTTCTCGCGTCCCCACTGACGCATCGGGTCGCCCGAGCCCGGGGGCTCGACCTTCACGACGTCGGCCCCCAGGTCACCCATCAGCTGACCGGCGAACGGGCCGGCCAGGAGCTGACCGGCCTCCACGACGCGCACCCCGGCGAGAGGCCCGGGCGTCTCCTCGATTGGCATGGGTAGATCGTATATCAGATAGACTCTACGGCATAGAGCAACCCGAGGGAGAACGACCGACCCCGGACCCGGTGGGTCAGAAGAGGTCCTTGATCTCCTTGGGGAGCTCGAGGTCGGAGGCCGACTGCGCGCCCTGCTGCTGGTTGCCGAAGCCGAACGCGGACGCGCCGTCGCTCGGGTCCTGCTGCTTCTCCTGCGCGGCCTTCGCCTCCGCAGCGCGCTTGGCGGGGTTGCCGGAGACCCGGCGGCCCTTGCCCTTGCCCTTCTTCGCCTGCTGGCGGGCACCGGCACGCTTGCCGCCCATCCCCGGCATCCCCGGCATGCCGGGCATCCCGGGCACGCCACCGCCCTTGGCCATCTGCTTCATCATCTTGCGGGCCTCGAAGAAGCGGTCCACCAGCTGGTTGACGTCGCTGACCTGGGTGCCGGACCCGCGCGCGATCCGAGAGCGGCGCGACCCGTCGATGATCTTCGGGTCGTGGCGCTCGGCCGGCGTCATCGACGAGATGATCGCCTGGATCCGGTCGATCTCCCGCTCGTCGAAGTCGGCGAGCTGGTCCTTGAACTGCGCGGCCCCGGGCAGCATGCCGAGGATCTTGGTGAGCGAGCCCATCTTGCGGACGGCCTGCATCTGCTGCATGAAGTCGTCGAGCGTGAAGTCGCCGCCCTTGCCGGTCAGCTTCTCGGCGGCCTTCGCGGCCTGCTCCGCGTCGAACGCCTTCTCGGCCTGCTCGATCAGCGTGAGCATGTCGCCGAGGTCGAGGATGCGCGAGGCCATCCGGTCAGGGTGGAAGACGTCGAAGTCGGTGAGCTTCTCGCCGTTCGACGCGAACATCACCGGGCGTCCGGTCATCTGCGCGATCGACAGCGCCGCACCGCCGCGAGCGTCACCGTCGAGCTTGGAGAGCACGACGCCCGAGAAGTCCACGCCCTCGAGGAAGGCCTCGGCCGTGCGTACCGCGTCCTGACCGATCATCGCGTCGACGACGAACAGGACCTCGTCGGGCTGCACCGCGTCGCGGATGTCGGAGGCCTGCTTCATCAGCTCCTCGTCGATGCCGAGCCGGCCGGCGGTATCGACGATCACGACGTCGTGGAGCGTACGACGGGCCTCGGTCAGGGCGTCGGTCGCGACCACGACCGGATCGCCGACGCCGTTCCCGGGCTGCGGGGCGTACACGTCCACGCCGGCACGCTCGCCGACGACCTGGAGCTGGTTCACGGCGTTCGGGCGCTGGAGGTCGGCCGCGACGAGCAGCGGCGCGTGGCCCTGCTCCTTGAGGTGCAGGCCGAGCTTGCCGGCGAGCGTGGTCTTGCCGGCACCCTGGAGGCCGGCGAGCATGATCACGGTCGGCGGGGTCTTCGCCAGCCGCAGCCGGCGGGTCTCGCCACCGAGGATCTCGACCAGCTCGGCGTTGACGATCTTGACGACCTGCTGGGCCGGGTTCAGGGCCTGGCTGACCTCCGCGCCGCGAGCGCGCTCCTTGACCCGACCGACGAACTCCTTGACCACCGGGAGCGCGACGTCGGCCTCGAGCAGCGCGACGCGGATCTCCCGCGCGGTGGCGTCGATGTCGGCCTCGGACAGCTTTCCCTTGCCGCGGAGGTTGCGGAAGGTCGTCTGCAGGCGGTTCTGGAGTGTGTCGAACAAGACAGCCGGTCCTCAGGTGTCGCGATGCTCAGTCGCGCCGGGCGTCGGCGCACCGTCCAGCCTAACGGCAGGCCACCAATACCCGACCGGCGGAGCGTCACAGCGGGAGCGCCGCGAGGCGGGCGGTCAGCGCCTGCGCGGCGGCCTCGTCGAGCGGGGCACCGTCCTCGCCCACCACGTACAGGACGTCGCGTGCCTGCGGGCCGAACGTCGACAGGTGCGCGGAGCGGATCTCGTGACCCGCCGCCGCGATCGTGCTGCACAACGTCCAGACGAGGCCCCGACGGTCGGCCGCACGCACCTCGATCACGGTCGCCGACGTCGAGGAGCGCGCGTGGAGCAGGACCTGCGGCGCGATCCCGGGTGCCGCCTCGGTCAGCCCGAGCCGCGACTCCAGCGAGAGGTCGCCGGCGAGCACCTGGCGGACCCGGGTGGTGAGGCGGCGCTCGTTCAACGACGGGTCCGGAACCTCCCAGATGCTCGTGGCGACGCCGTCGTCGGTGCTGCTGCGCGCCGAGCGGATGTCCGTGCCGGCGAGGGCGATCGCCCCGGCCAGGTCGGCCAGCAGTCCGCGACGGTCGGGAGCACTGATCCGGATCAGCGTCCCGTCGTGGTGCGGGCGCGTGGCGACCACGAACGGCTCACCGCCCAGGTCGCCGTCGGGCCGCGGTTCGGCGGCCGGCCAGCCGGCGTAGTCGTCGACCCGCGGCTCGCGCCCGTCCTCCTGGGCGGCGAGGACCGCTCGCACCTTGGCGACGAGGCCGCGGATCAGCCCGGCGCGCCAGGCTGTCCAGGCGCTCGGGCCCGTCGCTCGCGCGTCGGACTCGGTCAGCGCCGCGAGCAGGTCGAGCGTCTCGGTGTCCCCGATCCGGTCGGCAACCGCGACCACGGTGTCCGGGTCCTCGATGTCGCGCCGCGTCGCGACCGTGGGCAGCACGAGGTGGAGGCGGACCAGTCGGCCGACCGCCGCTGCGTCGTCGGCGTGGAACCCCCACCTCCGGACGACCCGCTCGGCGATCGGCGCACCGACCTCGCTGTGGTCCCCCGGCACGCCCTTGCCGATGTCGTGCAGGAGAGCGGCCACAGCCAGCAGGTCGGGGCGGGCGACGGTGCGCATCAGCGCGGTGGCGTTGACGCAGGTCTCGATGCTGTGCCGGTCGATGGTCCACTGGTGCACGGGCGACGTCGATCCGCGCAGCCGGATCGGCGCCCACTCCGGCAGCCACAGGTCGACCACACCCGCCAGGTCGAGCTCCTCCCAGACCCCGAGGAGTCCACGGCCTGCAGTGAGCATCTCGACGAGCAGGCGGCGCGCTTCCGCGGGCCACGGCTGTCCGGGCACGGCGCCGTGCGCCAGCCGTGCCGCCGAAGGGGCGGACAGGGCCAACCCGCGACGAGCGGCTTCGGACGCGGCGCGCAGCGAGACGAGGGCGTCGGTCGCCGGGTCGGCCGACCCCGTCAGCACGACCTCGTCGTCGACGACGGCGACACCGGGAGCGATCTCGTCGAGCCTGGGTCCTGAGCCGCTGCGCCGCCGCGGCCGTGACGCGAGCACGTCGTCGACGCGGCGCCAGGTGGTGCTCGCAAGGTGGGCCGTGCGACGCCCCAGATCGCGGACGTGGTGGTCGAGCTGGTCGGGGGCGAAGCCCATCTCGGCGGCGACGTCCGCGACGAGCTCGGGGGTCAGCCGGTCGGTCCGCCGGCCGGTGACGTGGTGCAGCACGTCGCGGACGTCGAGCATCGCGGCGCGCAGCGCCTCCAGCTCACGGTGCGGCACGTCGACCAACCAGGTCGCCACCAGCGCACGCATGACGACGCCGTCGCGCAGCCCGCCGCCGGACTCCTTGAGGTCCATGACCGCCGACTGCGCGAGCCAGCCGACCCGCTCCACCCGGTCGCGCCAGGCCGCTTCGAGCTCCGGCAGCCGACGGCGGGCGTCGCGGCGCCACCCGGCGAGCACCTGGGAGCGCAGTGCGACCACGACCGAGGAGTCGCCCGCGACCGGGCGGGCGTCCAGCATCCCGAGCGCCGCACGGACGTCCGCCTCCGCCGTCTCGATCATCTGGGCGTCGGTGCGCACCGCGTGGTCGAGGTCGACGCCGTCGTCCCACAGTGGATACCAGATCCGCTGGGCGATCTCGTCGACGGCGACGGCATCGGCGTCACCCGGGTGGACGAGGACCACGTCGACGTCGCTCGACGGCGACAGCTCCGCCCGGCCGTACCCGCCGACCGCGACCAGCGCGAGGCCGTGGCCGAGACCCGGATGCCCGGTCTCGGCCACGGCCTTGGTGAAGCAGTCGCGCAGGCGCCGGTCGGTGGCCGAGGCCCTCGACCGGCGCCGTGCGCTGAGCTCCTCGGTCAGAGCGCGGCCTCGTCCTTCTCCCCGGTGCGCACGCGCACCACGGAGTCGACGGGGACGACCCAGACCTTGCCGTCGCCGATCTTGCCGGTCGCGGCGGCCTTGACGATGACGTCGACCACGTCGGCCACGTCCTCGTTCTCGGTCACGATCTCGACCTGGATCTTCGGCACCAGCGAGACGTCGTACTCGGCGCCACGGTAGACCTCGGTGTGGCCCTTCTGCCGGCCGTAGCCGCTGGCCTCCGTCACCGTCATGCCGGTGACGCCGAAGGTCTCGAGGGCCTCACGGACCTCTTCCCACTTGTGCGGCTTGATCACCGCGGTGACGAGCTTCATGCCTTGGCTCCTTCGGGGGCGGTGGTGGTGGTCTGGCGGGTCGGCCGCGCCGCGCCGGTCGACGGCGTCAGGTCGTACGCGGTCTCACCGTGCTCGGCGAAGTCGATGCCGTCGACCTCGTCCTCGTCGGAGATCCGCCACCCCATGATCGCCTTGATCGCGAAGCCGAGGATCGCGGTGAAGACACCGGTCCAGAGGATGGCGAACACGGCGATGGCGAACTGGACGACGAGCTGGTCGATGCCGTCACCGTAGAACAGGCCGCCGCTGGTCGCCAGGAAGCCGATGCCGAGCGTACCGACGATGCCGCCGACCAGGTGGACGCCGACGACGTCGAGCGAGTCGTCGTAGCCGAACTTGTACTTCAGGCTGACCGCCAGGGCGCACAGCGCGCCGGCCACGAGGCCGAGGATGATCGAGCCGACCGGGCTCAGCGAGCCGCAGGCCGGGGTGATCGCGACCAGACCGGCGACCGCGCCGGACGCGGCGCCGAGCGAGGTCGGCTTGCCGTCGCGGATCTTCTCGATGATCAGCCAGCCCAGGATCGCCGCCGCGGTGCAGACCGCGGTGTTGACCCAGACCAGGCCGGTCTCGGAGGCGAACGCGGTCGCGTAGGCGATGGAGTTCTCGGCGAAGCCCTCGGCACCCGACGAGATCGGCTCGACCCCGGTGGCGTCGACGTACGAGCCGACGTTGAATCCGAACCAGCCGAACCACAGCAGGCCCGCGCCGAGCATGGTGAAGGGCAGGTTGCCCGGACGCATCGGCTCCTTGCCGAAGCCGATCCGCTTGCCGATGATCATGACGAGCACGAGCGCGGCCATGCCGGCGTTGATGTGGACGACCGTGCCGCCGGCGTAGTCGACCGGGGCGACCGTGGCCGCACCGTCGGTCGTGCCGAGGATCATCGCCGCGAGGCCGTCCGGGGAGTCCGACAGGAAGCCGCCGCCCCAGACCATGTGGGCGAGCGGGAAGTAGCAGAGCGTGACCCAGATCGGCACGAACACGAGCCAGGACGAGAACTTCACGCGGTCCGCGAGGGCGCCGGAGATCAGCGCAGCCGTGATGATCGCGAACGTCGCCTGGAACGCGACCGCGATGTAGTCGATGTCGCCGCCGCTCAGCCCGAACAGCTCGAACGGGTTGGCGAAGAACCCGCCCACCGTGCTGCTGTAGGACATCGACCAGCCCCACAGCACGTAGACGACCATGACGATGCCGAGCGCGCTGAACGACATCATCATCATGTTCAAGATGGACTTGGTCCGCGACATCCCGCCGTAGAACAACGCCAGAGCCGGCGTCATCAGGAGCACGAGCGACGCGGAAGTCAGGAGCCAGGCAGCGTGGCCGGTGTCCATGGAACCTCCAGGGTTAGGTTTCAATCCAGTGCCGGCGCGCGAACCACGGTGTCCGTCGAGCGGCTTCGTTGTGTGCCAGATTCACGGCGCCACGTTTCGTGGTCGGCGTATTCACGTTTCGCAGAAGTGACACTTCCCCCGGTTTTGTTACGCCGACGTTTCCCAGTTGCGCGACCGCAGGAATGTGCTCGCACCCGCTCCCCCGCGTGCCGCGGTAGGCGCTGACCCTCGTCCGGGTGAGGATGGGCTGCATGCCGAAGCGACTGCTCCCCCCGCTCGCCGCACTCGCTCTCGTCGCCGGCCTGGCCACCGCCTGCAGCGACCCCACGCCCGACGCCGAGCCGCTCGCGGAGGATCTGGCCACGGCTCTGGAGGCCCTCGACCTCTCCACGGTCCCGCTCGACGCCACCGAGGCCCAGAGCCAGGTGACCGCGATCACCGAGGACCTCGGCGAGCGACGTCCCACGGTCGAGGTGAGCGACGTCGAGCAGGGCGAGACCACCGCCGACGTCACACTTGCGTACGCCTGGCCGGTCGCCGACGACGTCACCTGGTCGTACGAGACGCAGGCCCGCCTCGACCTGGTCGAGGACACCTGGCAGGTGCACTGGGACCCTGCGCTGCTCGTCGCCGACATGGGGCCCGACGAGCGGCTCGAGATCGAGCGGGTCACGCCGGTGCGAGGCAACGTGCTCGCCGGCGACGGCACGGTGCTCGTCGGGCCGCGCGCGGTCCAGCGGATCGGGATCGACAAGACGCTCGTCCCAGCGGCACGCCAGGCGACCTCTGCCCGTGACCTGGCCCGCCTCGTCGGCGTCGATGCGCCCGACTTCGTACGCTCCGTCGCCGCCGCGGGTCCGAGGGCCTTCGTCGAGGCGATCGTGCTCCGCACCGCCGACGCGCCCTCCTCCGGACGGATCGAGGCGATCCTCGGGGCCCGGTCGTTGGACGACGAGCTTCCGCTCGCCCCGACCGCGAGCTTCGCGGCGCCGATCCTCGGCACCGTGGGTGAGGCGACCGCCGAGCTGATCGAGCAGAGCGACGGGCGGCTCGAGGTCGGCGACCGGACCGGCCTCTCGGGTCTGCAGCTGCGCTACGACGAGTCGCTGCGCGGCCGCGACGGCTGGGTGATCACCCGCGTGAGCGAGGTCGAGGACGACCCGGCCAACCCCGCGCCCGAGATCGAGCCGAGCACAGCCTTCGAGCAGCCCCCCGAGCCGGGTGAGCCGTTGCGGACCACGTTCTCGCGGCAGGCGCAGAGCGCGGCCGAGCGGATCCTGTCGGGCAGCCGTCCGGCCAGCGCGCTCGTGGCGCTGCGCGCGTCCGACGGCGCGATCCTCGCCGCTGCGGTCAACGACCGGGCCGGCGGCCAGCCGATCGCCAACTACGGGCGGTACGCCCCGGGGTCGACGTTCAAGCTGGTCGCGGCGCTGGGACTGCTGCGTGCCGGGGCGACGCCCTCGACCACGCTGAGCTGCCCGCGCGCGGTGGTGGTCGACGGCAAGCGGTTCGAGAACTACGACGGCTATCCCGCGTCGGCGAACGGTCGGATCCCGCTGCGGAGCGCGATCGCGCAGTCCTGCAACACCGCGATGATCAACGCGCGTGGCCGCATCGACCAGGCCGGTCTCGCCGACGCGGCTGCGTCGCTCGGGATGGGCGTCGACCAGGACCTCGGGTTCCCCGCGTACTTCGGCGAGGTCCCGACCCCGGCCGAGACCCGCACCGAGCACGCCGCCTCGATGATCGGTCAGGGCCGCATCACGGCGGCCCCGCTCACGATGGCGACCGTCGTGGCATCGATCACGTCCGGGGCGACCACCGTCCCGTACCTGCTGCCCGAGGTCGCGCAGCCCGAGGTCGAGAGCACGCTCACCAAGGCGGAGGCGTCCGACCTGCGCGCGATGATGCGCGCAACCGTCGCTCAGGGCAGCGGCCGCGTGCTCCAAGGTCTCGGGCCGGGCATCGGAGCGAAGACAGGCACGGCGGAGTACGGCTCACCCGTCCGTACGCACGCCTGGATGGTCGCCTCCGACCCGAGGCACGACCTCGCGGTCGCGGTCTTCGTCCAGAACGGCGACTCCGGCTCCGGCGTCGCCGGTCCCCTGCTCAGGAAGTTCCTGCAGGCCGTGCGCTGACCCCACTCGTCCCCGATTCGTCGACTTGCGGCGGGATTGCCTCCCGCAGATCCGACCGCAACTCGACGAATCGGGGTCGGGCGGTCACTCCAGGAGGGCGTCGACGAAGCCCTCCGGCTCGAAGGGGGCGAGGTCGTCGGCGCCCTCGCCGAGACCGACGAGCTTGACGGGGACGCCGAGCTCGCGCTGGACCGCGATCACGATCCCGCCCTTCGCCGTACCGTCGAGCTTGGTCAGCACGATCCCGGTCACGTCGACGACCTCGGCGAAGACACGCGCCTGGGTCAGGCCGTTCTGGCCGGTGGTCGCGTCGATCACGAGCAGCACCTCGGTCACCGGGGCCTGCTTCTCGATCACGCGCTTGACCTTGCCGAGCTCGTCCATCAGCCCGGCCTTGGTGTGCAGCCGGCCTGCGGTGTCGACGACGACGGTGTCGTAGCCGCCCTCCTTGCCGGTCTTCACCGCGTCGAACGCGACGCTCGCGGGGTCGCCGCCCTCGGGCCCGCGTACGGTCGGGACCCCGACGCGCTCACCCCAGGTCTGCAGCTGGTCGGCGGCGGCGGCGCGGAAGGTGTCGGCAGCGCCGAGGATCACCTGGTCGCCGTCGGCCACCAGGACGCGCGCGAGCCGCCCGACGGTCGTCGTCTTGCCGGTGCCGTTGACCCCGACGACGAGGACCACGCCCGGTGCGTCCGTGCCGGTGGCGGCCAGGGAGCGGTCCATGCTCGGGTCGACGAGGGCGACGAGCTCCTCGCGCAGCACCGCGCGGGCACGGGACGGGTCGGACGCCCCTTCGACCCGCAGCCGGGTCCGCAGGGTCTCGACGAGCTCCTGCGTCGGGGCGACGCCGACGTCGGCGCCGATCAGGGTGTCCTCGATCTCTTCCCAGGTGTCCTCGTCGAGGCGCTCCCGGCTGAGCAGGGCGAGCAGGCCGCGGCCCAACGAGGACTGCGACCGCGACAGACGCTCGCGCAGCCGGGTGAGCCGGCCGGCGGTCGGCGCGGGCGTCTCGACCTCCGGCGCGAGCGTCTCCTGCTCGGCGACGTCGAGACCGGTCTCGTTGTCGGTGTCGGCCTCGTCGAGCTCGCCGGCGTCGGGCAGGACCGGCTCGAGTCCCTCGCCGGTCTCCGCGACCGGCTCCTCCGGGTGCTCGCGCATGTGGTCGAGACGGCGGTCGACGGTGTCGGCGGGCGGCAGCGCCCGGCCCCGCGCCGAGATCACGAGCGCAGCGAGGACGCCGAGCACGAGGACGGCGACGGCGAGGACGATGAAGAGCTGGGTCGCGTTCACGAGTCACGATCCTACGGGCCGCAGTGCGCCGCGCGGCGCACCGCCGTCCACCGCCGCGGAGCGCGCCGCGGCACGCCCACGACGCGCTCCGCGGAACATCACAAGTGTGTTTCAGCCCACGATTCCGGGCCCCGGTGGTCGGTGCGGGCTGGAACCGGTTGTTAGTGTGAAAGACCGGGTTACCAGTTTCAGCAGAATCTCAGGTTGATCGAGTCGTGGTGAGTGCGTCGGCGATCAGCCGCGTTCCGAGGAGTCACGTGCACGCGATCGAAGCGAACGAGGTCTACAAGGTCTTCGGTCGCCGACCGAAGGCCGGGGTCGACCGACTGAAGCGTGGCGAGACACGCAACGACCTGCTGCAGGACAACACGACCGCAGCGGTCATCGACGCCTCCTTCGAGGTCGGCGAGGGCGAGATCTACGTCGTGATGGGGCTCTCGGGCTCGGGCAAGTCGACGCTGATCCGGATGGTCAACGGCCTCCTCGAGCCCACCGCCGGCACCATGGAGGTCTACGGCGAGGACATCACCAAGCTCGACACCAAGGGTCTGCGTCGGGTCCGGCGCGACAAGGTCAGCATGGTCTTCCAGCACTTCGCGCTGCTGCCCCACCGCACCGTCGGCGAGAACGCCGCGTACGGGCTCAAGGTGCAGGGCCTGAACCGCTCCGACCGCGAGGCCAAGGCCGAGGAGGCTCTCGGCATGGTGGGTCTCGAGGGCTGGGGCGGCTCGATGCCCGGCGAGCTCTCGGGCGGGATGCGCCAGCGCGTCGGTCTGGCCCGCGCGCTCGCAGCAGGCACCGACATCATGCTGATGGACGAGGCGTTCAGCGCCCTCGACCCGTTGATCCGTCGCGAGATGCAGGACCAGCTCGTCGAGCTGCAGAGCAAGCTCGGCAAGACCGTGCTCTTCATCACCCACGACCTGAACGAGGCGATGCGGCTCGGCGACCGGATCGCGATGATGCGCGACGGCCGGATCGTGCAGATCGGGACCGCCGAGCAGATCCTCAACGATCCCGCCAACGACTACGTCGCCCAGTTCGTCCAGGACGTCGACCGGACCCGCGTGCTCTCGGCCTCGTCGGTGATGGAGCCCGCGGTCGCGGTGCTCGGCGCGGAGCAGGGGCCCCGGACGGCGCACAAGCT
Source organism: Mumia flava (assembly GCF_002797495.1). Lineage (NCBI taxonomy): Bacteria > Bacillati > Actinomycetota > Actinomycetes > Propionibacteriales > Nocardioidaceae > Mumia > Mumia flava. Next base: position 628,437 of record NZ_PGEZ01000001.1, read on the forward strand.
GATGCGCGAGCACCAGATCTCGAGCCTCATGGTCACCGACCGCCAGAAGCGGCTCGCCGGGATCGTCGAGGAGGACGACGTCGCCGAGGCCGTGCGCGCCGGCAAGGACTCGCTCGACGGTGCGCTCCGGTCGGTCGCCACCGTGCACCCGGACACGATGATCGCGGACCTCCTCGGAGCCTCGTACCAGAGCGCGGCGATCGCGGTGGTCGACGACGACGGCCGGCTGTGCGGGGTCATCCCCCGGGTGACCCTGCTCAACGCGCTCGGCCCGAACGACGCGGCAGTCGAGCTCACCGGCCCGACGAGCACGGAGGTGCCGGCATGACGATCCTCGCCGAGAACGTCGAAGGCACGTTCATCCCCCGGATCAACGTCGGCGACTGGTTCACCGACCTGTTCGACTGGATCACCGACAACTTCTCGGGGTTCTTCTCCACCGTCAGCGACATGATCGAGGGTTCGGTGGACGGCATCATCACGGTGCTCGACACCCCGGGGCCGGTCCTGATGGCGGTCGTCTTCGCCCTGCTCGCCTGGCTGGCGCACGGCTGGAAGCTCGCGCTGGGTTCGCTGCTGGGCCTGCTGTTCATCATCAGCGTCGACCAGTGGACCAACGCGATGGAGACGCTGGCGCTGGTCGCGGTCGCGACGGTGATCGCTCTGGTGATCGGCATCCCGCTCGGGATCTGGGCGTCGCGCTCGCCCCGGGTGAGTGCCGTCGTCAAACCGGTGATGGACCTGCTGCAGACCATGCCGGCGTTCGTCTGGCTGATCCCCGTGGTCACGCTCTTCAGCATCGGCGAGGCGGCCGGCGTGGTCGCGACCGTGATCTTCTGCGTCGCGCCCGCCGTCCGGCTCACCGAGCTCGGCATCCGGCAGGTCGACTCGGAGGTCGTCGAGGCCGGTCAGGCCTTCGGCAGCTCCTCGGGACAGATCCTGCGCGGGATCCAGATCCCGCTCGCGATGCCGACGATCATGGCCGGCGTCAACCAGGTGATCATGCTCGCCCTCTCGATGGCCGTCATCGCCGGCCTCGTCGGCGCGGGTGGTCTCGGCGGCGAGGTCACCTCCTCGATCGCGACCCTCGATCTCGGGCTCGGCTTCGAGGCCGGCCTGTCCGTGGTCGCCCTCGCGATCTACCTGGACCGCGTCACGGCGTCGATCGGGCAGAACCGCGGCCAGCGGCCGAACGCCCTCAGCGTTCTCAAGGAGCGCTACCGCTCGGCGCGTGCCATGGCCAGCTCGGCCGGGACGAGCTGACGCACCCCACTGACCTCGGACGCCGCGGAAGCGCCGTCCGGAGAAAAGATAGGAAGGAAGATAGATGCGCAAGACACTGACAGCACGAGCAAGCGCCGTCGCGGCCACGCTCCTGAGCGTGGCGCTCCTGGCGAGCGCCTGCGGCTCGGACGACGGCGACTCGGACGGAGGGAGCTCGGGTGACGGTGGCGGCACCATCAATCTCGGGATCATCCCTTCCTGGACCGACGGCCTGAGCACCGCGTACCTGTGGAAGAACGTCCTCGAGGGCGAGGGCTACACCGTCGAGATCACCGAGCTCAGCGAGGCCGCGCCGCTCTACGCCGGCCTGGCCAACGGCGACGTCGACGTCTACCCGTCGGCGTGGCCCGACGTGACGCACGCGTCCTACATGGAGCAGTACGGCGACGACCTCGAGGACGTCGGCACGTACTACGACAACGCCAAGCTGACCGTCGCCGTGCCCGAGTACTCCGAGCTCAACTCGCTCGAGGACCTCAAGGGCAAGGGCGACCAGTACGACAACACGATCGTCGGCATCGAGAAGGGTGCCGGACTGACCAAGGTCGTGCAGGAGAGCGTCATCCCCGAGTACGGCCTGGGTGACGAGTACGAGCTCCAGACGTCGTCGACGACGGGCATGCTGACCGAGCTCCAGAAGGCGACGGACAACAACGAGGACATCATCGTCACGCTGTGGCGTCCGTACTGGGCGAACACCGCGTTCCCGGTGAAGGACCTCGAGGACCCGATGGGTGCGCTCGGCGAGCCCGAGGGCCTGCACGAGGTGGCCACCGCCGGCTTCTCCGACGAGTTCCCGGAGGTCGCGGAGATGATGGCCAACATGAAGCTCGACGACGAGCAGTACGGCTCGCTCGAGGACACCGTGGTCAACCAGTTCGAGGAGGGCCAGGAGGAAGAGGCGATCGACGCCTGGCTCGAGGAGAACCCGGACTTCATCGACAGCCTCCAGGGCTGACGCACCACGCGGCGCTCTGACGCCGTCGACGAGACCCCCGGCCCGCATCGCGCGGACCGGGGGTCTCGTTCGTCCCGGTCGCTCTCAGGTGAGGGCGCGCCGGTCCTGCCCGGGCGGCGCCGCGGTGGCCCCGTCACCCACGACCGCTCCGGTGGCGCCGGCCGGGTGCCACGCGTCCAGTCGGACGCGCTCCAGGCCGCGTGCCAGGAACCGCGGATCGTGCGAGAGCACGAGCAGGGACCGGGCCGGGGCCAGCGCCAGCAGGTCGTCGACCAGCCGGTCGGCCGCCGACGGATCGAGGTGCTCGGTGGGCTCGTCGAGCACGAGCACCCGATGGTCGGCGAGCAGCAGGCGGGCGAGCCCGAGGCGTTGGCGCTCGCCGCCGGACAGCCGGCGTCCGTTCTCCCCGACCTCGGTCTCCAACCCGTCGGGCAGCCGGTCGAGCAGGGGGCCCAGCCCCGCGCCGCGCAGTGCGATCAGGAGCCGCTCGTCGTCGGCGTCGGGGTCGGCGATCCGCAGGTTCTCGCGCACGCTCGTGTCGAAGACGTGCTCGTCCTGTCGGAGCAGACCGATCCGAGCGCGTACGTCCGCTCCCGTCATCGTGGACGTCTCCACGCCGCCGATCGTGATCGATCCGCCCCGGGGTGCCGCCAGGCGGAGGAGCGCCGCGGCCAGGGTCGACTTGCCCGCTCCGCTCGGTCCTGTCACCAGGACCGTGGCTCCTTCGTCCAGATCGAGGTCGAACCCCGCGACGAGGTCAGGGGCCTCTCCCCAGCCGAGCCGGAGGTCGCGGACGTGCAGGGCGACCGAGGACCGGGGCGCGACCGGGTCCTGCGGATCGCGCAGCGCCTCGTCGCGCTGCGCGGACAGCTCGAGGAGGCGACGGCGCGACAGGGTCGAGCGCTGCTCCTGGGCCACGATGCCGGGCACGGCCTCGAGCGGCTCCAGCAGCGCGAGCGGTGCCAGCACGACGACGGCGAGCAGCACGGGGTCCAGGTCGCCGGCCGCGACGGCGGCGACGCCGAGGCTCGCGATGCCGACGAGCGCCAGCGTCATCGCGAACCTGATCGCGAGGGTTCCGGCGCCGTCGAGGAACGCGGTGCGCCGCTCGGCGTGCGCGAGACCCGACGACGCGGACGCGATCCGTCCGGCGTACGTGGCGGACGCGCCGTACGCGGCGATCTCCCGCGCCGCGCGGACCGACTCCGCCACCTCGGCGGCGAGCACGCCGCGCAGACCGGTCGTGGCGGCGCTGGCCGTACGGCCGCCGAAGCGGACGCCGGTCTCGGCCAGCAGCCATCCGAGGACCACGCACGCACCGAGCAGGACGCCGCCGGCGGGGAGGATCACGAGCACGAGCCCGACGACGACCCCCGCGCTGACGGCGGTGACGATCCGCGGGACGAAGACCCGGACCAGCAGGTCGCCGACGGCGTCGACGTCCCCGACGATCCTGGCCACCCGGTCGCCACGGCGCCCCGCGGCCAGCGTCGACGGCGCCAGGCGTTCGAGCCGCCGGTACACCGCCACCCGCAGATCCGTCCCGACCCGCAGCGCGCCGTCGTGGGTCGCGAGCCGCTCGGCGTAGCGCAGGGCCGCGCGCGCGATCCCGAACGCACGGACGGCGACGATCGCGACCATCAGGTAGAGCACCGGAGGGTGCTGGGCGGCGCGCGAGATGAGCCAGCCCGAGGTCAGCAGGAGGCCGATCGACGCGAGGCTCGCGAGCACGCCGAGCACCGTCCCGCCGGCCAGCCGCCCTCGTGCGGTCCGCGACATCCCGCCGAGATCGCGCAGCAGCGCCGACGGCGACCCGCCGCTCATCGCGGCACCGCCGGCACAGCGAGCTCGACCACGGTGTCCGCGGCGTCGACGAACGCGGCACGGTGCGCCACGACCAGGACGGTCGCTCCTGCGGCCCGCACCGCATCGACCGCGTGCTGCTCGCGCTCGGAGTCGAGCCCCGCGGTCGGCTCGTCGAGCAGCAGCAGCCGGCCACCACCCGAGCGGACCCGCAGCAGCGCACGGGCGAGCGCGACCCTCCGGACCTGGCCGGCGGACAGGTCCGCCCCGGCCTCGACGACCGGGCGCGTCGGCGCGAGGTCGTCGGCGCCCACGTCACGCAGCGCCGCCGCCACGTCGGTCGCGGTCGCGTCGGGCGCGCCGAGCGCGACGTTGCTGCCGACGGTCCCCGCGAGCAGCACCGGGACCTGCGGCACCCACGCGATCTGCGACCGCCACGCAGCGAGGTCCACGTCCGCCAGGTCCACGTCGGGGCCGTCAGCGTCGTCGGGCACGATCGACACCCGGCCTCCGGTCGGCCGGACGAACCCGAGCAGGACGTCGATCAGGGTCGACTTGCCGCAGCCCGACGGTCCTGTGACCGCGACGAACGCACCCGGCCGTACGGTCAGGTCCAGGCCGTCGAGGGCCGGTGCTGCGCGATCCGGGTAGGCGACCGTGAGACTCGCGACGACGACCCGGGCGCGCGACAGGTCGGGCGGCCGTACGGAGCGCGCCGGTCGCGGTCCCTCGAGGACCGCGAACGCGTCGTCGGCGACCGCACGGCCCTCGGCGGAGTCGTGGAAGTGGGTGCCGACCTGGCGCACGGGCAGGTAGGCCTCGGGCGCGAGGACGAGCACGAACAGGCCGGTCACCAGCGCCATCTCGCCGTGGACGATGCGCAGCCCGATCGAGACCGCGACGAGCGCGACCGAGATCGTCGCGACGAGCTCGAGGACGAACGACGACAGGAACGCCGTCCGCAGCGCACTCATCGTCGTCGTGCGGTTACGGTCCCCCACCCGCGCCAGGCCCTCGGTCTGGTTGGCCGAGCGGCCGAAGACCTTGAGGACGACGAGCCCGTCGAGCACGTCGGCGAAGTGGTGCGAGAGCCGCACCAGCGACCGCCAGCGCCGCTCGGTGCGCTCCCGGGTCAGCTGACCGACCAGCGCCAGGAAGACGATCACGAGCGGCAGCGTCACCGCGATCGTGACGGCGGACAGCGGGTCGGCGAACGCGATCGCGACCACGACCGTCAGCGGCACGGTCGCCGCGAGGAACAGCTGCGGGAGGAACCGCGCGAAGTACGGGTCGAGCTTGTCCAGGCCCGGACCGAGCAGGGTGGCCAGCGCCGTCGACGTCGGTGCTGCCCGTCCGGCTGGGGCCGGCTCGGCCGCCAGGGCCCGGTCGACGATCTCGGCCCGGAGGTCCGCCTTCACCCGGACCGACGCCCGCGCGGCCACCACCGTCTGCACCCATCCCAGCACCGCCCGCGCGCCGAGGGCGAGCGCGAGCGCCGCCAGCAGGGCGGTGACGGTGTCGGTGACTCCCTCACCGTCGAATCCACGCGAGACCACGTCCGCGATCAGCCACGACGACGCGACCACGGTGCCGGCCGACAGCGTCGCAAGCGCCACGGCGGCTACGACGTAGCGGCGGACGGCTGCGGATCGGCGGACCAGGCGGGGGTCGAGCGGTCGCCGGTCGGTCATGCCGGGATCTGCTCGACGCTGATCCGCTTGCGGAAGACCCAGTAGCTCCACGCCTGGTAGCCCAGCACGATCGGGACGAAGATCACCGCGACCCAGCTCATGATCGTGAGCGTGGTGTCCGTGGACGAGGCGTTCTCGGTCGTCAGGCTGTACGCCGGGTCGAGCGTCGACGGCATCACGTCGGGGAACAGCGCCACGAAGAGCGCCGTCACCGCGAACCCGATCGCCGCCATCGTGCCGACGAACGCCCACCCGTCGCGGCGGAACCATGCCGCGGCCAGCCCGCCGACGAAGGTGAGCGCGGCGAGCCCCGACAGGACCCACACCCAGGCGTCGTCGTGGTCGAGGCAGGTCCACAGCAGGAACGCCACCGCGAGCACCGCGGCGACCAGTCCGACCTGCAGCGAGAACGTGCGGGCGCGTTCGTGGATGATCCCGCGCGTCTTCAGGGCGAGGAAGTTGGCGCCGTGCGTCAGGAACAGCGTCAGCGTGACGAGCCCGGCCAGCAGGGCGTACGGGTTGAGGAGGTCGAAGAAGGTGCCGACGTAGTTCTTGTCCGCGTCGATCTCGACGCCGCGGACGATGTTGCCGAAGGCGACCCCCCACAGCAGCGCGGGGACGAACGAGCCGACGATGATCGCGAGGTCCCAGCGGCGCTTCCAGGCGGCGTCGTCTCGCTGGTGCCGGTACTCGAACGCGACCCCACGCACGATCAGCGCGACGAGGATCAGCAGCAGCGGCAGGTAGAACCCGCTGAACAGCGTGGCGTACCACTCGGGGAACGCGGCGAAGATGCTCGCGCCGGCGACGATCACCCAGACCTCGTTGCCGTCCCACAGCGGACCGATCGTGTTGATCATCGTGCGTCGCTCGCGGTCGTCGCGGGCGAGCACGGGCAGCAGCATGCCGACGCCGAAGTCGAATCCCTCGAGCACGAAGTACCCGATGAAGAGGAACGCGACGATGCAGAACCAGACGGTGGTGAGCTCCATGGTCGTCTCCTCTCAGTACGCGAACGCCAGCGGCGCGTCGTCGTCCTGCGGTCCGGTCTCGCGGTCGGGGTCGACGTCGGGCAGGCCCTTGCGGACGGCGGACAGCAGGAGCTTGACCTCGATCACGGCGAGCACTCCGTACAGCAGGGTGAACACGATCAACGACGTGAGGACCGTGCCCGGTCCGACGTTCGGCGAGACGCCGTCGGCGGTCTGCATCAGGCCGAAGACCACCCAGGGCTGCCGGCCCATCTCGGTGAAGATCCACCCGAACGAGTTCGCGGCCAGCGGCAGCAGCGTCGCGAGGACCGCGACCCACACGGGCCACCGGGCGCCGGTGCTCGGCAGTCTCCCCCTCCGGGTCGACCAGAGCATCCAGATGCCGATCAGCATGGCCAGGCCTCCGGCCGTGATCATCGCGCGGAACGACCAGTAGGTGACCGGGATGTACGGCGTGTAGTCGCCTGGCCCGAAGGTCTCCTCGTACTCGGCCTGGAGCGAGTTGATCCCGCGGACCTCGCCGTTCCAGTCGCCGGTCCCGAGGTAGGAGAGCAGGTGCGGGACCTCGATCTGGAGCGTCGGTTCGGATCCGTCGAGGGTCCCCCAGGTGAAGAGCGAGAACGGTGCCGGTTGCGCGTCCTCGTAGAGCGCCTCCGCGGAGGCCATCTTCATCGGCTGGACCTCGGTCATGACCTTGCCCTGGATGTCGCCGGTGACGATCGTGCCGAGGCCGGCGACGATCAGCGTCACCGCGCCGAGGCGCAGCGTCGAGCGGAACGCGTCCGCGTCGACGCCCTTGCCGCGGAGCAGCCACCACATCGAGACCGCCGCCATCAGACCGCCGGCGACCATGAACGCGCCGAAGAGCGTGTGCGGCAGGGTGATCAGGACGACCTGGTTGGTCAGGACGTCCATGAAGTCGTCGAGCTCGGCGCGGCCCCGGACCTCGTTGTAGGTGTAGCCGACCGGGTTCTGCATGAACGAGTTCGCGGCCAGGATGAAGTACGCCGACAGGGCGGTGCCGAACGCGGCGATCCACATGCAGGCGGCGTGCAGGCCGGGTCTGAGCTTGTCCCAGCCGAAGATCCACAGCCCGAGGAACGTCGACTCGAGGAAGAACGCGAGCAGGCCTTCGATCGCGAGCGGGGCGCCGAAGATGTCACCGACGAAGCGGGAGTAGTCCGACCAGTTCATCCCGAACTGGAACTCCTGCACGATGCCGGTGACGATCCCCATCGCGAAGTTGATCAGGAAGAGCTTCCCGAAGAACTTCGTCAGCCGGAGCCATTTCTCGTTGCGGGTGCGGACCCACGCGGTCTCCAGGCCGGCGACGAGGAACGACAGCCCGATCGTGATCGGGACGAAGAAGAAGTGGTACACGGTGGTGATGCCGAACTGCCACCGTGCGATGTCGAGTGCTTCCATCCAGCCCCCTCGGCTCACGACCCTCGCCACGCTAGTACGGGCGACCGGGTGCGGCGACTCGGACGGGGCCCCCTCCAGGGGGTCGTGCGTCTCGCCGCTGAGCACAATCTACTACACGCTGTCGTAGATTGGCCCTGGGGCTACGACGTGACGTCGTAGCGGGTCGGTAGGATCGGCTCCGTGGCCACCCTGGGAGAGCTCGAGCGCGTCGTGATGGACCGGCTGTGGGACGCCGAGACCCCGATGACCGGGCGATCGGTCCTCGAGTCGCTGCGCGATCGCGACCTCGCGTACACGACCGTGACGACGATCCTCGACCGACTCGTCGGCAAGGGCTTCGCCGGGCGCGACCGTGTCGGCCGCAGCTACCAGTACCACGCGTCCGTCGGCCGCGACGAGCTGACCGCGCAGATGCTCAGGTCCGTCCTGGACTCGGCCGGCGACGACGCGACCGGCGCCCTGGTCCACTTCGCCGAGCAGGCCACGGACGACGAGGCCGAGGCGCTGCGCCGCGCCCTGGAGCGCATCGAGGCACGCCACCGATGACGACGCCCCTGATGCTCGCGATGATCGCGCTGGCCCTTGCGCAGCCGGTCCCCGCGGCGCTCGCCCGCACACGCTGGCCCGACCGGTCACCCCGCGCGGCGATCGTGCTCTGGCAGTCCCTGGCGCTCGCCGCCGTCCTGGCGACCCTGGGCGCCGGTCTCTCCGCTGCCTGGTGGCTGGTGCTGCACGAGGGCCGCCCGGTCGCCGACCCGGGCCTGCTCCGGGTGGGGCTGCACGTCGCCTGCCTCGGGCTGACGCTGCTGGTCGGTGTCCGGCTCACCTGGGCAGCGTGGTCGGTCGGGCGCGAGCTCCGATCGGCTCGTCGGCGCCACCGTCACCTCGTCGACCTGCTCGGAGCGCCCGACGCCGCGCACGGAGGCGTCCGCGTGCTGGACGCCTCCGACCCGATCGCGTACTGCGTCCCCGGTCTCGACTCCCGGGTGGTCATCACGCGCGGAGCCCTGAGCGCGCTCGAGGAGCCCGAGGTCGAGGCCGTGCTGGCGCACGAGCGCTCACACCTCCGGGCCCGGCACGACCTCGTCGTCGAGGGATTCTCGGCGCTGCACCGGGCGTTCCCGCGCCTGCTGCGCAGCGACGCGTCGCTCGACCGGACCCGCGAGCTGGTCGAGATGCTGGCGGACGACCGGGCACGGGTGCGCACCGGAGAGCTGCCGCTCGCGCGGGCTCTGGTCAAGGTCGGGGGCCGTCCCGCCCCGCAAGGAGCGCTCGGCTCCGGGGGTGGCGTGCTCGAGCGACGACTGCTCCGGATCGCAGACCCTCCGCAGGCCCGCGCAGCGGCCGCCGCCTGCTACCTGCTGGCCGCCGCGGTCACGATCGGACCGACCGCTGCTCTCGCGATCCCGTGGCTGTCGTCTGCTGCTGCGACGCTCCGCCTCGGCTGACCTCCGCAGGCCGGCCGGGCCCGCCGTCGGCATCGTTGCGCTCCACGAGACCGATCCGCTCGGCGATGGTCCGCAGTCCCTCGTCGAGCCACGGCGCCCCCGGCGCGGTCCGCCCCTGGCCCGGGTACGCGAGGACCAGCAGCCCGAGCACGGCCGCCCCGACGATCAGGGCCATGACCGGCACGATGACGATTGCTGCGGACATAGTGTGACAAACCCCCCGGATCGGTCATCGATGGACAGAGCAAAGGCTCTCACACGATCGGCTCAACTCGGCCATCGCGAGGAGGTGGCGTCGGTCACGCCCACCCAGGACGTGGCGGCGCCCAGCCCGAGATGCCTTCGCCCGAGGCTCAGGACGCCTTGTCGCGCCGCTGCTCGGCCGGTCGCGGAACCAACGTCGGGTTGACGTTGTCGAGCACGGTCTCCTTGCTCACGACGACCTTGCCCACGTCGTCGCGGCTCGGGACCTCGTACATCACGTTGAGCAGGACCTCTTCGATGATCGCGCGCAGACCCCGCGCGCCCGTCCCCCGCAGCAGCGCGAGATCGGCCATCGCCTCGATCGCGTCGTCCCCGAACTCCAGCTCGACGTTGTCCAGCTGGAACAGCCGGGCGTACTGCTTCGTCAGGGCGTTGCGCGGCTGGGTCAGGATCTCGACCAGCGCAGCCTTGTCGAGGTTGTCGACGGTCGCGATCACCGGGAGCCGACCGATGAACTCGGGGATCAGGCCGAACTTGAGCAGGTCCTCGGGCATCAGCTGGGAGTAGACGGCGCCGGTGACGCGGGCCTGCTTGGTCTCGTCGCGGTTCGGGTCGAACCCGAGCGAGACCTTGCCGCTGCGGCTCTCGATGATCTGCTCGATCCCGGCGAAGGCGCCGCCCACCACGAACAGGATGTTCGTGGTGTCGATCTGGATGAACTCCTGGTGCGGGTGCTTGCGGCCGCCCTGCGGCGGCACCGAGGCCGTCGTGCCCTCGAGGATCTTGAGCAGGGCCTGCTGGACACCCTCGCCGGAGACGTCGCGCGTGATCGACGGGTTCTCGGACTTGCGGGCGATCTTGTCGACCTCGTCGATGTAGATGATCCCCGTCTCGGCCTTCTTGACGTCGTAGTCGGCGGCCTGGATCAGCTTGAGCAGGATGTTCTCGACGTCCTCACCGACGTAGCCGGCCTCCGTCAGAGCCGTCGCGTCGGCGATCGCGAACGGGACGTTGAGCATCCGCGCGAGCGTCTGCGCGAGATACGTCTTGCCGCACCCGGTCGGCCCGACCAGCAGGATGTTGGACTTCGCGAGCTCGACGGCGTCGTCCTTGTGCCGCCCGCTGGCCGCCGACGCCTGCACCCGCTTGTAGTGGTTGTACACCGCGACCGCGAGCGACTTCTTCGCCGCGTCCTGACCGATGACGTACTGGTTCAGGAACTCGTAGATCTCACGCGGCTTCGGCAGCTCCTCGAGGGAGACCTCCGAGGTCTCCTGGAGCTCGTCCTCGATGATCTCGTTGCAGAGGTCGATGCACTCGTCGCAGATGTACACGCCGGGACCGGCGATCAACTTCTTGACCTGCTTCTGGCTCTTCCCGCAGAACGAGCACTTCAGCAGCTCACCGCCGTCGATGCGTGCCACCGGTCACCCTCCGTCGTTGCTGGCCGTGGGCCGTCATTGCCCTCCGACCGTACCCCGAGCCGGGCCGATGCGCGGCCGACCCGGCCGGGGTGTGTCGGTTGTCGTCAGACCGCAGGGGTCTTGAGGGTCTCGAGGATCTGGTCCACGAGACCGTACTCGACGGCCTGCTCCGCCGTCAGGATCTTGTCGCGCTCCACGTCACGGCTCACCTCGTCCTTCGACTTGCCCGAGGCCTCGGAGATCATCGTCTCCAGCAGCTCGCGCATCCGCAGGATCTCGTTGGCGGTGATCTCCAGGTCGGAGCTCTGGCCGTAGGTGCCCTCGGTGTAGGGCTGGTGGATCAGGATGCGGCTGTTGGGGAGGGCGAGGCGCTTGCCGCTCGTCCCGGCCGCCAGCAGCACCGCCGCGGCCGATGCGGCCTGGCCGAGGCAGATCGTCTGCACGTCGGGCTTCAGGTAGCGCATCGTGTCGTAGATCGCCGTCAGCGCGGTGAACGAGCCACCCGGCGAGTTGATGTAGAGGCTGATGTCGCGGTCGGGATCCATGGACTGCAGGCACAGCATCTGCGCCATCACGGCGTTCGCGACCTCGTCGGAGATCGGGGTGCCGAGGAAGATGATCCGGTCCTCGAACAGCTTCGCGTACGGGTCGATGCGGCGGAAGCCGTACGACGTCCGCTCCTCCCACTGGGGGATGTAGTAGTTCATCGACGGGGCGAACTGCTGGTGCGGCATCGGCATGTCGGCTCCTGTGCTCCCGAGGGGAAGGGGGGTCGCGGTCACGAGGCCTCACCTCGCGTCACGGCGTCCTCACGGGCGACGACGTGATCGATGAAGCCGTACTCGCGCGCCTGCTCGGCGGTGAACCAGCGGTCGCGGTCGGAGTCCAGCTCGATCGTCTCGATGGACTGCCCGGTGTGCTGCGACTGGAGCTCGTTCAGCTGCTTCTTGAGGATCAGGCTCTGCTCGGCCTGGATCCTGATGTCGGACGCCGACCCGCCGAGACCGCCGGACGGCTGGTGCATCATGATGCGCGCGTGCGGCAGGGCGTACCGCTTGCCCGGCGTGCCGGCGGCGAGCAGGAACTGCCCCATCGAGGCCGCCAGCCCCATCCCGACGGTCACCACGTCGTTGGAGATGAACTGCATGGTGTCGTAGATCGCCATGCCGGAGTCGACCGAGCCACCCGGTGAGTTGATGTAGAGCCGGATGTCGGACTTCGGGTCCTCCGCGTTCAGCAGGAGCATCTGGGCGCAGATCGCGTTGGCGTTCTGGTCGCGCACCTCCGAGCCGAGGAAGACGATCCGCTCCTTGAGGAGGCGCTGGTAGATGTGCCCGTCCAGGTCGTTCGGTCCGGCTTCGCCGGCCATCCGAGGATTCGTCGTCTCACTGTTCACGGCTCCGACCCTAGCGGGGGCCTGTGACGAACCCGAGGCGAACCCGGGCGATTTCGCTACGGGCGCACAACCCGGCCCCGGCGGACGGAGCCGCGGCGGTCGGCGGCATCAGCGACGCGCCCCCTCCGCCTCCGTCCGCACCCGCGCCAGCGTCGAGGCGATCCCCTGGGCCAGCTCGTCACGGAACGCCGCGTCGCCGCCCAGCACGGCCGCGACCAGGGCGCGGGAGACCGACGAGGTGCCGTGCGGGGCCGTCCGGCGCTCGACCAGCCGGGTCCGGCCGTCGCCGAGGTCGGTGAGCTCGAAGGTCCAGACCGTGCGGTTCTCGGTGATCCGGAAGGCGATCGCGGTCTGCGGCTCGTACCGGACGACCCGCGCCGTCGTCGGCCACACCTTCCATCCCTGGCGATTGAGGTTGATCGTGCGGGTCCCGACCCCGATCGGGCCCCGGACCCACATCCGTCGGCACTGCGGGCTCCACTCCCCCATCCGGCGCAGGTCGGAGACGACGTCCCAGACCGCAGGGACGGGCGCGTCGATCTCGATGGTCTCCTCGATCAGGTACGGGTCGATGGCGGGGGCGGTCATGGGAGTCCTTCCTCCGGGGGCATTCGCATACTGACGGTATCCGAGACCGCGGCGGCCGCGCCACGCGCCGTCGGTCCCTCGCTCCGGCAGGGCGTCAGCGCAGGACCTCGACCAGAGCCACCCACGAGACGAAGACACCCGCGGCCAACGAGGCGACGATCGCCACCGCGACGACGCCGAACCCGGCCTCGAGGCCGAGCAGGAGCAGCATCGCGCCGACCAGGTAGGCGACCGGAGCCACGGCGCCCACGAGCACCTGCGTGGCGCCCAGCACCGGCGCCACGCCCGATCCGACGATCCGGCGCACCGCGACCACCTGCAGCGCGACGCCTGGCACGGCGACGAGGCCGATCTCGGCTCCGAGGGCCCACAGCGGCTGGCCCGGCGCCAGCGCCGCGCACGCGGCGACCACACCCGCGACCAGGGCGGCGAGCGCGCTCCCGGCTCGTGCGGGGATCGTCGGGGTCGCCAGGATCTGGCCGATGTTGACCGACAGCGCCACCACGGTCAGCCCGGCGAGCGCCGCCGTCGCACCCGCGGTGGCGACGCAGAAGTCGTGCCAGCCGGCGAGCGCCTCCACAGTCGCCACGATAGGGCGGTCGCCGTGCCGGCGCCCGGCAGACGCCTGGTCGGCGGCCCCGACGACGACGGCCCCGACCCGCGGTGCGGGAAGGGGCCGTCGTGGGACGCGCGGGGGTCAGTCCTGCTCGGAGGACTCCTCGTCCTCGCCGTACGTGCCGTCGCCGCGGAGGTTCGCGACGTCGACGACGTTGCCCGAGGCGTCGGTGACCTTCGCGCCCTCGACGACCTGGGCCAGCGCCTTGCCGCGGACGACCTCGGCGACCAGCTCGGGGATGTGGTTGTGCTCGACCATGTGCTGGACGAACTGCTGGGGATCCTCGCCCGACTGCTGGGCCCGGCGCATCATGTGCTCGGTGAGCTCGTCCTGCTCGATCCCGATCTCGGACTCCGCCGCGATCTGGTCGAGGAGGAACTGCGCCACCAGCGAGTCGCGCACACGCTTCTCCAGGTCGGCCTCGAACTCGTCGATGGTCTGCTCCTCGGAGTCGAGGTAGGCCTCCATCGTCATGCCGGCCATCGCGAGCTGCTGCTCGATCTGCTGGCGACGGTTCGCGATCTCGGCCTCGACGACGCCGTCGGGGATCGGGACGTCCAGCTTCTCCAGGGCGGCCTCGAGCACGGCGTCGCGCGCCTCGGCCGCCTGCTCCAGGCGCTTGCCGCGCGAGAGCTTCTCGGCGAGGTCGGCCTTGAGCTCCTCGACAGTGTCGAACTCCGAGGCCGTCTGGGCGAAGTCGTCGTCCAGCTCCGGGAGCTCCTGCTCCTTGACGACGTCGACCGCCACCTCGACGTCGACCTCCTCGCCGACCAGGTCACCGCCGGCCAGCTTGGTCTGGAACGTCGTCGTCTCGCCGGCCGACATGCCGGTCACGGCGTCGTCGAGGCCGTCCAGCATGGTGTTCTTGCCGATCTGGTACACGATCCCGCTCGCCTGGGCCGCGTCGATCTTCTCGCCGTCCTTGCTGGCCGACAGGTCGATCGTGACGAAGTCGCCCTCGGCAGCGGCGCGGTCGACCTCGGTCAGCGTCGCGAACCGCTCGCGCAGGCCCTGGAGCTGCTCCTCGACGTCGTCGTCGGAGACCGCGACGTCGGCCACCTCGACCTCGAGACCGGACAGGTCCGGGGTCTCGAACTCGGGCTTGACGTCCACCTCGACGGTGAACTCGACCAGCTCGCCGTCCTCGAGGCGGCTCACGTCGACCTCGGGCTGCCCGAGCGGCTGCACCTCGGCCTCGGCGACGGCCTTGGAGTAGATCTCCGGCAGCGCGTCGTTGATCGCCTGGTCCAGGATCGCGCCGCGCCCGACCCGCTGGTCCACGACCTTCGCGGGCACCTTGCCGCGACGGAATCCGGGGACCTGGATCTGCGACCCGATGGTCTTGTACGCCTTCTGAAGCTGCGGCTCGAGCTCCTCGAAGGGCACCTCGATGGTGAGCTTCACCCGGGTCGGGCTCAGTGTCTCCTGGGCACTCTTCACGAGTACGTTCTCCTTGGTCGTGACTGCATCTGGCCGCCGCGCTCGGGCGGCACCGTCGGGATGACAGGATTTGAACCTGCGACCCTCCGCTCCCAAAGCGGATGCGCTACCAAGCTGCGCTACATCCCGGTGCTCGACTCCGCGAGGCGGACGTCCGATCCACTCTAGCGGCCGGGGCCGCGCGACCCCGAATCGGCGCCGCGCCGCACGGGAGTCCCCGTACGACACCCACCGGGTGGTGTGGCATCATGGTCGCCGTCGCCGGGCCGCGCGAGACCCGGATCTCGGCGCGCGGGCGTAGCTCAATGGTAGAGCCTCAGTCTTCCAAACTGATTACGCGGGTTCGATTCCCGTCGCCCGCTCCACTCCTCGACCGCGTCGACGTGGCGCGTCTCACTTGTCCGATTCGGACCGTTTACCAAACCGTCATACGGGCCTAACGCCCTGGCTGTCTGGCGCTCCTAGTGTCGAAGACGTCGACGACGCGATTACGCATCGCCGGTTCGGCATCCACAACGCGGCGCCTGGCCCGCTTGGCAGGGAAGGCGGCCCAGGCGCCGCGTCGACTCCACACCCGGGAGGTCGGATGCGCGCACTCGTCTTCGCCTGGCACGTCGCCGCCAGCGGACTGTCCCACTTCGCCTCGGCCGACATCTCCGCGGCCAACGCCCTCGGGAGCGCGCACGAGCTCTCCGCCGCCCGTCGCGAGCGCGAGGAGATCAGCGCGATGCTGGCCGCCCGGATGCTTCCGGACGCGAGCTGACCGTACGACCGGTCGCTCCCCTCGCCCCGGGCCGTCGGGCCGCCGCCCGGGTGACCGGGACCCGCCGACGGCTGCGCGGCTGGCACCGCGGGCACCAGAAGAGGTTCCGGCCCGCCAGCACCTGGGTGCGGACCGGCGTCCCGCACACCCAGCACGGCAGGTGCGCACGGCGGTAGACGTAGACCTCGCCCCCGTGGTCGTCCTGGCGCGGCTCGCGACCCATCGCCTCCGGCTCGTGCTCGGGCCGGACGGTGTCGATCCGGTTGCGCTCCACGCCGACGTGCATGAGCGCCACGAGGTCCGCCCACAGCGCGTCCCACTCCCCGCGCCGCAGGAACCGACCCTCCATGAACGGATCGAGCCCGTGCCGGAAGAGCAGCTCGGCGCGGTAGACGTTGCCGACGCCGGCCAGCACGCCCTGCTCCATCAGCAGCGCGGCGATCGTCAGGCGCGACCGCGTGATCCGGGCCCAGGCGCGGTCGGGGTCGGCGTCGCCGCGCAACGGGTCGGGACCGAGCCCGGCGACGTACGCCTCCTTCTCCGCCGGGCCGATCAGCGTGCAGACCGTCGCCCCGCGCAGGTCGGCCCAGGCCTCGTCGGACTCCAGCCGCCACCGCACCGCCCCCACCACCGGACGGTCCGTCCCGCTGCTGATCGTCAGTCCGCCGATCAGCCCGAGGTGGATGCGGACCTGCTCGGCCAACCCGTCGAAGGCGACGAACAGCTGCTTGCCGTACGCCTCGGCCCCGGCCAGCACCCGCCCGTCGATGCGCGCGGCGCCGTCGGCGAACCGTCCCTGCGGGCTCGACGAGTGCGTCGGCCGACCGGCGAACGCGGCGTCGAGGTCGAGGGCGAGACGGTGGAGCGTGTGACCTTCGGGCACGCCTCAGAAGTCCTCGCGGTGCACGGCGACGTCGGTGCCACGCGCCTGCTCGTACGCGGTGAGCAGCGAGATCCGGCGCGCGTGCCGCTCGGCACCGCTGAACGGGGTCGCGAGGAACCTCTCGACCAGCGCAGTCGCCTCGTCGGTCGTGTGCATGCGCGCGCCGACGGCGATGACGTTCGCGTCGTTGTGCTGACGGGCCAGCTCGGCGGTCTCGACCGACCACGCCAGAGCCGCACGTACGCCGTCGACCTTGTTCGCGGCGATCTGCTCGCCGTTGCCCGAGCCGCCGATCACGATGCCGAGGCTGCCCGTCTCGGCCACCACGGCCTCGCCGGCGGCCAGACAGAACGGCGGGTAGTCGTCCTCGGCGTCGTAGGTCTGCGGCCCGTGGTCGACGACGTCGTGCCCCTGGCCCCTCAGATGCTCGACGAGGTGGTTCTTGAGCTCGAACCCGGCATGGTCGCAACCGATGTGAACGCGCATGCCGCCATTGTCTCCCACGTCCCGCCCGGCTCGGGCCGGGTCTCGCGCCGGCACCCGGACGCCGCCGGGGTCAGGGACGCGTCCACCCGGGCAGATCCCGACCGAGCCACGCGGCGAGCCGCTCGTTCGACGGCGCGTAGACCTCCGCGAGCCGCTCCCTGGTCTGCGGGTCGAGCGGAGGGTACGCGACCGGCGTCGGCGCCTGGTCGGGCTTCTCCGCGACGCGGTAGCGGTTCTTCCACTTCTCCTCGAGCTGTCCGGCCTTCGACGCGTCGACGCCGAGGAACCCCAGCACCTGCTCGAGGGTCGTGTCCCGGTCGGCGATCAGGTCGTCGAGCAGCAGGACGTGCAGCCGGTCGCGGCCGTACAGCCGCGCGAGCGCCTCCAGCTGGTCGACGTAGTGGCCGCGGTCGACGTAGGAGTACTGGGCGCGCTCACGCATCGTCCCCGTGGCGAGCCGCTCCGGCTCGAGCGCCAGTGCCTCCTCGAACGAGTCCAGGTCCTCGCGGCCCTTGCGCTTGGTGTGCCAGAAGTGCGAGTACGCACGCTTGACGGGATCACGCAGGATCACCACCAGGCGCGCCTGCGGCACGGCCTCGTGGATCGCCTCGCGGGTCTCGGGAAGGTACATGTACGCGGGCGTCGCCTCTCCCCACTGCTTGGTGCGGCGGTTCGGCTTGAACTGCTCGGCGTACCAGTCGAGCCCTCGCTCGGGTCGCCGGTCGAAGAAGTGCAGCTCCTTCGGCCGGGCCATCGTGATCTGCGGGTGCTGGCGCAGCGTCGCCGCCAGCGTCGTCGTGCCGCACTTCTGGGCTCCCACGATCAGGAAGGTGGGTAGGGGCATGAGCGGTCTCCGGTCGTTCGGCGATCGAGCGGCGATGGGATGACGGCGGTCCGATCAGTTCGGCCGATGGCCGAGATTAACAGGCGAGGCCTCCGCGCCCGCGAGCCCTCACGGCCGCAGACCGGCCAGCGTCGCGGCGACCAGCCGTACGGCCGAGACCGACTCCGCGAACTCCCACGGACGGCGCCAGAATCCGTGGGTCGTACCGAGTGAGCGCCAGGCGACGCAGGAGACCCCGGCGCCGCGCAGCGCCGCTGCGTACTGCTCCCCCTCGTCGCGCAGGAGATCGTGCTCGGCCGTGATCACCAGCGTCGGCGGCTGGCCGCTGAGATCGGCCGCGCGCAGCGGCGAGACCTCCGGGTCGTGCCGGGCCTGCGCGGTCGGGGCGTACGCCGCCCAGTACCAGTCCATCTCGGCCGGCTCGAACCCGTTCTGTGCCGTCCCCTCGGTCCGACGCGACTCGGTCTCGGCCTGGGCGTCCAGGGGCGGGTAGACCAGGACCTGGAAGTCGAGCGCGCGGGGGTCGCGCACGCTCAGCCCGGCGATCAGGTTCGCACCCGAGGAGTCGCCCACGCCGGCGACCACGGTCGCGTCCACTCCGAGGTCGCCCGCGTGGCCGCGGAGCCACCGCAGCGCGGTCTCGACGTCGTCGAGCGGCGCAGGGTACGGGTGCTCGGGCGCGCGCCGGTAGTCCACCGCGAGCAGCGCCCACCCGGTCGCGTCCGCGAGATGCCGACAGAACCGGTCGTGGGTCTCCAGGTCGTGGAAGACCCACCCGCCGCCGTGCACGTACAACGCGACGGGCGCCCCCGCGTACGGCCGGTAGAGCCGGCAGGCGACTCCGTCGGCGTCGACGTCCCGTACGTGCTCGAGGTCCAGCGCGAGGTGCCGCTCGGCGAGGGCCGCCGCGCGGTCGTCGACCCGGTCGGCCGCGATGTCGATGTCCACCGGGGCACCTTAGCCGCGACCGGACCGGGGTGAGGGCAGCCGGACCGCCGTCAGGTGAGGATCGGCTCGCGCGTCCGGGTCCGCTTCAGCTCGAAGAAGCCGTCCGTGCCGGCGACCAGCAGGCAGCCGTCCCAGAGCTTCCCGGCCTCCTCGCCCTTCGGCGCCGGGCTCACGACCGGCCCGAAGAACGCGACCTCGCCGATCGAGACCACCGGCGTGCCGACGTCGGTGCCGACCAGGTCCATCGCCTGCTGGTGCGACCCGCGCAGCGCGTCGTCGAAGGCCTCGGAGTCGAACGCGTCGCCCAGCTCGGGCTCGAGGCCGACCTCGACGAGCGCCTCGGTGACGGTCTCGCGGTCGAGGTCGCGCCCCTGGAGGTGCCGGCGGTCGCCGAGCGCGGTGTAGAGGTCGCGCAGCACGTGGTCGCCGTGCTTCGCGGCCGCGGCCACCGCCACCCGCACGGGTCCCCAGGCCTGCGCGAGCATCGCGCGGTACTCCTCGGGGAGCTCGTCGTTGTCCTCGTTCAGGACCGCGAGGCTCATCACGTGGAAGTCCACGCTCACGTCACGGACCTGCTCGACCTCGAGCAGCCAGCGCGACGTCATCCAGGCCCAGGGGCAGGCGGGATCGAACCACATGTCGACGGTCGTGCTCATCGTCGTCCTCTCGTCGGGGGCAGCCGGTACGCGGGGGCGCACCTGGTTGCTCACAACAACGGACGCCCCGCTCGCATTTCCTCCACGAGGGAGAAGACGACCGGCTGCAGGTCGCCACCCGAGCGTCGCGCGACCTCGCGCTGTCGCTGGTACGACGCGCCGGCGTCGAGGATCTGCTCGATCGCCGCGAGGTCCTCGGAGCACTTCAGCCGCTCCGCCGCCGGGGCCAGGACCTCGAGCATCCGCCGCACGTCGGTCGTCACGAGGTCCTCGTTCGCGTCGGCGTCGAGCACCAGGATGGCGTCCATGCCGTAGCGGGCGGAACGCCACTTGTTCTCCTGGAGGAACCACTGCGGCAGGTCCGGCAGAGGTCGGCCGGCGTCGAGCTCGGCCGAGAAGTGCTCGACCAGGCACTGGGTGAACGCCGCGATCGCCCGGACCTCCAGGAGGCTCGGCAGCCCGTCGCAGACCCGGACCTCGACGGTTCCGAACCGCGGTGACGGCCGGACGTCCCACCGGATCTCGGAGAAGTCGTCGATCACCCCGGTGTGCAGCATGTCGGAGGTGTAGCGCTCGAGGTCCGACCACTCGTCCAACCGGAACGGCAGGCCCGCCGTCGGGAGCTGCTGGAACATCAGCGCCCGGTTGGAGGCGTACCCGGTCTCGCGGCCGCCCCAGAACGGCGACGACGCCGAGAGCGCCTGCATGTGCCCGTAGTACGCCAGGACGGCCCGCACCAGCGGGAGGACCTTGGCGCGGTCCTCGATCCCGACGTGCACGTGCACGCCGTAGATCAGCATCTGACGACCCCACCACTGGGTCCGCTCGATCAACGTGTTGTAGCGCTCCTGGTCGGTGACCCTCTGGTGGTCCGACTGCGCGAAGGGATGGGTGCCGGCGCACATCAGGTCCGCACGGAGCGGCTCGACCACGTCGCGCACCTCGGCGAGGTTGTCCGCGAGGTCACGGGCCGCGCCCGCCACGGTCTCGTGCACGCCGGTGACGAGCTCGACCGTGTTGAGGAGCAGCTCCTGGTGCACGTGCGGGTGCGGGCTGCCGTCGGGGCCGGCGAGCGCGTCCAGGACCGGCCGCGCGACCTGGCGGAGGTCGCCGGTGTCGGCGTCGACGATCGCGAGCTCCCACTCGATCCCGACCGTCGAGCGCGGCGACGTGGCGAAGGGCAGTCCCATGCCCCCATCCTGCCGCGCCCGTACGCGCGGTGCGCTTCGCGCCGTGTGACGTGGACCCCGATCCGGCCGCCCGAGGACGAGCCCGGGGTCACGCAGCGCGAAGGGAGGTGCGCAGCGGGGCGACACCGCGGACGAGCAGCCACAGTGCCAGGCCCACCTCCCCGACGACGGCGGGCGTCAGCAGCACGACCGGGAGCACCCCGCCGTACGACGGGGCGAGCAGCGACGCGAGCGAGTCGACGACGTAGCCGATCCCGGCGACCACGAGCAGCCCGCCCAGGACGCGGGGCACCGCGCGCGAGCGCAGGAGCAGCTCGCCGAGCAGCACGAGGTGGACGCCGAACAGCACCAGCGCCACCAGGAAGCCCGTGCTGAACGTCTCGAGCGACGCGAGCACCTCGGCATCGGACCCGGGGGTCGCCGCCGTCCCGGCCACCACGCCGTACGCGGCGAACAGGTGCACCAGGCCCGCGGCCATCATCACGGTGTAGACCAGCCGGAAGACCGACGAGAGCAGCGCGCGGACCGCGCCGAGCGGGGCGAGCACGGCCAGCAGCGTGACCGAGACGACCACGTCGATCACCGTGATCCCGATCCAGGCCCCGAGGCTCAGCCCGAACAGTCCCTGGGACTGCGCGAGGCCGTCCGCGGTCGCGACGGCGTCACCGGGCACGAGCAGCGACTCGAGCGTGAGCGGGCCGAGCATCCCGAGCACGGCGAGCAGGAGGTAGAGGGCGCCGGTGAACCGGGCGAGCCGCCGGCGTGCGCCTTCGCTCGTACGGAGGGGCGCACCGTTGTCGGGCGCGTGCAGGTCGCGCGCCGGCGCCGCCACGGCGGTCATGCCGTCTCCTCCGTCCGCGCGTGCGCCCGAGCCGACGGCGTCAGGCGGCCCACGATCGCGGGCGCCTCGTGCACGAGCTCCTCGTCGTCGACCGCCGCGACCATGAAGAGCGCGAAGTCCGTCCGGCGCGTCAGGTTGCTCGCCAGGACCGGGTCGCCGACGTGGCGGCTCCAGACCGGCAGACCCTGGCTCTCGCCTTCCTCCAGGTCGCTGCCGCGCACGACGGTCCAGCGCCGGTCGCTGGCGAAGATCCGCCGGGCGGCCTCCACCTGGTCGTTCAGGTCGACGACCCGGATGATCGGCGCCAGCCGCCCCATCGCACCGACCAGGAACCGCACCTTCCAGCTGTACACGTCCTGCCCGTCCCGCGTGATGTGCCAGCCGCAGGAGAAGATCAGCCGCGCGTCGGTCGGTGCGAGGTCGAGCACGGCCTGCGCCGTACCCGAGGCGTAGTGCTTCATCCCCCACGGGACGAGCACGACGAGCACGGCGTCGCAGCCCTCGACGGCACGTGCGATCACGTCCCGGTCGTCCGTGGGGCCGGGGACGATCGTGATCCGGTCGGCGACGTCGGCGAGCTTGTCGACGCTCTGCTCGCGGCAGACGCCGACGACCTCGTAGCCCCGGTCGAGCGCGTGGCCGATCATGTACCGGCCCACCTTGCCCGACGCCCCGACGATGCAGATCTTCTTCGGCATGGGAATCCCCCGTCTCGTGGTGCCTTACACCGTAAGGATGCTCCTTACGCTGTAAGGTGTCAAGCCCTGGAGCCGACCGAGGAGAGCCGATGACCGAGCAGGACCCGACCCGACGCGTACCTCTGACGCGCGAGACCGTGCTGCGCGAGGCGGTCGCGCTCGCGGACGAGTCCGGCACCGCGGCCCTGTCGATGCGAGGACTCGCACGCCGGCTCGGGATCGAGGCGATGTCGCTGTACCACCACGTCGCGAACAAGGACGCGATCCTCGACGGGATGGTCGACGCCGTGTTCGCGGAGGTCGAGGCGCCGGCGATCGACGGCGACTGGCGCTCGGCCATCCGGGCCCGCTGCTCCTCGCTGCGCCACGTGCTGGTGCGTCACCCGTGGGCCGTCGGACTGCTGGAGTCGAGGACCTCACCCGGCCCCGAGACCCTGCGCCACCACGACCGCGTCCTCGGGTGCCTGCGCCGCGCCGGCTTCACGATCGCCGGCGCCGGCCACGCGTACGCACTGCTCGACAGCTACGTGTACGGGTTCGCGCTGCAGGAGAACGCGGTCCCGTTCGACCCGTCGGGGCAGACGCCCGAGGAGCTCGCCGCGCTCGCGACCGCGATCATGGCGGACTTCCCGCGCGACGAGCTGCCGTCGATGGCGGAGATGACCGCGTACGCCCTGCGGCCGGGCTACGCCTTCGCCGACGAGTTCGAGGTCGGGCTCGACGTCGTGCTCGACGGGCTCGACGCCCACCGCGCGACGTGGTGACCCGCGTCCCTCCCCGCTGCGTGACGTGGCGCCCGTTCCGTCCGGAGCGGTCCGGGGCTGTCGTCACACAGCGCGAAGGGGTGCGCCGGTGACGCCTGCGACGATCAGGTCGGCGAGCCGGCGGTAGGCCTGCGCGTCGTCGAGCGACGTCATCGCCTCCATCTGGCCGCGCTGGATCGACTCCATCACCTCGGCCGCCACCGCGCCGACGAACGAGGCGTCCACGGCGCGGGCCGGGTCGGCGGCCGACTCGACCAGCAGCTTCACGCGGCGCGCCGCGGCGGCGGTGTTCTGGGCGTAGACCTCGCGCGCCGGCGCGAACGCGTCCAGGTCGGCGTAGAAGGCGGGCGTCGCCGGGGAGAGCTCGGTGGCGATCGCGTCGAGGTACGCACCGATCCGCCGTACGGGGTCGCGCTCCGCCTCCACCCGGGCCTCGACGCGCTCGGTCGAGCGCCGGAAGAACGCCCGCACCACGGTGATCACCAGCTGCTCCTTGCTCGGCGCGATCTCGTAGAGCGTCGAGCGCGAGCAGCGCAACCGCTCGGCGAGGTCGCCGATCCCGAACCGCAGGAAGCCCTGGGTCAGGAACAGGTCGACGAGGCCCTCGAGCAGAGCCACCTGGCGCGGCGAGCGTCGGGGGGTGTGCAGCGGCCGAGGCATACCGGCTACTGTACTGGAGTAGCACGATGAGTACAGTCCCGATCCCCGGTCGTGGCCGAGAGCAGGAGGCCCGCATGCCCGTCGAACGCCTGATGCCCACCGAGGAGTCCGCCGACCTGATCGCGCTGACCCGCGCGATCGTGGACAAGGACCTCCGTCCACGCGTCGACGAGGCGGAACGGACGGCCACCTTCCCGCGCGACGTCTTCCGCACGCTCGGCCGTACGGGCCTGCTCGGGCTCCCCTACCCCGAGACGTACGGGGGCGGCGGCCAGCCGTACGAGGTGTACCTCCAGGTGCTGGAGGAGATCGCCTCCGCGTGGGCGTCGGTCGGGGTCGGCACCAGCGTGCACGCGCTGTCGTGCTTCGGTCTGTTCACCGCGGGCTCCGAGGAGCAGAAGCAGCGGTGGCTCCCCGACATGCTCGGCGGCGAGCTGCTCGGTGCGTACTGCCTGTCCGAGGCGCACGCCGGGTCCGACCCCGCGGCCATGCGGACGCGCGCGGTCCGGCAGGGCGACGAGTACGTGATCAACGGCGCGAAGGCGTGGACCACCCACGGCGGCGAGGCCGACTTCTACACGGTGATGGCCCGCACGTCGGATGCGGGCGGCCGCGGGATCTCGTGCTTCCTGGTGCCCGCGGACACGCCCGGTCTGAGCGCCGACAACCCCGAGGACAAGATGGGGCTGATGGGCTCCACGACCGCGACGATGCTCTTCGAGGACGTGCGGGTGCCGGCCGAGCGCCGTCTCGGCGACGAGGGGCAGGGCCTGCCGATCGCGCTCGCCGGGCTCGATGCGGGGCGGCTCGGGATCGCGGCGGTCGCCACCGGTGTCGCGCAGGGCGCGCTCGACGTCGCCGTGGCGTACGCGAAGGACCGCGAGTCGTTCGGGCGGCCGATCATCGACCACCAGGGCCTCGCGTTCGTGCTCGCCGACATGGCGGCCGCGGTCGAGTCCGCCCGCGCCACCTACCTCGCCGCCGCACGGCTCAAGGACGCCGGCCGGCCGTACGGGCGCCAGGCCTCGATCGCCAAGCTCGTCGCGACCGACAACGCGATGAAGGTGACCACCGACGCCGTCCAGGTGCTCGGCGGCGCCGGCTACACGAAGGACTTCCCCGTCGAGCGCTACATGCGCGAGGTGAAGGTCATGCAGATCTTCGAGGGGACCAACCAGATCCAGCGACTCGTGATCGGCCGCGACCTCGCCCGCTGACCGAGCCCGCTGACCGACCCGACCAGAACAGCAGGAGACCCATGGACCTCGCCACCACCGCCGCCGTCGTCACCGGAGGCGCCTCCGGTCTCGGAGCCGCGACCGCTGCCGCCCTGGCCGCACGCGGCGCGACCGTGTACGCGCTCGACCTCGCCGGCGCGATCGAGCAGGTCTCGACCGGCGACGGGGGCGGCTCGACCGGCGACATCACCTACGTCGCGACCGACGTCACCGATGCTGCATCGGTCCGCAGCGCCATCACCGCGGCCGCCTCCGGCGACGCCCCTCTGCGTACGGTCGTCAGCTGCGCGGGGATCGGCCCGTCGGCTCGGATCCTGTCGCGGCGCGGCGTCCACGACCTCGACCTGTACGCGAAGGTCGTCCAGGTCAACCTCGTCGGCACCTTCAACGTGCTCGCGGTGGCCTCGGAGGCGATCGCCCGGACCGAGCCGGACGCGGACGGGCAGCGCGGCGTGGTCGTGAACACCGCCTCCATCGCGGCGTACGACGGCCAGGTCGGCCAGGCCGCGTACGCGTCGTCGAAGGGCGGGATCGTCGGCCTCACCCTCCCGGCGGCGCGCGACCTCGCGCAGTACGGGATCCGGGTCTGCGCGATCGCGCCCGGGATCGTCGACACCCCGATGCTCGCCACGGTCTCGGACGAGTTCCGCGCCGGACTCGCTGCCGGCGTGCCGTTCCCGCAGCGGCTCGCGAAGCCGTCGGAGTTCGCGGACCTCGTCACGATGATCGTCGAGCACGACTACCTCAACGGCGAGGTGATCCGGATGGACGGCGCCCTGCGCATGGCGCCCCGCTGAGCGAGCCCGCTGATCCCGTTCGTCGAGGCCGAGCGGAGCGAGGATCGAGACGCCTACGGGTCTCGATCACTCGCTCCGCTCGCGCCTCGACCATCGGAGAGGTTCGCGCCTCGACCGACGGAGGGCACAGGGGTCGCGCCTCGACCCACGGGTGGTGGAGTCCACGTTCTGGGACGCCGTGGAAGGATGGGCGCATGCCTGGAACGAACCTGACGCGCGCCGAGGCCGCCGAGCGCGCCGCGCTGATCGACGTCCGCCACTACGCCGTCGAGCTGGACCTCACGGTCTCCGAGACCGAGTTCGCCTCGACGACCGTGGTCACGTTCTCCAGCCGCGAAGCGGGCGCGTCGACGTTCGCCGACCTGGTGGACGGGCGGGACGTCCGCGCCTGGCTGAACGGCACGGAGCTCGACGCCGCCGCGTACGCCGATCAACGGCTCGCGCTCGACGGGCTCGAGGCCGACAACGAGCTGCGCGTCACCGCGCGACTGCCGTACTCGCGCACGGGCGAGGGCCTGCACCGGTTCGTCGATCCCGCCGACGGGCGCGTCTACCTCTACACGCAGTTCGAGGTCCCCGACGCTCGACGCGTCTACACGACCTTCGAGCAGCCGGACCTCAAGGCGACCTTCACCTTCACCGTCGACGCCCCGGCCGGCTGGACCGTCATCTCGAACGCCGCCACCCCGGAGCCGACCGAGGTCCGCTCGGGCGTCGAGCGTTGGTCGTTCGCCGAGACCAAGCGGATGTCGACCTACATCACGGCCCTCGTCGCCGGTGAGTACGACGTCGTCACCGACGCCTACAAGGGTGACTACGAGGAGATCCCGCTCGCGATCCTCGTGCGTCGCTCCCTGCGGGAGTTCCTCGACGCCGACGAGATCCTCGAGGTCACCAAGCAGGGCTTCGCGTTCTTCGAGGACGCGTTCGCCATGGGCTACCCGTTCGGGAAGTACGACCAGGCGTTCGTGCCGGAGTACAACATGGGCGCGATGGAGAACGCCGGCGCGGTGACGTTCCGCGACGAGTACATCTTCCGCAGCCGCCAGACCCACGCGGCCTACGAGTCGCGCGCCAACACGATCCTGCACGAGATGGCGCACATGTGGTTCGGCGACCTCGTCACGATGAAGTGGTGGGACGACCTGTGGCTGAACGAGTCGTTCGCCGAGTGGGCGTCGCACTACGCCGAGGCGAAGGCGACGCGGTACACCGGCGTCTGGACCGGCTTCACGAACCAGCGCAAGAACTGGGCGTACCGCCAGGACCAGCTGCCCTCGACGCACCCGATCGCCGCGGACAACTACGACCTGCACGCGGTCGAGGCCAACTTCGACGGCATCACCTACGCCAAGGGCGCCTCGACGCTCAAGCAGCTCGTCGCCTGGGTCGGCGAGGAGGACTTCCTCGCCGGGTTGCGGGCCTACTTCACGAAGTACGCCTACGGCAACACCGAGCTCGCCGACCTGCTCGCCGAGCTCGAGGAGGCCTCCGGGCGCGATCTGCACGCGTGGGCCCAGGAGTGGCTCCAGACGTCCGGCGTCAACACGCTGCGGCCGGCCTTCCAGGTCGACGCCGACGGCCGTTTCACCGCGTTCGCGGTCGAGCAGACCGCCGCGGCCGACTACCCGACGCTGCGCCGCCACCGGATCGCGATCGGCCTGTACGACCGCACGGCCGACGGGCTCGTCCGCCGGCACCGCGTCGAGACCGACATCACCGGCGCCTCCACGCCGATCCCCGAGCTCCTCGGCGAGACCCAGCCGGACCTCGTCCTGCTGAACGACGACGACCTCACGTACGCCAAGATCCGGCTCGACGACCGGTCGCTGGAGACGTTGCGGTCCTCGATCGCCACGATCGACTCCTCGCTCGCCCGGGCGCTGTGCTGGGGCTCGAGCTGGGACATGCTCCGCGACGCCGAGGTCGGCGCCCGCACGTTCGTGGAGATCGTCCTGGCCGGGGTCGGCACCGAGTCCGACCTCACCGCGGTGCAGTCGCTGCTGCGTCAGGGGCTCTCGGCCGTCACGCAGTACGCCGCGCCGCAGCACCGCGACGCGCTGGCCTCGCGCTGGGAGACCGGGCTGCGCCGGCTGCTGACCGACGCCGTACCGGGCTCGGACCACCAGCTCGCGCTGACGCGCGGGTACGCCGCGGCGGCGCGATCCGACGACGCCGTCGCGATGCTGCGCGGGCTGCTCGACGGGTCGCTCGTCCTCGACGGCCTCACCGTCGACACGGACCTGCGCTGGACGCTCGTCACCGCGCTGGCGCGGACCGGCGCGTACGGCGACGCCGAGATCGACGCCGAGCTCGAGCGGGACCGGACGATCGCGGGTCAGGAGCACGCGGCGGGGGCCCGGGCGATCCGCCCGGACGCCGACGCGAAGGCCGCGGCGTGGGACGCGGTCGTCGTGCGCGACGACCTTCCGAACGAGACCCAGCGCAGCATCGCCACGTCGTTCCAGGTCGGCGGGCAGGCCGAGGTGCTCGCACCGTACGTCGCCCGCTACCTCGAGACCGCCGAGACCGTGATCGAGAAGGGCGTGTGGCGCGCGTCGACCATCCTCGAGTCGATGTTCCCGCGGGCCAACCCGAGCGCCGAGACGCTCGCGACGGTCGACGCGTGGCTGGCCACGGCGGACATCGACCCGACCACGCGGCGCTACGTCAGCGAAGGGCGTGCCGACCTGGCCCGCGCTCTGGCCGCGCAGGAGCGCGACGCGCAGGGCTGAACGCGCCGGCCGCTCGAGAGATCCCGCGCCGGCGGGTTCGGGCGGCCCCGCCGGACGTGGTCAGCGGGGGGCGGGACCGCGCAGGCCGGCCTCCTGGAGCGCGCGCTGGATCTCGCGATCGCGACCGTACGGGTCGGAGATGAAGCGGATGTCCCGCAGGCCCTGGGACTGCGCCGCCGACTCGAAGATGAAGTGACCGAAGCCGAGCAGGCGACCGATGAAGGGTCGGTCGACGGTGACGTCGAGGATTCGGGCCATCGGCATCGTCGCGATCTTGACCTCGAAGACCCCGCGGATCTTCAGCACGCGGAAGTTCGTGATCACGAAGACGTCGAGGTGCTGGTAGGCCGCCCGGTAGACACCCCACGCCCCGAGGCCGATCCCGGCGATGAACAGCAGCCACCCGACCTGGATCGGGCCGAAGAACCCCAGCACGAAGACGACGAACCCGCACGCGACCAGCAGGTACGGGACCACGAACACGATCCAGTGGTGGCGCACCACGTCCTTGACCCGCTCCCCCTCGTCGAGGAGGAGGTGGCGGCCCAGGTCCCGGTCGGGGACCAGACGCAGGAGCAGACTCAGCACCGGATCCCCCGCGGCCTCAGGACAGCAGGCTCTCGAGGAAGTCCGCCATCGCCTCGAACAGGTCGAGGATGAAGTCCCAGATGGTCTCCACGAAACCGGCGGCACCGTCGGGAGACGTCACCAGGAAGTAGATGACGAACCCGATCAGGATCCAGATGAGCGCCTTTTTCACGGAGGAGCTGCCTTTCTCGGGGGCTCGGGACAGGCACAGTCACGCACGTTTATATCGGATCGGTGAGGGGGTTCGATACAGGCGCGCCGCCGCCCGACCGATCGGCCGCCCGCACCGGGGCGGCCGCAGCACGGCTCAGAGCGCCGCGACGACCGCCTCGGCCGCCGCGTACGGGTCCGTGCGCGACGCGACGACGTCGGCCGCGAGCCCGTCGAGGCGGCCGTCCCCGTGCAGCGAGGCGAACCGTGCCCGCAGCCGCGCCGCCGCGATCGCCTCGATCTCGTCGCGCGCGCGGCGCAGCCGACGACGGTCGAGGTCGCCGGAGTCGTCGGCGCAGCGACGGTGGTCGCGGATCGCCGCGACCACCTCCTCGACGCCCTCGCCGCGGTACGCGACGGTCAGCAGGATCGGCGGCTTCCAGGCACCCTCGCCGCGCTCCGCCAACGACAGCATCGCGCGCAGCTCCCTGCGGACCTGGCGGGCGCCGTCACGGTCGGCCTTGTTGACGACGTAGACGTCGCCGATCTCGAGGATGCCGGCCTTGGCCGCCTGGATCCCGTCGCCCATCCCCGGGGCCAGCAGCACGACCGTGGTGTCGGCGAGCCCGGCGACCTCGACCTCGGACTGCCCCACGCCGACGGTCTCGACCAGGATCACGTCGCAGCCGGCCGCGTCGAGCACCCGCAGCGCGAGCGGCGCCGCGACCGAGAGCCCTCCGAGATGGCCCCGGGTCGCCATCGAACGGATGAACACCCCGGGATCGGTCGCGTGCTCGGACATCCGGATCCGGTCGCCGAGCAGCGCCCCGCCGGAGAACGGCGAGGTCGGGTCGACCGCGAGCACGCCGACCCGCAGGTCCTCCGCCCGCAGCGCACCGACGAGGGCCGCCGTCGAGGTCGACTTCCCGACCCCGGGCGAGCCGGTCAGCCCGACGACCTGCGCACCCCCGACGTACGGCGTGAGCGCGGCGCTCAGCTCCGGCAGCGTGGCCGCGTCGTCCTCGACGAGCGAGATCAGCCGTGCGACCGCGCGCGGGTCGCCGTCGCGAGCCGAGCGGACCAGCTCGTCGACGGCGACCGTACGGCGTGGCATCCGGCGGCGGTCAGCGCTGCGGCACGCGGACGATCAGGGCGTCGCCCTGGCCGCCGCCTCCGCACAGCGCGGCCGCGCCGACGCCGCCGCCGCGCCGCCCGAGCTCGAGCGCGAGGTGCAGCACGACGCGGGCGCCGCTCATCCCGATCGGGTGGCCCAGCGAGATCGCACCGCCGTTGACGTTGACCTTGTCCTCGGCGATGCCGAGCGAGCGCTGGCTGGCGATGCCGACAGCGGCGAACGCCTCGTTGATCTCGACCAGATCGAGGTCGGCGGGGTCGATGCCCTCCTTCGCGCAGGCCTTGACGATGGCGTTCGCCGGCTGCATCTGCAGCGTCGAGTCGGGCCCGGCGACGGTCGCGGCGGACCCGATCTCGGCGATCCAGGTCAGGCCGAGCTCCTCGGCCTTCTCCTTCGCCATCACGACGACCGCGCAGGCGCCGTCGGAGATCTGCGACGCGGTCCCGGCGGTGATGGTGCCGGTCTTGGAGAACGCGGGGCGCAGCCGCGCGAGCGACTCCGCGGTGGTGTCGCCGCGGACGCCCTCGTCGGCGCCGACCGTCACGGTCTCGCGACGACCGGCGACCTCCACCGGGACGATCTCGTCGTCGAACACGCCGTTCTTCTGCGCGGCCGCGGCGAGCTGGTGCGAACGGGCACCGAACGCGTCCTGCTCCTCGCGGGTCAGGTCGTCCACGTCGGCGTTGCGCGCCTCGGTCAGCGCACCCATCGCCTGGTCGGTGAGCGAGTCCCAGAGCCCGTCGTACTCCATGTGGTCGAGCATCGTGGTCTTGCCGTACTTGAAGCCCTCGCGCGACCCCGTGAGCAGGTGCGGCGCGCGGGTCATCGACTCCTGCCCGCCGGCGACCACGACGTCGTACTCGCCGGCGCGGATCAGCTGGTCCGCGGTCGCGATCGCGTTCAGGCCGGACAGGCAGACCTTGTTGATCGTGATCGCCGGGACGTCGAGCGGGATCCCGCCCTTGGCCGCCGCCTGACGGGCGGGGACCTGGCCGGCCCCGGCCCCGAGCACCTGGCCCATGATCACGTACTCGACCTGGTCGCCGGACACGCCGGCCTTCTCCAGGGCGCCCTCGATGGCGATGCCGCCGAGGTCGGCCGCGGAGAGCGTCTTGAGACCGCCGAGCAGACGACCGATGGGCGTCCGGGCGCCGGCGACGATGACGGACTGACGAGAGGACATGAGGATCTCCTTCGTGCGCTGGAGCAGCGCGGTGGTGCCGATGGACCGGTGCTGACCTCTGCAGCACGATACCCGTGCGTAACATCGGCGCGGCGACCGGTGAGGAAGGTCACACGACCAGTGTGCGGTGCGCGTGGGCGCGGTTCGAGGGCGCGCGGGTGGGCGCTCGGATCGAAGCCGTCGAGGCCGGCACCGGGTCGTACGGCGGGCCGTCGGTGGCACCCGATCGTACGCACCGTCACCGGGCGTCGCCGCGGTGGCCTATCCTGCGGCGCATGGTTCCCGCTCATCTGCTCATCGCCATCGACCACGTCGGCATCGCGGTGCCCGACCTCGACGAGGCGCTGGAGTTCTACGCCAACGTCTTCGGTCTGCACTCCGTGCACGAGGAGATCAACGAGGAGCAGGGGGTGCGCGAGGCGATGCTCGCCGTCGGCGACACCGACCAGCGGATCCAGCTGCTCGCGCCGCTGTCCGACGCCTCCACGATCGCGAAGTTCCTGACCCGCAACGGTCCGGGCATCCAGCAGCTCGCGTACCGCGTGAGCGACATCGACGCGGCGAGCGCGACCCTGCGCGACCGGGGCGTGCGCCTGCTGTACGACGAGCCGCGCCGCGGGACCTCGGACAGCCGCGTCAACTTCGTGCACCCCAAGGACGCGGGCGGCGTCCTCGTCGAGCTGGTCGAGCCGGCCGCCGACGCCGCGCACTGATCCACGTCGGACCACGGGCCCGGGCTCGCGTCCGGGCTCAGGCCCACGCCAGCCGGACCTGCTCCCCGGGGCGCAGCTGCCCGAGGACGTCGGCGTCCGCGTCGACGACGACCGCGACGACGGGGTAACCGCCGGTCACGGGATGGTCGACCCCGAAGACGACCGGGAGTCCGGAGGGCGGGAGCTGGACCGCGCCACGCAGCACGCCCTCGCTCTCCCCTGACCCGACGCGCTCGCCGGCCGCGGCCAGCGGTGGGCCGTCGAGCCGCACGCCCACGCGGTCGCTGTCCGGCGCGACCGTCCACCGGGTTCCGATCAGGGCCTCGGGGTCCTCCAGGGCGTCGTCGCGCGGCCCGCGGACCACGCGCAGGACCACCGGCTCGGTCGGGACGTGCGGGGGCACCGGGGAGTCGACGCCCGGCAACGGCGCACCGCCGGGCCCGACCGCGAGCCGGTCCCCGGCGCGGAGCGGGCGCGGCCCGACCTCGCCGAGCGTGTCGTACGCGGCGGAGCCGAGCACCGGCGCCACGTCCAGCCCGCCGCGCACCGCGAGATAGCTGCGGGCACCGCGACGAGGAGTCGCGATCTCGACCGTGCTGCCGTCGCGCACGGGGAGCGCGATCCCGACCGGGTGCTCGGTGCCGTCGACGACGACGTCGCCCTCGGCACCGCACACCGCGATCCAGAGGCCGCGGTCGGCACGCACCACGAGCCCGCCCATCGTCACCTCCAGCGCCGGGGCGGAGGGATCGTTCCCGAGGAGCCGGTTCGCGGCAGCGTACGCCCCACGGTCGGCAGGGCCGGACGGGCCCACGCCGATCGACGCCAGGCCCGGGCGTCCCGGGTCCGTCACCAGCACCGGCCCCCGGACGGCGAGCACCTCCAGCGCGAAGCTCATCCGATCTCCACGCTCATCCGATCTCCACGAAGTGCACCCGGTCGCCCGGGGCGAGCAGCGCCGGCGGGTCGGAGCGTACGTCCCACAGCGCCGCGTCGGTGTGCCCGATCAGCTGCCAGCCGCCCGGGGACTCGCGCGGGTAGACCCCGGTGTACGCGCCGGCGAGCCCGACGGCGCCGGCGGGGACACGAGGGCGGGGCGCGTCGCGACGCCCGACCCGCAGCCGCGGGTCTCCTCCGACGAGGTAGGCGAACCCGGGCGCGAACCCGCCGAACGCGACCCTCCACGGACCAGCCGTGTGCGCCCGGACCACCGCGGCCTCGTCCAGACCGGTCGCCCGCGCCACCTCCGCGAGGTCGGGGCCGTCGTAGCGGACCTCGATGCGGACCTCGCGACCCTCGCTCGTGCCGCCGGCGTCGGCGTCCGCCTCGATCCGGGCGACCCGCTCGGCCAGCTGCGGCACCGGGAGCGAACCGTCCCCGACGACCAGCACCGTCCGTGCCGCGGGTACGAGGTCGGCGAGCCAGCCCGGCGGCCCGGCCCGCAGCGCCGCAGTCCACGCGACCACCTCGTCGGGGCCCGCGAGCTCGACCAGCACCGCCCGGTCCCCGTACGCGACGACGCGCTGCGCACGAACGCTCACCGGCCGCCGCTCCCGGCCGATCTCGACCCGGGACCCACGCGGATCACCCGAACGCACGCAGCTCGACGCCGGCGCCGGTGAGCGCGCCGGCCACGGCCGTCGCGAGCCCGACGGCGTCCGGGGTGTCGCCGTGCAGGCACAGCGATCCCGCGGCCACGTCGACGTCGCTCCCGTCGACCGCCTCGACACGTCCCTCGGTGACCATGCGCACGGCGCGGCGCGCGACCGTCTCGGGGTCGGAGAGCACCGCTCCGGGCTCACCGCGGGGCACCAGACGACCGTCCGAGCGGTAGCCGCGGTCCGCGAACGCCTCCGCCACGGTCCGCAGGCCGGCGGCGCGCGCGGCCTCCAGCAGCATCGAGCCGGGCGGACCGAGGACCGGGAGGCCGCGGTCGAGCGTCGCCACCGCGCGGACGACCGCCTCGGCCTGTCCCGCGTGGTCGACGGTCGCGTGGTAGAGCGCCCCGTGCGGCTTGACGTAGCGGACCCGGCCGCCGACCGTCCGCGCGATCGCGTCCAGCCCCCCGATCTGGTAGATCACGTCGGCCTCGAGGTCCGCCGGCGCCACGTCCACGAAACGTCGGCCGAACCCGGCTAGGTCGCCGTACCCGACCTGCGCACCGATCACCACCGCCTGCTGCACCGCCGAGCGGCAGGTGGCGCGCAGCACCGACGGGTCGCCCGCGTGGAACCCGCACGCGACGTTCGCGCTGGTGACCACCCGCAGGACCGCGTCGTCGTCGCCCAGGGTCCACCGACCGTACGACTCCCCGACGTCGCTGTTCAGGTCGACGTGCACGTCATTCCCTCCTGCGGTCCCGGGGACCGGCTGCCCGGCGACCAGGTCGCCATCCTACGATCGACCTGCTGCCACGTCCGGGTGTCACCACGCCCGCACGCGCAAGCTCCGTCCCCGTCCGCGCCATCACCCGGCCGGTGGGACTTCGGTCACACCACCTACCCCCGGTTATTACCGATTAGTAATATCCGCGTAACGCAGAACGCGCCGGTCAACTGGAGGACGACGTGAAGAACATCCTGGACGCCATCATGGCAGGCGACACCCCGGGCGAGGAGTTCGCGAGCATCGCGATCCCCGAGTCCTACCGAGGTGTCACGGTCCACAAGGACGAAGTCGACATGTTCGAAGGGCTCGCGACCCGCGACAAGGACCCGCGCCGCAGCCTCCACGTCGACGACGTGCCGGTGCCGGAGCTCGCACCCGGTGAGGCGCTGGTCGCCGTCATGGCCAGCTCGATCAACTACAACACCGTGTGGACCTCGATCTTCGAGCCCGTCTCCACCTTCGGCTTCCTCGAGCGGTACGGCCGCGTCTCCGAGTACACCAAGCGGCACGACCTCCCGTACCACGTCGTCGGCTCCGACCTGGCCGGCGTCGTGCTGCGCACCGGCCCCGGCGTGAACGCCTGGAAGGCCGGCCAGGAGGTCGTCGCCCACTGCCTGTCGGTCGAGCTCGAGAGCCCCGACGGCCACGACGACACGATGATGGACCCCCAGCAGCGGATCTGGGGCTTCGAGACCAACTTCGGCGGACTGGCGGAGCTCGCCGTCGTCAAGGCCAACCAGCTGATGCCGAAGCCCGACCACCTCTCCTGGGAGGAGGCCGCGAGCCCGGGCCTGGTCAACTCGACGGCCTACCGCCAGCTCGTCAGCAAGAACGGCGCGGCCATGAAGCAGGGCGACACCGTGCTGATCTGGGGCGCCTCGGGCGGCCTCGGCTCGTACGCCACCCAGTTTGCCCTCAACGGCGGCGCGATCCCGGTCTGCGTGGTCTCGTCGCCGGAGAAGGCCGAGATCGTGCGCTCGATGGGCGCGGAGCTGGTGATCGACCGCTCCGCCGAGGGCTACCGGTTCTGGAAGGACGAGCACGAGCAGGATCCCCGCGAGTGGAAGCGCTTCGGCGCGAAGATCCGCGAGCTCACCGGCGGGGACGATCCCGACATCGTCTTCGAGCACCCGGGCCGCGAGACCTTCGGCGCGAGCGTGTACGTCGCGCGCAAGGGCGGGACGATCATCACCTGCGCGTCGACCTCGGGCTACATGCACCAGTACGACAACCGGTACCTCTGGATGAACCTGAAGAACATCAAGAGCTCGCACTTCGCGAACTACCGCGAGGCGTGGGAGGCCAACCGGCTCGTCGACAAGGGCATGATCCACCCGACGGTCTCCAAGGTCTACGGGATGGACGAGGTGGGTCAGGCGGCCCTCGACGTCCACCGCAACGCCCACCAGGGCAAGGTCGGCGTGCTCTGCCTGGCGCCCGAGGAGGGTCTGGGGGTCCGCGACCAGGAGAAGCGTGCCCGTCACGAGGCCGAGATCAACCGTTTTCGGGGAGTCTGACGGGGGTGAGTTCAGTGGGGAGGTCGCGGTAGGCTCTGTGCACACGCGACCTCCGCACACCTCCGACGTGAAGGCCCCCATCGATGACAGACAACTTCTCCATCCTCGACAACGACCCAGCCCGCTCGACCGGTGACGCCGGCTTCCCCCTGGTGCGCCGAGGCGGGTACGACAAGGACGCGGTCGACGCGTACCTCAAGCAGCACAACGGCGACGTCGCGAAGGCCGAGGAGTCGGCGAGCGCCGCCCAGGCGCGGCTCGGCGAGCTCGAGCGGGAGATCGAGAGTCTGCGGACGCAGCTCACCGAGAACGCCAAGCCCAGCTACGCCGGCCTCGGGGGTCGCGCGGCGGAGCTGCTGTCGCTCGCGGAGGCCCAGTCCGCGGACATGCTGGACCGTGCCAAGCGGGACGCGGACGACCTGCGTCGGGTCGCCGAGTCCGAGGCCGCCACCATCAAGACCAGCGCGGCCAAGGAGGCCGACGACCTGCGCGCGGTGCAGCTCGCCGACGTCGAGGAGACCCGCGAGCGGCTGCTCGCCGAGGCCGAGAGCGAGCGCGCCCTCGCTCTGGCCGAGGCCGAGGACGTGCTCGCCAAGGCCAAGCGGGAGGCCGACCAGATCCAGCTCGCCGCCACGCAGGCCGCCAGCTCGGCACGCCTGACCGCGACGCGTGAGGCCGAGAAGGTCCGCGCCGCCGCCGACCGCGAGCTCACCGAGGCTCGGCGCGTGCTCGCGCTCGAGAAGGAGCGGATGGCCAAGGAGGCGGCGGAGGCCCACGAGGTCGCCACCGAGCAGACCACGAAGATGATCGCCGACGCCGAGTCCCGGGCGAGCGCCGCGGAGTCGCGGGCGCGCGAGGCGATCGCCGAGGCGACCAAGCGCCGGGAGGAGAGCCGGGCGGAGTCGGAGCGGGTGCTCGCCCGCGCCAAGCGCGAGGCCGAGCAGCTCATGTCGACCGCACGCAGCCAGTCCGAGCACGCGCTCGCACAGGCCCGGGCCGATGCCGAGCGCCAGATCAAGGAGACCCGCAACGAGCTCGACGACCTGGTCAGCAAGCGGGACACCGTCAAGGCCCAGCTCGGCAAGCTGCGCCAGGTCATCGGGTCGTTCGCCGGTCTCGACTCGCTCGACGACGACACCACGTCCTCGGCCAGGACGCCCGCCGCGGTCGAGGCACCGTCGGCGCTCGAGCTCGAGCAGCACGTGGCGGTCGCGGACGAGGCTGCTGCCGACGACGAGACCGACGACGACGTGATCGACGCCGAGATCGTTCCGGACCGGCCGGCCGACTCCCCGCCCGTGCAGCGTGCCAAGCTCGGCGGCCCGTCGGCCGGCGACTACGCCGACGACGAGGGTGACGCACGCTCCTGAGCACCCGCGTGACGCCGCCGAGGCCCCGGTCCCCCCAACGGGGCCGGGGCCTCGGCGCTGCTCGGGTACGGACGCCGTCCCGTGGCCGGACGGTTCAGTCGCGGTCCGTCGTGTCGAACGCGGCGACGGTGCGGTCTGCGTACATCGACGAGTCCGCCCGCTCCATCGGCCCGTCCCAGGTGTGCGGGAGCGGGACCCTCGCGGCGGGGTTGAGCCGCGCCACGATCTCGTCCAGCACACGCTCGGTGTCTCCGACCCACAGGTGCTTGGCGCCGTCGACCGCGACGACCTCGGCCTGCGGCACCCGCGCGAACCGCTCGCGCGCCTCGGGCGGCTGCAGGTAGTCGTCGTGCTCCGGGACGAGCGCCACGAGCGGGCGACCCGACTCCGCCCAGGCGTCCAGGTCCGCGTCGGTGCTGTAGCGCAACGGAGGCGACAGGAGCACCGCTCCGGCCACCTCGTCGTCCAGCCCGTAGCGGAGCGTGAGGTCGGTGCCGAACGACCAGCCCACCAGCCAGATGTTCGGCAGGTCGGTGAAGTCGGCGTACTCGATCGCGGCCGCGACGTCGTAGCGCTCCCCGACGCCGTCGTCGAACGCCCCCTGGCTGGTGCCCTGCGCGCTCGTGGTGCCGCGCGTGTTGAACCGCAGCACGGCGACGTCGGCCAGCGCCGGCAAGCGGTAGGACGCCTTGCGGAAGACGTGGCTGTCCATCATCCCGCCGTGGGTCGGGAGCGGGTGCAGGCACACCATCGTCGCCACGGGGTCGTTCTCCGGCGGCAGGGCCAGCTCGCCGACGAGCTCCAGCCCGTCGGCGGTGTGCAGCGTGATGGGCTCGCGGCGCGCGGGCAGCACGGAGCTGCCACGGATCGTCTGGGGTTCGCTCACGCCCCCACCCTACGAGCCGCCCGCACCACCCCGTACGCGGTCAGTCGTCGACGGTGTAGCGGCTCAGCGCCCAGATCACGAGGACGTCGAAGGCGATCACGAGGAACGCCCAGAACGGGTAGTACGGAAGCCAGAGGAAGTTCGCGATCAGCGACAGCACCGCGATCCCGATGCCGACGATGCGCGCGAACGTGCTGCCGGTCACGATCATGATCGCGACGACGACGAAGATGATGCCGAGGATCAGGTGGATCCAGCCCCAGGCGGTCGTGCTCAGCGCGTAGATGTAGTCCGGCGTCGCGACGAGCAGGTCGTCCTTGGCGATGCCGGCGATCCCGGTGAAGATCTGCACGATGCCGAGCATCAGGAGCAGCGCGGTCGCGAACAGGGTCACGCCCTGGGCCACCGGGTTGGAGCGCGTCGCCATGGGTCTCTCCTCTCGAAGGCCGGGCAGTCCGGCCGAGGCCAGGATGGCGGACACGGACCCGCGTGCGCCACTCGTGTGCACGGCGCGTCGCGGACTCGCGTATGCCGGCGGGGCGCCGTGCCGGATCAGCGCCGACGACGCCAGCAGGACGTGTGCCAGTGCCGCCGCTCGTCGAGCCCGGAGGTGCTCAGCAGCCCCGGCTCGACCGGCCACGCGACGACGTGCGGCGTCGCCGGCCGGATCGGCTGCCCGCACCCGGGACAGGTGTAGGTCTTGGTCGACGACGACCCGGTGATCGACCGGACCACCCAGGCACCGTCGGGCCGCTCCTCGACGACCTCGTGACCCCCGCTCGGCGGGTGCGTCCCCCGGGGCGCACGTGGCGTACGGCGGCGGCGGGACATGCGGTCAGCGTACTGGGGCGGCGGTGGCGGGCCGCGCGTCGCGGTCGGCCCGCCACCGCCGTCGGTCTCGGGTCAGCGCCGGGCGTAGTCGCGGAAGCCGCGCCCGGTCTTGCGACCCAGGTAGCCGGCCGTGACCATGTGCTCGAGGAGCGGCGCCGGCGCCCACGCAGGCTCGCGGAACTCACGGAACAGGGTCTGCTCGATCGCCAGCGACACGTCGTTGCCGACCACGTCGAGCAGCTCGAACGGACCCATCGGGAGGCGGCAGCCCAGCTTCATCGCGAGGTCGATGTCGTCCGCGGTCGCATAGTGGGCCTCGAGCATCTTCACCGCGTCGTTGAGGTACGGGAAGAGCAGGGCGTTCACGATGAAGCCCGCGCGGTCGCCGCAGGACACGGCGTGCTTGCCCACCCCTCCGCACAGGGCCCGGACGGTCTCCGCGACCTCGTCGTCGACCGCGACCGTGGAGACGACCTCGACGAGCTTCATCACCGGCGCCGGGTTGAAGAAGTGCATCCCGATCACGTCGCCGGGACGGCTCGTGACCGACGCGCACGCGATCACGGGCAGCGACGACGTGGTGGTGGCGAGGATCGCGCCGGGCTTGCAGATCCGGTCCAGGTCGCGGAAGAGGTCGAGCTTGATGTCGATGTCCTCCGCGATCGCCTCGACCACGATGTCGACGTCGGCCAGCGCCTCCCGCTCGGTGGCGCCGCTGAGCCGGCCGAGCACGTCGGACTTCGCGTCCTCGGTCATCCGGCCCCGCGCGACCGCCTTGTCGAGCGACTTCGTGATCGCGGCGACGACGCCGTCGAGCTTGTCCTGCGACCGGCCGACGAACGTCACCGGGTAGCCCGCCTTGGCGAACACCTCGACGATCCCCGACGCCATCGTGCCGGTCCCGACCACGCCGACCGTCGCGATCTCGCGCCGCAGCTGCGGGGCTGCGGCCGCGCTGCCGGCGGTGTCGTCCACCACCGTCGAGGAGTACGGCTCGGCGTAGGTGTAGAAACCGCGGCCCGACTTGCGGCCCAGGAGCCCGGCCGTGACCATCTGCTTGAGGATCGGCGACGGCGCGTGGACCCGCTTGCGGTCCTGCAGGTACATCGTCTCGAGGATCTCGTACGCGGTGTCGAGGCCGATCAGGTCGAGCAGCGCGAGCGGCCCCATCGGGTAGCCGCAGCCGAGCCGCATCGCAGCGTCGATGTCCTCGCGGCTGGCGTACTGCTGCTCGAACATCGACGCGGCGTGGTTCAGGTAGGCGAACAGCAGCGCGTTGGCGATGAAGCCGGCCTTGTCGCCCACCACCACGGGGCTCTTGCCGAGACGGGTCGACAGTGCGCTCGCAGACTCGACGACCTCGGGCGCGGAGACGACCGTACGGACGATCTCGACGAACTGCTGGACCGGCGCCGGGTTGAAGAAGTGCATCCCGACCACGCGGCTCGGGAGACGGGTCGCGGACGCGATCTGGGTCACGGCCAGCGCCGAGGTGTTGGTCGCGAGGACGACGTCGTCGGCGACGATGCCATCGAGCGCCGTGAACACCGCGATCTTCACGTCGATCTGCTCGACGACGGCCTCGATCACGAAGTCGACCTCCGCCAGGGCTCCGAGATCGGTGGCGTAGCCGATCCGGTCCAGGAGCATCTTGCGGTCGCCCTCCTCCAGCTTCCCGCCGTCGACGGCGCGCTGGGTCGAGTGCTCGATCGTCGCACGCCCGTGGTCCAGGGACGACTGGTCGACGTCGACGCCGACGACGCCGAGGCCGTGACGCGCCAGGACCTCCGCGATCCCGGCGCCCATGGTGCCCAGTCCGACAACTCCGACAGTGGTGATCTCGCGCGCCACGGACGTCTCCTCGTGGTGGTGATGCGGCCGATGTGTGTCCGACATGTTACTGCCGGGTAGTGGGAGTGTTCCAGAGGTTCACCATCCGCGCCGTGAGCCAGGTCACTCCCCCGCCCCCATCCGCTCGTCGAGGCACGAGCGCACCCCACCCGCTCGTCGAGGCACGAGCGCGCCCCCATCCGCTCGTCGAGGCACGAGCGCGCCCCCATCCGCTCGTCGAGGCACGAGCGCAGCGAGTGATCGAGACGCGGTCTCACCTCGCTACGCAGACCGTCACCGGGCTGGGGAAACCGTCAGGGCCAGGTGAGGGTCTCCGTGGCCGGCTACGGAGACTGCCAGCGGGAGGCCTCCCGAGACTGTCGGCCGCGCCTCGGACGGCGGCGCCACCGGGCTGCCTAGCATGGCGCCATGCGTGTCCTCGCGGCCGTCGTGACGGTCCTCTGCCTGACGGTTGCCGGCTGCAGCGGCACCGAACCCGCAGCCGTTTCGAGCGAACCGACCTCGAGCGCGTCCTCGGCGAGCCCGTCGGCGACCGACGCCCCGTCGACCGCCACGACACCGACACCCGAACCCACCCGTACGACGCTCACGCCCCCGCCGACCACGCCGACCGCCGAGCCGACGGCGAGCGAGGCGGCGACGGAGCCGCCGGCCGGGGCGTACGCCGACGATCCCGTCGGCTCCTACCGCAACAAGCAGATGCGGTGGAAGATCCACCTCGAGGCCGACGGCACGTTCCGCGAGGACTTCGAGGGGTTCAAGAACTTCCGCAACGGGACCTGGAAGCAGCCTCGCAAGACCCGGATCCGGCTCAAGGGCCGTGACGGCGTCACGACGCGGGCTCGCTACGACGGCGCGACGCTCACGATCCGGGGACGCGTGCTGACCCGGACCGGCGGTCGCTAGCCTGTCGGGGTGCGTCTCGTCATCGCCCGGTGCCAGGTCGACTACGCGGGCCGGCTCACCGCCCACCTGCCCCTGGCCACCCGCCTGATCCTGGTCAAGTCCGACGGGTCGGTCTCGATCCACTCCGACGACCGTGCCTACAAGCCGCTGAACTGGATGAGCCCTCCCTGCACGCTGAAGGAGTCCTCCGCAGACGACGGCCGCCTCGAGTGGACGGTCGCAGCCGGCAAGACCGACGACACGCTCCGGATCCTGATCGACGAGGTCCTGCACGACTCCGACCACGACCTCGGCGTCGACCCGGGGCTGCAGAAGGACGGCGTCGAGAAGCACCTCCAGGAGCTGCTCGCCGACCATCCCGGCACGCTCGGGGACGGCCTGGCGCTGGTGCGCCGCGAGTTCATGACGGCGATCGGTCCGGTCGACCTGCTCTGCAAGGACCCCGGGGGCGGCTCGGTCGCCGTCGAGATCAAGCGCCGTGGCGAGATCGACGGGGTCGAGCAGCTCACCCGCTACCTCGAGCTGATGAACCGCGACCCGCTGCTCGCCCCCGTCCGCGGCATCTTCGCCGCGCAGGAGATCAAGCCGCAGGCGCGCACGCTCGCCACCGACCGTGGCATCGAGTGCCGGATCGTCGACTACGA
The DNA here is from genome assembly GCF_002797495.1 of Mumia flava. Classification (NCBI taxonomy): domain Bacteria; kingdom Bacillati; phylum Actinomycetota; class Actinomycetes; order Propionibacteriales; family Nocardioidaceae; genus Mumia; species Mumia flava. Next base: position 671,371 of record NZ_PGEZ01000001.1, read on the forward strand.
CGCGCTGCGCGGGATCGAGGACCCCAGCCTGCGGCTCTTCTGAGCCCGAGGTCGGCTCCCGCCGGAGGCCGGCTCATGCGAGGGCGGCCCGGCCGTGCCGGACGACCGAGGCGGTGACCCGGTCGAGCGCCTCCGACGGCAGCCTCCACCGCTGCCACACCAGCTCGACGTCGTCCGAGGCGCCCGGCTCGAGGACGACCACGTCCCCGGCGGCACGCAGCGCCTCGGTCTGCAGGTCCGGCAGCATCCCCCAGCCGAGTCCGAGCCGGACGGCCGCCAGGAACTCGTCCGAGCCGGGGACGTGGTGGCGCGGCGGGTCGCCCGGTCGTACGGCGTGCCGCGTGAGGTAGTCGTCCTGGAGCCGGTCCGTCCGGTCGAACACGACCACGGGCGCACTCCGCAGCGCCCGCCCGAACGGCCGCCCGTCCAGATGGCGCGCCACGAACCCGGGCGCGGCGCACGGCCGGTACCGCATCGTGCCGAGCCGGGTCACCGAGCAGCCCTGCACCGGGGCGCGGTCACTGGTCACCGCGGCCATCACCACACCGTCGCGCAGCAGCCCGGCCGTCCGGTCCTGGTCCGCGCGGTGGAGGTCCACGACGACGCCGTCGGCCGCCTCCGCCAGGGCCGGGAGCACCCACGTGGCCAGGGAGTCCGCGTTGACCGCGATCGGGACGCGCACCGGGCCGGCGTCGGGGTCGGTGCTCAGCGACGCCTGGGCCTCGCTGACGAGCAGGTCGACGTCGCGTGCGAGCCGAAGCATCCGGGTGCCGGCCTCGGTCGCCGCCACAGGGCGGGTGCGGCGGACGAGCGTACGCCCGGCCGCGCTCTCCAACGCCTTGATCCGCTGGCTCACCGCGGACGGCGTGACGTGCAGCGAACGAGCCGCGGCATCGAAGCTGCCCTCGGTCACCACCGCGGCCAGCGCCCGTAGCTGCGCAAGATCGAGACTCACCTCGCTATCTTAAGCGTTCGTGATGTTCCTGCAGAAACATTCGCTGATCTACATCGATGCGGCGCTCTAGCGTCGGCGTCATGGAGCTGTCGCTGCCGGCCGCGCTCGCCGGCCTCGGGTTCGGGTTGTCGCTGATCGTGGCGATCGGGGCCCAGAACGCGTTCGTGCTGCGCCAGGGCATCGCGCGGGAGCACGTCGGGGTCGTGGTCGCGATCTGCGCGGCCTCGGACGCGGTGCTGGTGGCGGCCGGGGTCGCCGGTCTCGGCACCCTGCTCGCCGACCTCGACGGGGTGATGGTCGCGATCCGCGTCGCGGGCGCCGCCGTCCTGCTCACGTACGCGGTGCTGGCGGCCCGCCGCGCGTGGAACCCGGGGTCGCTCACGGCACGCGGCACCACCGCGACGTCGCTGCGTACGACCGTCGTCGTCTGCATCTCGCTCACGTGGCTCAACCCGCACGTGTACCTCGACACCGTCGTGCTGCTCGGGTCGCTCTCCTCGACGTACGGAGACGCACGCGTCTCGTTCGGCATCGGCGCCGTGCTCGGCAGCCTGGTGTGGTTCACCGGCCTCGGGTACGGCGCGCGCCTGCTCGCGCCGCTGTTCGCTCGGCCCGCCGCGTGGCGCGTCCTGGACGCGTTCGTCGCCGCGACGATGATCGTGCTCGCGACCTCGCTGCTGCTCGGCGCCTGAGCGCCGGCGGGCGACGGGCAGGCACAGAGAGGCCGGCGGCTGGTCGACACCCGGCGGTTCGGGTATGCAGGAAGCATGCTGCGCATCGAGGTCGTCCAGGGCGACATCACCGGCGTCCACGCGGACGCGATCGTGAACGCCGCCAACTCGACGCTGCTCGGGGGCGGTGGCGTGGACGGCGCGATCCACCGGGTCGGGGGGCCGGAGATCCTCACCGCCTGCCGGGAGATCCGCGCCACGACCCATCCCGCGGGTCTCCCGGCCGGTGACGCCGTGGCGACGACCGCGGGCCTGCTGCCGGCACGCTGGGTGATCCACACGGTCGGGCCGGTCTGGTCGGAGTCCGAGGACAGGACGCCGGTGCTGCGCTCCTGCTACGCCCGGACCCTGGCGGTCGCCGACGAGGTCGGGGCTCGCGTGGTCGCGTTCCCGCTGATCTCGGCCGGCGCGTACGGCTGGCCGCTCGACGACGCCGTCGCCCAGGCCGTGGCGTCGATCCGGGACGCGTCGACGACCGTGGAGACCGTGCGGATGGTGGCGTACGGCGAGGCCGCCGATCGGATGCTGCGGCAGGTCGTCGGGGAGACCGAGCCGACGTAGTGCTCGGGCCCGCTGTCCGGGCAGCCGTCAGCCGTCGGTGTCGCCGTCAGGTCCTCGCTCCCGGACCCTGCGCACCTCGTCGAGCGAGTCACGCAGCTCGTCGAGCCACCCGTCGGCGTGCCGCTGGACCAGGCGGACGCACCACGCGAGGGCCTCGCTGCGACTGCGCGCGACACCGGACTCGATCAACGTGTCCAGCACCTGGCGTTCCGGCTGGCGCAGCCGGGTCATCACCGGTGCGGCGACGTGGGTGAACAGCACCCTGCGGCCGTCGCACTCCACGGCCCACGAGACCTTGCGGTCGAAGCGGTGCTCGGCCTCCCGCGCGATCCCGATCCGCTCGTCGCGGGTGCGCTCGCGGAACTCGCGGACCCGACCCTCGACGGCGCCGCGACGCTCCGCGTCCGACGCGCCCTCCGATGTCGTCGGCGCGGGAACACGCCCGGTCACGACGATCTCCTCGCGGTCGACCGCGACCTCCACGAGGGCCTCGAACAACCCCTCCGGGAGGCGGCCCGCGAACCAGCCCCTGATCTCATCCTGCTGCTCGTTCGTAATCATGTAATCCAGATTACGCTTCTCGATGTCCAGTTCCACCCGGTTCTGCCGACAGCGGAAGCGCGGTGGCGACGCGCACGGATCCATCCCGTGGGATGTTGTGGCAATCGGCCCCCGCCGAGGGGCCCGACCTCGCTAGCATCCGGTCGGTGTGGACCTACCGAGGTGACGAACCGACCGTGGTGTCGTGGCTCGACGACATCGCGACCGCCCACGAAGCCCATCGCCGCGCGGCGCGCCTGACCCGCCGTAGGCACCGGCTCGTCGGAGCGGTCACGGCCGTGTTCGCGGTCGCGACCGCCGTGGTCGTGATCGTGGACCTGCTGGCCGACCTCGACCCGTGGGTCTCGGTGGTGGCGGGCTCTCTCGCCGTGGCGACGGCGCTGCTCTCGCTGCTGCACGCGTTCGCCGACGACGCCGGCCAGACCATCGCGCACCAGCACGCCGCGACCGAGTACGCGGGGCTGCGCCGACAGCTCGAGCAGGCGATCCTGTCCGAGCGGATCACCGACGACCGCCTCGCCGAGATCCGTGCGAGCTGGACCCGCCTCGAGCGTTCGTCCCCGACGCTGACCCCGCGGACCGTCCGCGCGGTCGCGGCCCGTCGGTCGGGGGCCACCGACGAGCCCGCGATCGCCGAGCCGGAGCCCGAGCCGGCGCCGGCCGACATGACGCCCACGGACACGTCCCCCGCCGACGACCAGGCGGCCGACGCGAGCGAGGACCGCGACGAGCAGGAGCTCGCCGCGCGCTGACGGGTGCTCAGGTCAGGCCGTCGACCAGGTCGGCCACGTCCTCGGCGCACCCCCACGACAGCGTGACGCCGGCACCGCCGTGGCCGTAGCAGTGCACCACCGGTGACGCGTCGGCGCGCTGCTCGACCTCGAGCCGGACAGCCGGTCGGCTCGGGCGCAGTCCGACCTTCGTCTGCCGTACGTGCGCGGTCTCCAGCCCTCCGACGATCGCTCGGGCCCGCGCCAGGATCTGCTCGCTCTGCTCCGGACGCGGGGCGAGGGTCCAGTCGCCGGACTCGGACGTCCCGCCGACGACGACGTCGGCGCCGCGCGGCACCACGTACATCAGGCCCTCGGCGTCGTCGACCAACCAGGCGTCGTCGACCGCGTGGCCGTCCAGGACGAGGACCTGGCCGCGCGTCGGCGTCACCGTGTCGTCGCCGGCGAGCAGGCGGGCCCCCAGCCCGGAGGCGTCGACCACGGCGTCGGCTCCGTCGGGCAGCGCCGACAGCGCCATCCGGGTCACCGTCCCCCCGGCCGCCTCGAGCCGAGAGGCGAGGTACGGGAGGTACGCGTCCATCCGCGCGACCGGCGCCGCGAACGTCCAGCCGTCGGCGAACCCGTCGGGAAGGCCTGCCTCCCGTCCCAGCTCGGGGACCGCCTCGGCCCACCACGGGTCGGGCTGCGCCGTCCGGAACAGCACGTGCGCCCGCCGCACCGCGACAGCGTCGACCCCGACGGCGAGCCCGGTCAGGACCTCGTACGTCCGGGCCGCCCAGCCGAGGACGAGGTGCCGGGGCTCGACGAGATACGGGTACCACCAGGCGGCCGCCACCGCGGAGGTGGTCTCGGCGGGCAGGTCGCGTGCGACGACGTCGACGGTGTGACCGCGCTCGGCCAGCACCACGGCGCAGGTCAGCCCGGTGACCCCGGCGCCGACGACGAGGACGCGCACGACATCGGCTTCCGGCTCAGGCGCCGGCGACCGGCGGCGCCGTCGGGTCGTCGGCCGACTCGGTCTCCTCGCGCGCGACCCACAGCTCGATCGCCTCGAGATCGTCGGAGGACCGCGAGACCACCGCGAGCAGGTCGTTCATCTTCGCGACCTCCTCGACCTGCTCCTTGATGAACCACTGCATGAACTGGTCCGAGGCGAAGTCGTGCTCCGAGCGCGCGATCGCGGTCAGCTCGTTGATCTGCCGCGTGACCAGCTTCTCCTGGTCGACGGCCAGCTGGACGGGCGCGACGACGTCGCCGAAGTCGTTGACCGGGCTCGCGACCCCCGGGATCGCGACCGGGGCATCGGCGTCGAGCAGGTAGCGCACCATCATCATCGCGTGGTCGCGCTCCTCCAGCGCCTGGTCGAAGAACAGCTGCGCCATCTGCGGCATCGTGAGGCCGTCGAAGTAGCAGGCGATCGCGACGTACTGCTGGTGGGCGGCGAACTCGTTGCCGATCTGCTCGTTGAGCTGGGCGGCGAACTTCTCCGAAGCCATCGTGGACACTCCTGCCTGCGAGGACGCTCCTCGCGTCGGTTGGGCGGCTCGGGAACGACGCTAGCGCCGCCGCCACGCCGCCACCAGGCAGGAATGGCTCACCTTCCCCACCGCGCGGGGCCGGTGCGTACGGCCGTCAGGCCAGGTCGTTCGCGGTCCGGATGACCGAGACGATGTCGTCCATGATCTGGGTCATGCCGTAGTCCTTCGGCGTGTAGACCGCGGCGACGCCGGCCTCGATCAGCCGCTTCGCGTCCGAGGTCGGGATGATCCCGCCGACGACGACCGGGACGTCGGCGATCCCCGACTCGCGCAGCTGCGCGATCACGTCCGGCACCAGCTCCATGTGCGATCCCGACAGGATCGACAGGCCGATGCAGTCGACGTCCTCGTCGAGGGCTGCCGCAGCGATCTGCGCCGGGGTGAGGCGGATCCCCTGGTACACGACCTCGAACCCGGCATCGCGAGCGCGCACGGCGATCTGCTCGGCGCCGTTCGAGTGGCCGTCGAGACCAGGCTTGCCGACCAGCAGCCGCAGACGGCCGCCGAGCTCCTCGCCCGTCGCCCGTACGCGGTCGCGGACGGCAGCGAGCTCGGCGCCGGCCTCAGCCACACCGACGACGCCCGTCACGCCGGTGGGCGCCCGGAACTCACCGAAGACCTCCCGCAGCGCGCCGGCCCACTCGCCGGTCGTGACCCCGGCCCGGGCGCAGGCGAGGGTCGCCGTCATCAGGTTGGCGTCGGTCTTGGCGTCGGCGCGGAGCCGGTCGAGCGCCTCGGCCGCACCCGCCTCGTCGCGGACCGAGCGCCACGACGCGAGCCGCTCGATCGCGCCCGCCTCGGCCTGCGGGTCCGCGGTCTGGATCGCGGTGTCGAGATCGGCGGTCAGGGGCGACGGCTCGGTCTCGGTGTAGGCGTTCACGCCGACCACGACGGAGTCGCCGTTCTCGATCGCGGCGCGCCGGGCCGCGTGCGACGCGACCAGCGCCTGCTTCATGTAGCCGTTCTCGACCGCGGCGACGGCCCCGCCCATGGCCTGGATCCGGTCGATCTCCTCCTTCGCGCCGCTGACCAGCTCGTCGACCTTCGCCTCGACGACGTGGCTGCCGTCGAACAGGTCGCCGTACTCCAGCAGGTCCGACTCGAAGGCCAGCACCTGCTGGAGGCGCAGCGACCACTGCTGGTCCCACGGCCGCGGGAGGCCGAGCGCCTCGTTCCACGCCGGGAGCTGGATCGCGCGGGCGCGGGCGTTCTTGCTCAGGCTCACGCCGAGCATCTCGAGCACGATCCGCTGGACGTTGTTCTCGGGCTGGGCCTCGGTGAGACCGAGCGAGTTCACCTGGACGCCGTAGCGGAAGCGACGCATCTTCGGGTCGGTGACGCCGTAGCGGTCGCGGGTGATCTCGTCCCACAGCCGCCCGAAGGCGCGCATCTTGCACATCTCCTCGACGAAGCGCACGCCGGCGTTGACGAAGAACGAGATCCGACCGACGACCTTCTCGAACTCCTCGGCGGGGACCTGCCCCGCGTCACGGACCGCGTCGAGCACCGCGATCGCGGTCGACAGCGCGAACGCCAGCTCCTGCGTCGGTGTCGCACCCGCCTCCTGCAGGTGGTAGCTGCAGATGTTGAGCGGGTTCCACTTCGGCATGTTCACGACCGTGTACGCGATCGTGTCGGTCGTGAGCCGGATCGACGCCTCCGGCGGGAACACGTACGTCCCGCGCGAGAGGTACTCCTTGATGATGTCGTTCTGGGTGGTCCCGGCGAGCTGGCCGATCCACTCCGCCGGATCCTCCCCCGCCGCGCTCGCCTGCTCCTCGGCGACGACCTGGTAGAGGGCGAGCAGCCACATCGCGGTGGCGTTGATGGTCATCGACGTGTTCATCGTCTTCAACGGGATCTCGTCGAAGAGCCGACGCATCTCGCCGAGGTCCGGGATCGGGACACCGACCTTGCCGACCTCGCCGCGGCTCAGCACGTGGTCCGGGTCGTACCCGGTCTGCGTCGGCAGGTCGAACGCCACCGACAGCCCGGTCTGCCCCTTGGCGAGGTTGCGGCGGTAGAGCGCGTTCGAGTCGGACGCAGAGGAGTGCCCGGCGTACGTGCGCATCACCCAGGGACGGTCGCGGTGGGTCGAGTCGGCCATGCGCACAGGTTAGGCCTAAATGACCGGCGAGTAACAGAGGCGTGAGCGGCGTCACGTCCGGCCCGTCCGGCGATCTGTACGCGAGGGGGATGCGGGCGCACACTGGAGGAATGAGCGACGCGCTCGGATACGCCTACATCCCACTGATCAGCCTGGTCGGGATCGGCATCCTCGCGCTCATCCTGCGCTGGGCCCACTCGCCCGGCCGGCGTGTCCCGTGGCCCTCGTACGGGATGCTCACCCCGGTCGCACGGGCGCGGACCGAGGCCCAGGCCGAGGCCACCGCGGTGCACCTGCGCTCGGCCGGGATCCGCGCCTCGGTCACGCACGACCCGCGCGGGTGGCTCGTGCTCGCGTGGCGCGAGCAGGCGCCGACGGCGCGGGCGGTGCTCGCCGTGCGCAAGTCAGCACGCAAGGAGCCGCCGGACTCGCCCGGCGCCGCGCCGCGTACCGCTGGCTAGGCTGCGTCCATGGTCAACCTGACTCGGATCTACACGCGCACCGGCGACGACGGCACGACCCGCCTCGTCGACATGAGCACGACCACGAAGCTCGACACGCGCCTCGTCGCGTACGCCGACACCGACGAGCTGAACAGCCACCTCGGGCACGCGCTCGCGCTCGGTGAGCTCGACGACGACGTGGCCGGTGTCCTGCGGCACGTGCAGAACGACCTGTTCGACGTCGGAGCCGACCTCGGAGCGCCCGTCGTCGAGAACCCCCAGTACCCCCAGCTGCGGGTCGAGGCCGCGTACGTCGAGCGGCTCGAGCAGTGGTGCGACCGCTACAACGCCGAGATCGAGCCGCTGCGATCGTTCATCCTGCCCGGCGGTACGCAGGCCGCTTCCGTGCTGCACGTCGCCCGCACCGTGTGCAGGCGCGCCGAGCGCAGCGCGTGGGCCGCGCTCGACGAGCACGGGGACACGATGAACGTCCTGACCGCGAAGTACCTCAACCGCCTGTCGGACCTGCTCTTCATCCTCGCCCGCTACGCGAACCGCGACAACGGCGACGTCCTCTGGGTCCCCGGCGGCGACCGCTAGGCAACGCCCCCAGCTCTCGATCACTCGCTCCGCTCGCGCCTCGAGCACCGGCGGAAGGCGACTCCCAGCCCCCACCCCGCTCGTCGAGGCCGAGCGCAGCCCCCACCCCGCTCGTCGAGGCCGAGCGCAGCCCCCACCCCGCTCGTCGAGGCCGAGCGCAGCGAGGATCGAGACGAACCCAGCGCTCGCGATCACTCGCTCCGCTCACGCCTCGAGCACCGGCGGAAGGCGACTCGCGGCTAGATGACGTTGTTGACCTCGCGGCCGGGGGGCGAGGACTCCAGCCACGCCAGCAGTCCGGTCAGGGCCTGCGGGCTGAGCCCGAACGACTGCGTCGTGCCGTCGGACATGCGTGTCTCGACCACGACGTTGCCGGCGTGCAGGGCGTACGACTCCGAGCCCTCCGGCTTGCGCCGGCCGGCCACCTCCACGTGGCCGCGCTGGAACGTCTGCGCCGGGCGCGGCGAGAACGAGAACGTGCGGAACCACTGGAGCTCGTGGCCGTTGTAGCGGCCGATGCCCAGGGTCCAGCCGCGCGCGTCACCCGGTTCGTGCTCCTGGCGACGGTTGACGCTCAGGTCGAAGGTGACGCCGCCCCGCGCGAGCAGGCGACGTCGGGCCCCGAGACCCAGGACGGCGAGGATCCCGAGAAGCAGAAGCACGCCGAGGGAGTCGAGCACCCAGAGCCAGATCGGCAATCGTGCCCTCCTCCCTCGACGCGCATCGGTCGATCAGGTCCGAATCAGGACGCGGTCTCGACCGCTCGTACGCGGGCCTCGGCCTGACGAAGCGCGGCTGCGGCTTCCTCGGTCTCGGCGCCTTCGGACTGGCAGCGAGCGAGCTCGCGCTTCGCCTTCTCCAGATCGATGTCGTGCGACATCTCCGCACGCTCCGACAGGATCGAGACGCGGTCGGACGCGACCGAGATGAAGCCGGCGTCGACCGCGGCCACCCAGGTCTCGTTGTCGGTCGTCTCGATCTCCACGACGCCGTCGGCGAGCAGGGACAGCAGCGGACTGTGGCCCGGCAGGATTCCGACGTCGCCCTCGGTCGTGCGAGCCAGCAACGAGGTCGCCTCGCCCGACCACACCACGCGGTCGGCCGAGACCAGCTCGACGTGCAGCGGTTCCGTCATGACAGGATCTCCGTCCCCGCGATCAGGAGTTCTTCTGGATCTCGGCCCAGTTGCGCTCGACGTCGTCGAGGCCACCGCACATGAAGAACGCCTGCTCCGCGACGTGGTCGTACTCGCCGTCGCAGATCTTCTGGAAGGCGTCGACCGTCTCGTCGAGCGGGACGGTCGATCCCTCGATGCCCGTGAACTGCTTCGCCACGTAGGTGTTCTGGGAGAGGAAGCGCTGGATCCGGCGGGCGCGCGAGACGACCGTCTTGTCCTCCTCCGACAGCTCGTCGACACCGAGGATCGCGATGATGTCCTGCAGCTCCTTGTTGCGCTGGAGGATCTGCTTGACGCGGGTCGCGACGCCGTAGTGGTCCGCGCTGATGTAGCGCGGATCGAGGATCCGCGACGTCGAGGTCAACGGGTCCACCGCCGGGTAGATGCCCTGCGAGGCGATCTCACGGCTGAGCTCGGTGGTCGCGTCGAGGTGCGCGAACGTGGTCGCCGGAGCCGGATCGGTGTAGTCGTCCGCGGGCACGTAGATCGCCTGCATCGAGGTGATCGAGTGTCCACGGGTCGAGGTGATCCGCTCCTGGAGGACGCCCATCTCGTCGGCGAGGGTCGGCTGGTAGCCCACCGCGGACGGCATGCGCCCGAGCAGCGTGGAGACTTCCGAGCCGGCCTGCGTGAACCGGAAGATGTTGTCGATGAAGAGGAGCACGTCCTGCTTCTGGACGTCGCGGAAGTACTCCGCCATCGTCAGCGCGGACAGCGCCACGCGCAGACGCGCGCCCGGCGGCTCGTCCATCTGGCCGAACACCAGCGCGGTCTGACCCAGAACGCCCGACTCCTCCATCTCGACGATGAGGTCGTTGCCCTCACGGGTGCGCTCGCCGACGCCGGCGAACACCGACACACCACCGTGGTCGCGCGCGACCCGGGCGATCATCTCCTGGATGAGCACCGTCTTGCCGACGCCCGCGCCGCCGAACAGGCCGATCTTGCCGCCCTGGACGTACGGGGTGAGGAGGTCGATGACCTTGATGCCGGTCTGGAACATCTCGGTCTTCGGCTCCAGCGCGTCGAACGCGGGCGCCTTGCGGTGGATGCCCCAGCGCTCCTGGACGTCGAGCACCTCGCCCTCGGTGAGGTTGAGGCAGTCGCCGATCGTGTTGAACACGTGGCCGAGGGTGACGTCGCCCACCGGCACCGAGATCGGGTCGCCCGTGTCGCTGACGGAGGCACCGCGGACCAGGCCGTCGGTCGGCTGCATCGAGATGGCACGGACCATGCCGTCACCGATGTGCTGCGCGACCTCGAGCGTGAGAGGGCGGCCCTCCGCGTCCAGGGCGGTGTGCACCTGGAGCGCGTTGTAGATGTCGGGCATCGCATCGGTGGGGAACTCGATGTCGATGACCGGACCGATCACCCGGGAGATGCGCCCCGTGGCGGTCTGAGTCTCGTCGATCGTGGCAGTCATGTCTCTCACTCACTCCCGGCGGTCGCGTCGGCCAGGGCGTCCGCGCCACCGACGATCTCACTGATTTCCTGGGTAATACCGGCCTGGCGGGCCTGGTTGGCGATACGGGTGTACTTCTGGATGAGGTCTTCGGCGTTGTCCGTGGCGTTCTTCATCGCCTGCTGGCGCGCCGCCAGCTCGGATGCCGCCCCCTGGAGGAGGCAGAAGTACAGCCGCTGGTTGACGTACTTCGGGAGAAGCGCGTCGAGCACGTCCTCCGCCGAGGGCTCGAACTCGTACAGCGGGTGCGAGTCCTCCGGGCTGGTCGGGGTCTCCCCCTCGACGACCTCGAGCGGCAGGAGGCGGATGACGTCCGGCTCCTGGCTGATCATCGAGCGGAACCGGGTGAACACGACGTGGAGCTCGTCGACCGCGCGCGCCGGGTCCCCGGTCTCGGGATCCTCGGGGTCGATCAGGAACGCACTCGTGAGCACGTTGCCGATCTCGCGGGCGTGGTCGTACTCCGGCCGGTCCGAGAACCCCGTCCAGGTCTGGACGACCGGGCGCTGACGGAAGCGGTAGTACGCCTCCGCCTTGCGGCCCGACGCGTACAGGTCGACTTCCTTGCCCTCGCCCTTGAGCTTCTCGACGAGCCGCTCGGCCTCCTTGAGGACGGCCGAGGAGTACGAGCCGGCGAGCCCACGGTCGCTGGAGATCACCAGGACCGCGGCGCGCTTCGGCTCCGGGTGCTCGGTGAGCAGCCGGTGCTCGACGTGGCCGTACGTCGCGAGGGCCGAGACCGCGCGCGTGAGCTCACGGGCGTACGGCGTCGCCGCCGCGGCCCGCTGCTGCGCCTTGATGATGCGGGACGCAGCGATGAGCTCCATGGCGCGCGTGATCTTCTTCATCGACTGCGTCGACCTGATCTTCGCGCGGTACTCGCGCAGTGAGGTGGCCATCGGGGCTCAGCCTCGCTTCTGCGCGACGATCTGCTCCTGATCGACGTCCTCGTCGCTCAGCGCCTCGTGCTCCTCGTGGCCGGCCTTGATCGAGCCGCCCTCGGACGTCTCGAACTGGTCGGCGAAGTCGTCGTAGGCCGACTCGAGCGACTCGGCGGTGTCGTCGCCGAACTTGCCGGACTCGCGGATGGAGCTCAGGACCTCGCTGCGGTCGCGGCGCAGGAAGTCCAGGAACTCGGTCTCGAAGCGCTGCACGTCCTCGACCGGGACGGGGTCGAGCTTGCCGCTCGTGCCCGCCCACAGGCTCACGACCTGCTCCTCGACCGGGAACGGCTCGTACTGGCCCTGCCGGAACAGCGCCATCAGCCGCTCACCGCGCGCCAGCTGCTGCTTCGACGCGGCGTCCAGGTCGGAGGCGAACATCGCGAAGGCCTCCATGGCGCGGTACTGCGCCAGCTCGACCTTGATCGAGCCGGTGACGGCCTTCATCGACTTCAGCATGGCCGCGCTGCCGACCCGCGACACCGAGATGCCGACGTCGACCGCGGGGCGCTGGTTGGAGTTGAAGAGGTCCGACTGGAGGAAGATCTGCCCGTCGGTGATGGAGATGACGTTCGTCGGGATGTAGGCCGACACGTCGTTGGCCTTCGTCTCGACGATCGGCAGACCGGTCATCGAGCCGGCACCCATCTCGTCCGACAGCTTCGCGCAGCGCTCCAGCAGCCGGCTGTGCAGGTAGAAGACGTCACCCGGGTACGCCTCGCGGCCCGGCGGGCGGCGCAGGAGCAGCGAGACCGCGCGGTACGCCTCGGCCTGCTTGGAGAGGTCGTCGAAGACGATCAGCACGTGCTTGCCGTCGTACATCCACTGCTGGCCGATGGCCGAGCCGGTGTACGGGGCGAGGTACTTGAAGCCGGCGGCCTCGGAGGCCGGCGCGGCGACGATCGTCGTGTACTCGAGCGCGCCGGCGTCCTCGAGGGCCGAGCGGATCGAGGCGATCGTCGAGCCCTTCTGGCCGATCGCGACGTAGATGCAGCGGACCTGCTGGTCCGGATCACCGGAGTCCCAGGCCTGCTTCTGGTTGATGATCGTGTCGATCGCGATCGCCGTCTTGCCGGTCTGGCGGTCGCCGATGATCAGCTGGCGCTGGCCGCGGCCGATCGGGGTCATCGAGTCGATCGCCTTGATGCCGGTCATCAGCGGCTCGTGCACGCTCTTGCGCTGCACGACGGTCGGCGCCTGGAGCTCGAGCGCGCGGCGCCCGGAGGTCTCGACGTCGCCCAGCCCGTCGATCGGGGTGCCGAGCGGGTCGACGACGCGGCCGAGGTAGCCGTCGCCGACGGGCACCGAGAGCACCTCGCCGGTGCGCTTGACCTTCTGGCCCTCCTCGATGCCGGCGAAGTCGCCGAGGACCACGACGCCGATCTCGCGCACGTCGAGGTTCAGCGCCAGACCGAGCGTGCCGTCCTCGAACTCGAGCAGCTCGTTGGCCATCGTCGACGGCAGGCCCTCGACACGGGCGATGCCGTCCATCGCCTCCGAGACGACGCCGATCTCCTCGGTCGTCGCCTGCGGCTTGTAGTCGCTGACGAACTGCTGGAGCGCGTCGCGAATCTCGTCCGGACGGATCGTGAGCTCCGCCATGTCAGTGCCTGCCTTCTTCTCGATCGTGCTGGGGGATGTCAAGGGTGGTGCTGGTGCTGTCGGGCATCGCTCAGCCGACCAGACCCCGCCGAGCCTCGGCGAGCTTGGTGGCGACCGTGGCGTCGATCCGCTCACCGGCGATGTCGACGGACAGGCCGCCGATCACCGCCGGGTCGACGTGGACGTCGACGTGTACGTCTCGACCGTACTTGCGCCCGAGGACAGCAGCCAAACGCTCGCGCTCGGCCGTCTCGAGCGGGTAGGCCGAGGTCACGGTCGCGCTCAGGCGACCCTCACGCTCGACCGCCGCCGAACCGAAGTCCGAGAGGGTCTGCTCGAAGCCGCGGTGACGCCCGGCGGCCGCCTGCCGCGCGAGCGCCGCGGACGCGGCGTCGACCTTGCCGTCGACCAGCCGGCCGGCCAGGTCGGCCCTGGCGTCCACCGGGGCGGTCCGGTCGTTCAGGGCCTGCCGCAGCTCGACGTCGCCGGTGACGACCGTCGAGAACGAGAACAGCTCGTCCGCCACGGTCTCCAGGGCGCCGGCGCGCTCGGCCTGGCCGAGGACCGCCTGGACCCCGGCCTGCTCCAGTGCGTCAGCCACGTCGCGTGCGGAGCTCCAGCGCGCGGACGCCGCGACGACCACGATCCGGAGCGCGCCCTCGCCGACGTGCGGGCCGAACAGCGATCGGGCGAGGCCCGCCTTCGCGTCCTGCTCGGTCGCGGGGTCGGAGAGCACCCGTCGGAGCACCGGGTTCGCGTCGAGCGCCGCGACGACCGCGAAGACCTCCTGGCCCACCGCGACCCCGTCCGCACCGTCGGCGGTCGCGCCGCCGACGGACTCCAGGACGGACTCGAGGGAGGCCGCCGAGACGCCGCGCATCAGTTCGCCGATCCGTTCGACGAGCCCTCGAGATCGACCATGAAGCGCTCGACCGTACGGCGCTGGCGCGCCTCGTCCTCGAGCGACTCACCGACGATGCTGGAGGCGAGCTGGGTCGAGATCTCGCCGACCTCGCGCCGCAGCTGCTGGATCGCCTGCACGCGCTCGGCCTCGATCTGGCTGTGCGCGGATGCCGTGATCCGGTCGGCCTCGGCCTGGGCCTGCGACCGCATCTCGGCGACGATCTCGGCACCCTGCTCGCGCGCCTCCTCGCGGATGCGCGCAGCCTCGTGCCGGGCCTCGGCGAGCTGGGCGGTGTACTTCTCCAGCGCCTCCTTGGCCTCGTCCTGGGCCCGCTCGGCCTCCTTCATGCCGCCTTCGATCGCGGCGGTGCGTTCGGCGTACGCCTTCTCGAAGCTCGGGACGACGAACTTCGCGATGAGCGCGACCAGGATCAGGAAGAAGACGATGCCGAGGATGATCTCGGGGACGTGCGGGATGAGCGGGTTGAGCTCTTCGGCCGCCAGGATGCTGCTACTCATGAGCTGACCTCGTCAGTGGGTTGGCTGGTGCGATCTCGTCACGCGGTCGTCAGAGGACGAACGCGAGCGCGATGCCGATGATCGCCAGCGCCTCGGCGAGCGCGAACCCGAGGATCGCGATCGTCTGGAGGCGCGACTGCGCCTCGGGCTGGCGGGCGACACCGTTGATGTACGCGGCGAAGATCAGGCCGATGCCCACACCGGGGCCGATGGCGGCGAGACCGTAACCGACCATGTTGAGGGAGCCTTCCACGGCTGTTCCTTTCGTCGTGACGCGAGGTGCGTCGCTGGGGTGATTCGTGCGCGGTATGAAGTTGTCGGTCGGGGGGACGGCGCAGGCGCCGTCGTGCTCAGTGCTCGTCGGCGAGCGCGCCGCCGACGTACTGAGCGGTGAGCAGGGTGAAGACGTAGGCCTGGAGGAACATCACCAGGACCTCGAGGAAGCCGACGGCGATCGCGAGGACCCACGCGATCACGCCGACCGGGATGTAGGCGGCGTTGCCGGAGTCGAAGACGAGGTAGGTGCCGCCCAGGGTGAAGAGGAGGAGCAGCAGGTGGCCCGCGAACATGTTGGCGAAGAGTCGCAGCGCGAGCGTGACCGGCCGGACGAGGATGTTCGAGATGAACTCCAGCGGCACGATCAGCAGGAGCACCGGGCCCTTGACGCCGCCGGGGACGGACTGGAGCTTCAGGTAGCCGCCGAACCCGTGCTTCGCGATCCCGACCCCGTTGTAGAGGAGCCAGGTGAGCAGCGCCAGTCCGTAGGCGTACCCGACGTGGGAGAAGGTCGGGAACTGCAGGAGCGGGACGAGACCCCAGTAGTTGTTCACGACGATCAGGAAGAACAGAGCCGTGAGGTAGGGGACGAACCGCATGTAGTCGGCGGACCCGATCGAGTCGCGGGCGATGCCGTTGCGCACGAAGTTGTACGCGAGCTCGCCGGCGAACTGGAGCCTGCCGGGAACGACGGCGGCGCGGCGCGACGCGGCGTAGAAGAACACGAAGACCACGAGGGCCGCCAGCACGTAGAGCACCATCGGCTTGGTGATCCCCGCGACGATCGCGGGAAGGTCGAAGTCGGCGGGACCCGGCGAGTGGAACTCGGCGAGGTCGGTCCGTCCGGCGATGGTCACTCGTTCACCTCATCAAGGGCTGCGTCGCGCACGGGGTGCGCGGGCGTCATGGATACGTCGAACAGCTCGGGGCGGGGTGGTGCAATCAGGACGGGTGTCGCGTCGTGGCGACCACGGTGTAGATCCCCAAGGCAGCGCCGACGATCACGCCGATCGCCACCATGAAGGAGGTCTCCCACCAGCGATCGAGGAGGTACCCGATCGCGCCGTACACCAAGACGCCCCCACTGATCCGGCCGACGGCGACCCAGGGGTCCGTCGAGGGTGTTGGTGGGTTCGTGCTCATTGCCCACCGAACGGTAGCACGGCAGCATCACCGCTCCTCCCCCAGGTCGTAGAGGGGAGTACGGCTGCGCGTGGCCGCAACGATCTCGATCACGGTCACCGCGAGCGTACAGGCGATGACGGTCAGCCCGAGCGCCGCCGCGTCGATCTGGTCGCCGAGGACACCGCTGCGCGCGAGCACCACGGCGCCGAGCAGCAGCAGGAGGATCTTGGTGCCGTACAGCAGGAGCGCGACGAGCAGCGCGTTGCCGCTGGCCTGCTCGGTCAGCGGCGGCAGGACGGTCGCCGTGACCCCGAAGAACACGAGCACGACGCCGGCTCCCACGAGGGCTCCGAGCGCCCCGGACAGGCCCGCCGCGACCGCGGCGACCACGACGCACACGACGGCGACCGCCACAGCGCTCCCCACGAGCACGCGCCTGGGTCGCGCGGCTCGGGATCGTGAGCTCTCGGTCGTCATGGGGCGGCCGTCCAAAGGTGCTGGGTCAGTGCTTGTGAAAAGTAGCACAAGGTGTTCCCTCGACCCTACCCCGGGTCCATCCGACCAGGTCAGCCCGGGTCCGTCCCGCCGTCGGCGCGACCCCGGCCGACGCCGCTCAGCGCTGGGTCTCGGGTGCGCCGAGGCGTGGCAGCCAGAACACCACGAAGGCGGTCACGACCGCCATCACCGTCACACCGAGGATCGCCCGCCAGCCGCCGATCAGGCCGACCACGACCGTCCCGAAGGCGACGAGCCCGGCGATCATGTACATCACGAGGACCGCACGGCGGTGCGAGTGGCCGATCTCGAGCAGCCGGTGGTGCAGGTGCATCTTGTCCGGCGCGAAGGGCGAGCGGCCCGCCCGGGTCCGGCGTACGACCGCCATCAGCAGGTCGACGAACGGGACCAGGAGCACGGCGAAGGGCAGCAGCAGCGGCAGCACGGCCGGCAGCAGCGACGCGTCGGCCCCGCCGAGGCCCCGGATCGACTCCGTCGCGGCGAACCGGCCGGACAGCGAGATCGCCGAGCTCGCCAGGACGAAGCCGATCAGCATCGCGCCGGCGTCCCCGATGAACATCCGCGCCGGGTTGAAGTTGTGCGGCAGGATCCCCGCGCACACGCCGGCGAGCGCGGCGCACAGCATCGCCGACGCGATCGCGTTGGTCTGCCGGTTCTCGGAGACGAGCACGAACGCGTAGACGAAGAACGCGACCGCGCCGATGCCGACCACCCCGGCTGCCAGCCCGTCCAGCCCGTCGACGAAGTTGACGGCGTTCACGCAGATCACGATCACCAGCACCGAGAACAGGATCGCCTGCACCGGGTCGATGCTCACCGTGTTGCCGGGGAACGGGAGGTAGACCAGCTGGACGCCCATCGAGACCGTGATCACCGCGGCGAAGACCTGGCCCGCGAACTTCGTCAGCGCGTCCAGCTCGTACATGTCGTCGATCACGCCGACGATCGTGATAACCGTCGCCCCCACCATGACGGCGCCGGCGTCGGCCAGCACCGCGTCCTCGGACTCCGACAGGAACGGCATCCGCGAGGCCACGAGGTAGGCCGCGAGCAGGCCGAGCATCATCGCCACGCCACCGAAGTACGGGATCGGGACGGCGTGCACGTCACGGTCCCGTACCGGTGCGCACGCACCGACGCGGATCGCCGACTCGCGGGCGATCACCGCGAGCAGGTACGTGACCGCGACCGCGACGCAGAAGACGACGAGGTACTCGCGCACGGCTAGGCGACCTCGATCCCGAGCTCCGCGATCCGGTCGAGTCCGACCGCGCCGATCCGGACCACGCGCGGGCGCTCGCCGGTGCAGTCGACGATCGTGGACGGCACCCCACCCTCCGAGGGCCCGCCGTCGAGGTAGACCGCGACGGAGTCCCCGAGCTGCTCGGTGGCCTCGTCCACGGTCGTCGCGGCGTCCCGGCCGGTCTTGTTCGCGCTCGAGACCGCGAGCGGCCCCGTGCGCTCGAGCAGGGCGAGGGCGTTCGGGTCCGCCGGCATCCGCACCGCGACCGTGCCCCGGGTCTCCCCCAGGTCCCACGACAGCGACTCCTGCTGGTGGCAGATCACGGTCAACGGCCCCGGCCAGAGCGCCTCGGTCAGCGTCACCACCTCGTCGGGGACCTGCGACGCCAGCGCGTACAGGGCCGGCGTCGCCGCGATCAGCACGGGCGGCGGCATCGAGCGGCCGCGGCCCTTCGCGGCCAGCAGCGCAGCCACGGCGTCCGGCTTGAACGCATCGGCGGCGATGCCGTAGACCGTGTCGGTCGGCATCACCACCAGGTCGCCGCTGCTCAGCGCGATCGCTGCGGCGTCAAGGCCGAGGGCGCGCTCGTCGTCGTCGTCGAGGCAGGAGAACCGTTCGCTCACAGACGCCATCGTGCCAGCAACGTCACCGGGCGCGGCGCCGGGCGACCACGAATCGCGGACGACCCGCCAGATCGGGCCGGTCGTCGACCCGGTCGAAGGCCTCGGAGGCGACGAAGACCGCCGGCGCCGACTCGGCCTGGACCTCGGCGTGCTCGGCGGCGACCCACCCGCCGGCGCGCAGCAGCCGCGCCGCCGTCGCGGCGACCGCGCGCATCGCGTCCAGCCCGTCCTCACCGGAGAACAGCGCTGCCTCGGGGTCGTGGTCGCGGACCTCGGGCGTCACCGACTCCCAGGCGACGAGCGGGATGTACGGGGGGTTGCTCAGCACCAGGTCCACCGTGCCGTCGAGGTCGGCGAACGCGTCCGCCAGATCACCGCGGCGCAGGTCGACGCCGAGCCCGTCGAGGTTGCGCCGGGCCCAGCCGTACGCATCCTCGCTCAGCTCGACCGCGTGCACCCGCGCGCCGGGGTGCTCCGCTGCCACCGCTCCCGCGATCGCACCGGAGCCGGTACCGAGGTCCACGACGACGGGCGCGGCGACGTCGACGTCGTGGAGCCTCTCGAGAGCCCAGTCGACCAGGCTCTCGGTCTCCGGCCGAGGCACGAACACGCCCGGCCCGACCTCGAGCTCACGGTGCCGGAACGGAGCGGTCCCGGTCAGGTGCTGCAACGGCTCGCGTCGCTCCCGACGCGCGAGCAGCACCTCGTACGCGT
This sequence comes from Mumia flava, assembly GCF_002797495.1. Classification (NCBI taxonomy): domain Bacteria; kingdom Bacillati; phylum Actinomycetota; class Actinomycetes; order Propionibacteriales; family Nocardioidaceae; genus Mumia; species Mumia flava. Next base: position 690,699 of record NZ_PGEZ01000001.1, read on the forward strand.
GCGCCGACGCCTCGTCGAGGTCGTCGGCGACCAGCAGCGCACCACGCGGCACGCCGAGGACGTGGGCGAGCAGGAGCTCCGCGTCGGTGCGGGGCGAGTCGACTCCCGCCGCGGACAGCCGCACGGCGGCCTCCGCCAGGGCCGTACGGACCGGCGTCACCGACCGCCGTCCTCGATCGCCGCCAGCCGGGACGCGAGATCGGCCTCCACACAGGCGCCGATCACGTCGTCCAGCGAGCCGTCCATCACCTGGTCGAGGTTGTACGCCTTGAATCCGACCCGGTGGTCGGAGATCCGGTTCTCGGGGAAGTTGTAGGTGCGGATCCGCTCGGACCGGTCGACGGTGCGGACCTGCGAGCGGCGTGCGTCCGACGCCTCGGCGTCGGCCGCCTCCTGCGCGGCCTGGAGCAGGCGCGAGCGCAGGATCCGCATCGCCTGCTCCTTGTTCTGGAGCTGGCTCTTCTCGTTCTGGCAGGAGACGACGATGCCGGTCGGCAGGTGGGTGATCCGGACCGCCGAGTCCGTCGTGTTCACGCTCTGGCCGCCCGGGCCGGACGAGCGGTAGACGTCGATCCGCAGATCGTTGTCGTGCACCTCGACGTCGACCGTCTCCGCCTCGGGGAGCACGAGCACGCCGGCCGCGGACGTGTGCACGCGCCCCTGCGACTCCGTGACGGGGACCCGTTGCACACGGTGGACCCCGCCCTCGAAGCGCAGCTTCGCGTACGGCGCCTGGCCGGGCTCGGGCGTCCCCTTGGCCTTCACACCGACGGTCACCGACTTGTAGCCGCCGAGGTCGGACTCGTTGGCGTCGATGATCTCGGTCTTCCAGCCCTGGGTCTCCGCCCAGCGGAGGTACATCCGCAGCAGGTCCCCGGCGAACAGCGCGGACTCCTCGCCACCCTCGCCGGCCTTGATCTCCAGGATCGCGTCCTTCGAGTCCGCCTCGTCGCGCGGCACCAGCTGGCGTTCGAGCCGCTCGGCCAGCTCGTCGATGCGGACCGCGAGCGCCTCGCTCTCGGCCGCGAACGCGGGATCCTCGTCGGCGAGCTCACGAGCCGCCTCGAGGTCGTCGCCGGCGGTGCGCCACTCGTCGTACGTCCGCACGATCGCGGTCAGCTCCGCGTAGCGGCGCCCGAGCCGGCGCGCCAGCGCCTGGTCGGCGTGCACGGCGGGGTCGGCCATCCGCTGCTCGAGCTCGGCGTGCTCGGCGACCAGCGACTGCACGGCGTCGAACCTGCTCACGATGCGCTCCCTTCCTCCGCCGCCGTCGAGCTCGGGTGATCTCGACCGGCTCGGCCGACGATCCCCGACCAGACACGACAACGGCGCCGGCTCACGCGTGTGCGTGGCCGGCGCCGCAGGGTCGTTACTTCTTGCCGTAGCGCTTCTCGAAGCGCGCCACCCGGCCGCCGGTGTCCAGGATGCGCTGCTTGCCCGTGTAGAACGGGTGGCAGGCCGCACAGGTCTCGACGCGGATCACGCCGTCCGTGGCGGTGCTGCGGGTGGTGAACGTGTTGCCGCAGGTGCAGGAGACCTCGGTCGACACGTACGTGGGGTGGATGTCCTTCTTCATGGTGTCCTCTCGCTCGTCCTCTGGGTCGATCCGCCGATCGGACCGTGAACCAGGGGCCTTAGGCATTGTGCCACCGTCATGGTGAGCAACACGAATCGCGGGCGTGCTATTCCGCCCACCCGCGGGGTGCCGGGTCCGGTCAGTCGTTCAGCAGGCGCTCGATGTCGCCGGTCAGGGCCTCGGGGGTCGTACGAGAGCCGTAGCGCTTCACGACCTGGCCGTCGGAGTCGAGGAGGAACTTCGTGAAGTTCCACTTGATCCGGTCACCCAGCACGCCCGTCCTCTCCGAGCGCAGCCACTGGTACAGCGGGTGGGCGTCCTTCCCGTTGACGTCGATCTTGGCGAACATCGGGAACGTGACGTCGTAGGTGAGCGAGCAGAAGCTCTTGATCTCCTCGGCGTCGCCCGGCTCCTGGTGACCGAACTGGTCGCAGGGGAAGCCGAGCACGACGAGGCCCTCCTCGGCGTACTTGCGGTGCAGCTCCTCCAGCCCCTCGTACTGCGGGGTGAAGCCGCACTTGCTCGCGGTGTTGACGACGAGCACGGCCTTGCCCTGGAACTCCGACAGGCTCCGCTCGTTGCCGTCGATGTCGACGGCGCTGAAGTCGTACGCGCTGGTCACCGGCTCACTCCTCGTCCGACCCGCGGCGCGATCCGCTCACCGGCGTGGTCTTGTTGACCTGCATCAGGAACTCGACGTTCGTGCGCGTCGAACGCAGCTTCTCGAGCAGCAGCTCGAGCGCCTGCTGCCCGTCGAGCCCGGACAGCACGCGACGCAGCTTCCAGACGATGGCGAGCTCCTCGTGGCTCATCAGGAGCTCCTCGCGGCGGGTGCCCGACGCCTCCGCGTCGATCGCGGGGAAGATCCGGCGGTCGGCGAACTCGCGGCGCAGCCGCAGCTCCATGTTGCCGGTGCCCTTGAACTCCTCGAAGATCACCTCGTCCATCCGCGAGCCGGTCTCGACCAGCGCCGTGGCGAGGATCGTCAGCGACCCGCCGTCCTCGATGTTGCGGGCGGCGCCGAAGAACCTCTTCGGCGGGTACAGCGCCGAGGAGTCCACGCCGCCGGACAGGATCCGCCCGCTGGCCGGCGCCGCGAGGTTGTACGCGCGGCCGAGGCGCGTGATGCCGTCGAGCAGCACGACGACGTCGTGGCCCAGCTCGACGAGACGCTTGGCCCGCTCGATCGCGAGCTCGGCCACCGAGGTGTGGTCGGTCGCCGGCCGGTCGAAGGTCGAGGCGATCACCTCGCCCTTCACGGTGCGCTGGAAGTCGGTGACCTCCTCGGGGCGCTCGTCGACCAGGACCACCATCAGGTGGCACTCCGGGTTGTTCGTCGTGATGGCGTTCGCGATCTGCTGCATCACCATCGTCTTGCCGGCCTTCGGGGGCGACACGATCAGGCCCCGCTGGCCCTTGCCGATCGGCGCGACGATGTCGATGATCCGCCCGGTCATCTGCTGCGAGTCGGTCTCCAGCCGCAGCCGCTCCGAGGCGTACAGCGGGGTGAGCTTGGAGAACTCGACGCGGTCGCGCGCCTCCTCCACCGACATCCCGTTGACCGACTCGATCTTGACGAGCGGGTTGAACTTCTCCTTGCGCTCGCCCTCGCGCGGCTGCCGGACCTGGCCCACCACGGCGTCGCCCTTGCGCAGACCCCACTTGCGAACCATCGCGAGCGAGACGTAGACGTCGTTCTCACCCGGCAGGTAGCCGCTGGTGCGGACGAACGCGTAGTTGTCGAGCACGTCGAGGATGCCCGCCGCGGGAATCAGGACGTCGTCCTCGGTGACCTGCGGCTCGGCCTCGCGGGTGCGGTTGCGGTTGCGGTTGCGGTTGCGGTTGCGGCGGCGTCCGCCGCCCTCGCCGTCGTCGTTGCCGCGCTGGTCGTTGCCGCGCTGGTCGTTGCCGCGCTGGTCGCTCTTCGCTGCCTGCGGCTCGTTGCGGTTGCGCTTGTCCGAAGCCTTGTCACCGCGCGCCTGCTCGTCGTTGCGTCCGGCGTCGTCGCCGTCGTTCTTGCTGCGCTGGTCGTCCTTGCCGCGCGCGTCGCTCTTGCGCTGATCGTTCTTGCCGCGCTGGTCGTCCTTGCGCTGGTCGTCCTTGCGCTGGTCGTCCTTGCGCTGGTCGTCCTTGCGCTGGTCGTCCTTGCGCTGGTCGTCCTTGCGCTGGTCGTCCTTGCCGCGCGGGTCACCCTTGCGACGCTTCTGGTCCGTGGCGGTCCCGCCGCCGGGCTGCGGATCGTCCGTGCTCGCCTGCGCACCGCGGCGGTCGGCGCCCTTCTCCCCGGACCCCGTGCTCGCCTCGGCCGCCCGCGGCTCGTTCGCCGACGACGCCTCCGGCCGGGACCGTGGGGCGGGGTCGCCCGGCGTCTCCACCGTCCGGGTCGTCGGCGCGGACTCGGTGCTCGCGTCGGCGGCGCTCGGCCCGCTGCTCGCCTGCGCCGCCTGGATCGCCTCGATCAGAGCGCCCTTGCGCATCTTGGCGACACCCTTGATGCCGAGGCCCGAGGCGATCTTCTGGAGCTCGGGCAGCACCATGGCGTTCAGGCCGCTGCCGGCGCGACGGCGCGCGCGCTTCGCAGGCGCCTGCTGCTCGGCGTCGGCCGCGGCATCGAGCAGGGTGGGGGTGGTGTCGGTCACGTGAGGTCCTTCCCACGTCGGGCGACGCACGGCGCCGCACGGTGTGAGCGGTTCGGGGCGTGCTGAACCGCCGGATCGGCCCGTACGGGTCGATCGTGGTCTGCGGTTTCCCACCGCTGAATCCCCGGGCCTTCGACTGAGGTTGGACGAGGCGGGGAAGGCGGGAGAAGAGCGACCGAATCAGGCCGGTCGAGAAACTGACCCTCGTCGGATCACTTGTGTCGACTCTAACACCGCGCTACTCCGCGATGTTCCCCACGGGTCCGCCGTCACCCAATCGTGATCCGACGACGGTGGTGCGCGAGCGCGTGGTCAGGACGGCCGCGCACCGCCGGTGTCGACGGCCAGCAGATGGACCGCCCAGCCGTCCGGAACACAGGCCGCGAGCGGCGCCGCGGGGTGCTCCGCCGTGCAGAACGCGAGCACCGTCGGGCCGGCCCCCGAGACGACCGCGGGGACCCCGTCGGCGCGCAGCCGCTCGATCAGCGCCAGCGAGTCCGGCATCGCGGGAGCGCGGAATCCCTGGTGGAGCCGGTCCTCGGTCGCGTCGAGCAGAGCGTCGCCGTGCCCCTGGAGGGCAGCGACCAGCAGCGCGGCCCGGCCCGCAGCGTGCGCGGCGTCCTCGTGCGGGATGCCTGCGGGGATCAACCCACGGGCGACGTCGGTCCGTACGGGCGTCGGCGGCACGTACACCACGACGTCGGCCTCGACCGGGAGCCGGATCGCCCGGGCGCCGTCGGCCGCGCCCCAGGCGATCGTCAGACCGCCGAGCAGCGCCGCGGCGACGTTGTCAGGATGCCCCTCGATGCGGTCGGCCAGCCGCAGGGCGGCCGCGTCGTCGAGGGCCGCCGGGTCGGCGAGCACGGACCGCGCGGCGACGATCCCGCCCACGATCGCGGCCGAGGAGGACCCGAGCCCGCGGGCGTGCGGGATGCGGTTCGTGCAGCGGAGACGCAACCCGGGCTGCTCCAGCCCGCACGCCGCGAACGCGGCACGAGCCGAACGGACCACGAGGTGCGACTCGTCGCGAGGCACCTCGTCGGCGCCCATGCCCTCGACCTCGACCTCGACACCCGGGCGGTCGCGGACCTCGAGCTCGATCTCGTCGTACAGGGTGAGCGCGAGGCCGAGCGCGTCGAAGCCCGGCCCGAGGTTGGCGCTCGACGCCGGGACCACGACGGTGCGCGGCCCGGTGACGAAGGCGCTCATGCGAGCCCGGCCACCTCGGCCGCCTTGCGGACGTCCGCGTCGACGACCTGCTCGACGATCGAGCCGATCCCCGACAGCGCGGTGTCCACGTCCTTGAGCCCGTTGCCGGTGACGACCACCGAGATCCGCTGCCCCGGGTCCAGGTCCCCGGCCGCGTGCGCCGCGAGCAGCCCGGCGACCCCCGCCGCCGACGCCGGCTCCACGAACACCCCGTCGCGGCGCGCGAGCTCGCGCTGCGCCGCCAGGATCTGCTCGTCGGAGACCGCACCGATCCGCCCACCGGACTCGTCACGGGCCGCGACGGCGAGATGCCACGAGGCCGGGTTGCCGATGCGGATCGCGGTCGCGACGGTCTCGGGGTGCGGCACGACCTCGCCACGCACGATCGGGGCGGCGCCCTCCGCCTGGAACCCCCACATCCGGGGGCGGCGGGTCGCGAGGCCCTCGTCGGCGTACTCGGCGTACCCCAGCCAGTACGCGGAGATGTTGCCGGCGTTGCCGACCGGCATGACGTGCAGGTCCGGCGCGTCGCCGAGCCGGTCGACGATCTCGAACGCGCCGGTCTTCTGGCCCTGGAGGCGGACCGGGTTCACGGAGTTCACCAGCGCCACCGGGTACGCGTCGGCGAGGCCGCGCGCGATGTCCAGGCACTCGTCGAAGCCCCCGCGGACCTGGATCACGTGCGATCCGTACATCACGGCCTGGGCCATCTTGCCGGCGGCGATCTTGCCCTGGGGGACGAGCACGAGCGGACGCAGGCCCGCCCTGGCTGCGTACGCGGCCATCGACGCCGAGGTGTTGCCGGTCGAGGCGCACACGACGGCCTCGGCCCCCTCCGCGACCGCAACCGAGATCGCCGCGGTCATCCCGCGGTCCTTGAAGGATCCGGTCGGGTTGCTTCCCTCGACCTTGAGCCACACGTCGCAGCCGGTCGTCTCGGACAGCCAGCCGGACGAGACGAGCGGGGTGCCGCCCTCCCCCAGCGAGATCACCGGGGTGTCGGGCCCGACCGGGAGACGGTCGCGGTACTCCTCGATCACTCCACGCCACGGGTGGGCGCTCGGCTGTACGGTCACTGTCCTTCTCCTTCGACACGCATCACCGAGGACACGTCGCGGACCATCGGGAGGTCACGCAGGCGGTCGACGGTCTGCGACAGGGCGGCATCGGTCGCGGTGTGGGTGACGACGACGAGCTGGGCGTCGTCTCCGTGGCCCTCCTGGCGCACGGTCGAGATCGAGACCTCGTGCTCGGCGAAGACCTGGGCGACCGACGCGAGCACCCCCGCCTTGTCGTCGACGTCGAGCGCGATGTGGTAGCGGGTGCGGGCCTCGCCGATCCCGAGCACGGTCCGCTCGGCGTGGGTGCGCTCGGGCGGGCCGCAGACTCCGAGGAGGCGGTTGCGGGCGGCCACGACCAGGTCGCCGAGCACGGCGCTCGCTGTGGGGGCGCCGCCGGCACCGGGTCCGTAGAACATCAGCCTGCCGGCGGACTCGCTCTCGACGAACACGGCGTTGTACGCGCCGCGCACGCTCGCCAGCGGGTGGTCGTCCGGGATCATCACCGGGTGGACGCGGGCGGCGACGGCCTGGCCGTCCGGCGTCCGGTCGCAGATCGCGAGGAGCTTGACGACGCAGCCCATGTCGGCGGCGGAGGCGATGTCGGCCGAGGTGACGCCGGTGATGCCCTCGCAGTGCACGTCGTCGATCGTGACTCGGGTGTGAAACGCGAGACTCGCGATGATCGCTGCCTTCGAGGCCGCGTCGAAGCCCTCGACGTCGGCGGTCGGGTCGGCCTCGGCGTACCCCAGCCGCTGGGCGTCGTCGAGCGCCTCCACGAACGAGCTCCCCGACGTGGTCATCGCGTCCAGGATGTAGTTGGTCGTGCCGTTCACGATCCCCAGCACCCGCCGTACGTGGTCGCCGGTGAGCGACTCGCGCAGCGGGCGGACGATCGGGATCGCGCCCGCGACGGCGGCCTCGTACGACAGGTCGCGCCCGGCGGCCTGCGCAGCCCGGGAGAGGGTCTCGCCGTCCTCGGCGAGCAGGGCCTTGTTGCCGGTCACGACGGAGGCACCGTGCTCGAGCGCGGCCAGGATCAGCGAGCGGGCAGGCTCGATGCCGCCGATCAGCTCGATCACCACGTCGACGTCGTCACGGGTGACGAGCCCCATCGCGTCGGTCGTGAAGAGGGCCGGGTCCAGTCCGCCCTCGCCGTCGCTGCGCGGGCGTCGCACAGCGATCCCGACGAGCTCGAGGCGGGCGCCGACCCGCTGGGCCAACTCGTCGGCGTCGCGGGTGAGCAGCCGCGCGACCTCGCTGCCGACGGAACCGTGTCCGAGCAGCGCGACCCGCAGGGTGTGGAAGCTGTCGTGTGTCGCGGTCACCGCTCCAGACTAGTCGTGCCACGCCGCAGTCCGGCGCCCTGTCCGTACGGCGGGCTCGCGCTCCGAGGCTCGGACCCGGCCGGATCAGGACGGTCCGGCGGACGCGAGCAACGCCTCGTGCCGTGTCCGGGCCAGATAGGTGCGGATCGTGTCGCGGCTGCGGGTCAGGCAGGCGATCCGCGACTCCAGCCCCTCGAGCTCCTCGGCGAGCTGCTCGGCCACCTGCACCGGGCAGGTCGGCTCGCGTCGTTCCTGCGCGTCCTCGGCGTCGAGCAGGACCTTCGCCAGCCGGGTGGGGACGCCGGCGCGAACGAGCCCGGCCACCCGCTCCACCCGCTCGACGTCGGACTCGGTGTAGCGGCGGTAGCCGTTCGGTGCGCGCTCCGCCTGGAGCAGACCCTGCTGCTCGTAGTAGCGGATCAGGCGAGGCGCCACGCCCGTCCGCTGCGCCAGCTCACCGATCTTCATCCCGTCCCCCAGCCTCGCGACGCGCCGTCCGGGCCATGGTGACCCAGCAGACCTTGACATTGACATCAGTGTGAAACTTTAGCGTCGCAGCATGACCGACACCAGACCCCTCGACCCCGGTGCACCACCCCACGGCGGCCCGCTCCCGTGGGCACCCTTGCTCGTCCTCGCCGGCGCGACGCTCGTCATGGTCACCGCCGAGATGCTGCCGACCGCCGTGCTCGACTCGCTCAGCGACAGCCTGGGGGTCTCCGAGGCCCGTACCGGCCGCCTGGTCTCCCTGTGGGCCGGCGTGGTCGTGGTCGCGAGCCTCCCGCTCGCACGGCTCGCCCGCCGCTGGCAGCCGCGCGACGTCGTCGTGACGAGCCTCGTCCTGCTCGCGGCGTCCTCGCTCGCATCAGCGCTCGCCCCGACGTACGGCACCGCGGCCGCGGCCCGCGTCGTCGGCGCGATGGCCGTCGGTGTCCTGTGGGCGACCGTGAACGCGCACGTGGCCGACCTGGTCGACGACCGGCAGCTCGCCTCGGCCGTCGCGGTGGTGCTCGGCGGCGCGACCGCCGGGATGGTCGTCGGGACGCCGGGCGCGCGGATCGTCGCCGACCACCTCGGCTGGCGTGCCGCCTTCGTCGCGCTGGCCGCCGCGACACTGCTGGTCGCCCTGCTCGTGCGCCTCGTGGTCGCCCCCGGGCGCAGCGCCACGGCACCCGCGGACGGCGCGGCACCCGCGGACGAGGCGCGTGCCGGCGCTCGCGGTGGCCGTCCGCAGCGTTCGGTGCGACCCGTGCTCGTCCTCACGGGATGGTTGGCCCTCGCGCTCGCCGGCCACTACGGGGCCTACACCTTCATCACGCGCCTGACGAACGACCTGGCGGGCCTGCCCGGAGGGACGGGCACCGTGCTGCTCGTGTTCGGGGTGACGTCGGCCGCCGGCATCGCGCTCGCCGCGCGGGCGGGCCGCCACACCCGCACCGGGCTCGTCGTCGCCGTCTCCGCGACGGCCGGGGCACTGGCCGCGCTCCCGCTGGTCGGCGTCGGACCCGCCGTGGGTCTCCTGGTCGTCGCTGCGTGGGGCCTCTCATCGGGGTCGCTCCCCGCGCTGGCGCAGACCGAGATCCTGCGGCGCGCCGGTACGGAGCACCGGGCGTTCGCCGGCGCCCTCATCCCGGTGGTGTTCAACGGCGGGATCGCCGTCGGCGCCGCCCTCGCAGCCGACGTGGTCGCACGCTCCGGCCCGAACGCGGTCCCGCCCCTCGCCGCGGGCCTGGTCGCCGTCGCCGCAGTCGGCCTGGCCCTCCCCCGACTGGCGCTGTCCCGGCGGTCCCGCCTGCCCCGCGATGGGGTGGCAGATGCACGTCGGAGCGGCGTCGCGAGGGACAGTCGCCACCGAGTCAGGGGGTGAGGGCAGGTCAGCCGACGTCGAGGCGCAGCAGGTCGTCGGTGGTCTCGCGCCGGACGATCAGGCGCGCCTCGCCGTCGCGTACCGCCACGACCGCCGCACGCGGCACGTGGTTGTAGGTCGACGCGAGCGAGCGGCAGTACGCGCCGGTCCCGGGCACCGCGAGCAGGTCCCCGGGAGCGACGTCGCCGGGGAGGAACTCGTCCTTGACCACGATGTCGCCCGCCTCGCAGTGCTTGCCGACGACGCGGCTCAGCACGGGCTCGGCGTCGGAGCGGCGCGACGCGAGCGTGCACGAGTAGTCGGCGTCGTACAGCGCGGTGCGGATGTTGTCGCTCATGCCACCGTCGACCGCGACGTAACGACGCGTCGCCCCGCCGTCCAGCGCGACCTCCTTGGTCGTCCCGACCTCGTACAGGGTGAACGTCGACGGCCCGGCGATCGCCCGGCCGGGTTCGATCGACAACCGCGGGACCGCGAGCCCCGCGGCGCGGCACTCGCGCTCGACGATCGTCCGTAGGCCCTCGGCGAGCCGGGCGGGCGTCGCCGGGTCGTCCTGGGTCGTGTACGCCATGCCGTAGCCGCCGCCGAGGTCCATCTCCGGGCAGACGTGACCGAGCTCGACGGCGATCCGCTCGTGCAGCGCGAGCACACGGTGGGCGGCGACCTCGAAGCCCGCGGTGTCGAAGATCTGCGAGCCGATGTGCGAGTGCAGCCCGGCCAGCTCGAACGCCGGGTCGGCCAGCACCCGCCGTACGGCCTCGAACGCGTCACCCTCGGTGATCGACAGGCCGAACTTCTGGTCCTCGTGCGCGGTCGCGATGTACTCGTGGGTGTGCGCCTCGACCCCCGCCGTCACGCGGACCATCACGCGGGCGGTGACGCCGAGCTCCGACGCGAGCGCACTGATCCGGTCGATCTCCTCGAACGAGTCGACGATGATCTTGCCGACCCCCACCTCGAGCGCCTGCCGGATCTCGGGGACCGACTTGTTGTTGCCGTGCAGGCCGATGTCGGCCGGGTCGACCCCGGCCCGCAGCGCCACCGCGAGCTCACCACCGGTGCAGACGTCGAGCTTGAGCCCCTCCTCGGTCACCCAGCGGGCCACCGCCGTGCACAGGAACGCCTTGCCGGCGTAGTACACGTCCCAGCCGTCGAACGCGTCCGCGAACGCCCGGGCGCGAGCGCGCAGGTCGGACTCGTCCACGACGTACGTCGGGGTGCCGTAGGTCGCGGCGACCTCGTCGACACGGACGCCACCGACCTGCAGGACGCCCGCGTCGTCCTTCGTGACGTTCTGCGACCACAGGTGCTCCACCAGGGCGTTCGGGTCCTCGGGCCTGGCCAGCCAGGCGGGACCACGGGTCCCGGCCTGTCCGTGCAGGGCTCCGGCCTCGTGCGCGCGCATGCTTCTCCTCCGGGGCCGGTCACATCCGCTCGGGCGCCGAGACGCCGAGCAGATCGAGGCCGTTCGCGACGACGGTGCGGGTGGCGGCGACGAGCACCAGCCGGGCGGCGTGCACGGGGCCGGGCTCCTCGTCGGCCTGCGGCAGCACCCGGCACACGTCGTAGAACTTGTGGAACGTCGCCGCGGTGTCCTCCAGGTAGCGCGCGACCCGGTGGGGCTCACGCAGCTCGGCGGCCTTCGCGACCACCCGCGGGAACTCCGCGAGCGCCCGCAGCAGGTCACCCTCCCGCTCGGTCTCCAGCAACGTCAGGTCGGCGGTGCGCGGGTCCGGGCTCAGCCCGAGCGCAGCGCCGTTGCGCAGGATGCTCGCGAGGCGCGCGTGCGCATACTGGACGTAGTAGACCGGGTTCTCGCTGCTCTGCCGGGTCATCTCCGCCACGTCGAGCGTGAGCGGCGAGTCCGCGGGGTGACGGGCCAGCGTGTACCGCAGCGCGTCCACGCCGACCAGGTCCACGAGCTCCGCGAGCGAGACGATCGTGCCCGCACGCTTGGAGAGCTTCAGCTCCTGGCCGTCGGACAGGATCTTCACGAGCTGGCCGATCAGCACCTCGAGGTTGTAGCCGGGCCGGTCGCCGGCGCACGCGGCCATCGCCTGGAGCCGCCCGATGTAGCCGTGGTGGTCGGCGCCGAGCAGGTAGATGCACTGCTCGAACCCACGCGCGCGCTTGTCCAGGTAGTAGGCGGTGTCCGTAGCGAAGTACGTCATCTCGCCGTTGCCGCGGACCAGGACCCGGTCCTTGTCGTCGGCGAAGTCGGTGGTGCGCATCCAGGTCGCGCCGTCGGACTCGTACAGGTGGCCCTCGCGCTCGATCACGGCGAACGCCCGCTCGATCGCACCGGAGGTGATCAGCGTCCGCTCGGAGAACCACACGTCGAAATGGGTGCGGAAGCCCTCGAGGTCGGCCTGCTGGTGGGCCAGCTGGAGTGCGTACCCCTTCTCCCGGAACGCGACCAGCTGCTCGTCGTCCGGCAGGTCGAGGATCCCGGGCGCGCCGGCGACGACCTCGGCGGCGAGGTCGGAGACGTACGCGCCGTGGTAGCCGTCCTCGGGGACGGCCTGCCCGTTCGCGACGGCCATCAGGGACTGGCCGAACTTGTCCATCTGGTTGCCGCGGTCGTTCACGTAGAACTCGGTGGCGACCTTCGCCCCGGCCGCCGCGAGGACGCGCGCGAGCGCGTCACCGACCACGGCCCACCGGGTGTGCCCGAGGTGCAAGGGCCCGGTCGGGTTGGCCGAGATGAACTCGAGGTTGACCGGGGCACCGCCGAGCGCGTCCGAGCGGCCGTACGCACCCGCCTCGCGGACGATCTCGCCGGCGAGCGCACCCTGGGCGCCGGTGTCGACCCGCACGTTCAGGAAGCCGGGACCGGCGACCTCGACCGAGCCGACGCCGTCGGCCGCGCCGAGGCGCTCGGCGAGCGCGCCCGCGAGCTCACGCGGCGGCATCTGCGCCTTCTTCGCGAGCTGGAGCGCGATGTTCGTGGCGTAGTCGCCGTGCTCCTTGACCTTCGGACGCTCCACCGTCACCGAGGCGGGCACCTCGTCGAGGCGCAGGACGCCGTCGCGCACGAGCGCGTCCAGGGCGTCGACGATGGCGGCAGAGAGCTGTTCCGGAGTCACCGGTCCATCGTATCGACGCCGGTCAATCGCAATCTCTCGGTCTCGGCGCCGCGGTCAGGAGGCCGACGCCCGCGACAGCTCGAGCACCTCGCGGACGGTCGCGACCAGGTCGCAGGGGTCGAACGGCTTGGTGACGTACGCCTCCACGCCGAGGTCGCGTCCGCGCTGGAGGTCGTACGCCTGGGCCTGGGTGGTGACGACCACGACCGGGATGTCGTGGGTGTGGGGGTTGGAGCGGAGCGCACGGATCGTGTCGAGGCCGTCCATCCGCGGCATCACCACGTCGATCGTGATCAGGTCCGGTCGCGTGTCGACGACCACGTCGAGGCACTCCAGCCCGTCGGCCGCCTCGAGCACCGTCCAGCCCTCCAGCTCGAAGTTCGTGCGCATCAGCAGGCGGATGGAGTCCGTGTCGTCGACGACGAGGACCCGCGGCGGCGGTGAGACATGGGAGGCCACGTACGCAACCCTAGTCGCCGTGCGGTACGGTTTGACGCGGTTCGCCAAGGGTGGGCCGGGCCGATCTGCCGCTCGACGTACGGTGGAGCCAGGCCCCCGTAGCTCAGGGGATAGAGCACCGGCCTCCGGAGCCGGGTGCGCAGGTTCGAATCCTGCCGGGGGCACCGCGAGGAGGGCCGCCGACCTGCACGGGTCGGCGGCCCTCCTGCATGCCAGGGACGCCACCCGGCGGACGGCGCGGGGCTCCGTCAGGCGCGCGCGACGCCGAGCTCGCCGAGCAGGGTCTCGACGCGTCCTCTGATCTCGTCCCGCACGTCGCGGACCACGTCGAGCGGCTGCCCGGCCGGGTCCGTGAGCACCCAGTCCTCGTAGCGGGTGCCGGGGAAGTACGGGCACGCGTCGCCGCAGCCCATCGTGACGACGACGTCCGCACGCTCGACGTCGTCCGGATCGAGCACACGCGGCTGCTGGGCGGTGATGTCGATCCCGACCTCGGCCATCGCCTCGACCGCGACCGGGTTGATCGTCTCGGCCGGCTTCGAGCCCGCCGACAGCACCTCCACCCGGTCGCCGGCGAGCTCGCGCAGGAAGCCGGCAGCCATCTGGGAGCGGCCGGCGTTGTGGACACAGACGAACAGCACGCTGGGCACTGTCGGGGTGGTCATGGAAGAGGTCTCCTCGGGAGTGGACGGACGCCCCAGGCCATCACGGCCGATCGACAGGACCGACCCTCGACGATTGATCGACGAATGTCAATGCGTGTGGCAGGATCGGGCCATGAGCACCTCGGTCCCCGTGATCTCCGGCGTCGCTTCCTGCTGCTCGACGCTCACCGGGGGTGCGCTCGACGAGGCCACGGCGGACCGGCTCGCGTCCATGTTCAAGGCGCTCGGGGACCCGACCCGCGTCCGCCTGCTGTCGTTGATCGCCGCGACCGAGGAGCGCGAGGCCTGTGTGTGCGACCTGACCGAGCCCGTCGCGCTGAGCCAGCCCACGGTCTCCCACCACATGAAGGTGCTCGGCGACGCCGGGCTCGTCACGCGCGAGCAGCGCGGCCGCTGGGCGTACTACCGGGTCGCCGACGACGCCCTGCAGATGCTCGCTCGGGCCCTCGCGGAGCCCGCCGACGCGTAGGCTGGGGCGCATGAGAGCGAGTCGGCCGAACCGCGGGTCGGTGTGGTGCGCCTGGCTCGCGACGTCCGGGCTCGTCGGCCTGGCCGCGGCCGGCCCCGTGCTCGCCGTCATCGCGCTCGGCGGCTGCGCCGCGGCGCTCGGAGCCGACGAGGTGGTCTACCGCCGCCGCGCCCGGCGTTGGTTCGCGGAGGCGCACCGGCGCGCGCAGCAGCGCCACGATGCGGTCCTCGACGCCTGGCTCGCGCGCCGCGACGGCGATCCCGACCGGCAGTCGACCCGCCTCGTGGACGACGTCCGCAGCCCGGGCACCGCGCGGTTCGTCGAGCGCGCCACACGCGCCGCGGACCTGCGCGGCCTCGCCCGACCCGATGCGTACGAGGCGGTGCTGCGCTACGACGAGGCGGTCGCCGAGCTCGAACGAGCCTGGCGTCGGCTCGAGGCCCGGGCCCGGCTCGCCGACGCGCCACAGGAGGCGCAGGCGTGGATGACGGAGCGTGTCGTGCCCTGGCTCGGCTCCAGCCGGTCGGCGTTCGCCACGTTCGTCCGCGCGGCGCGCGAGCACGTGCGCGAGCGCGGCTGACCCCACCGAAGAGGGCCTCCGCGATCACAGTGCCATCACGGCCCTTGTGAGCCACACCACCCTGTGGTACCGGAGATGGCGACCCTGTTGTCGGGGTCTACTCTTGTACGCGTATGCCCCGTGGGCGGCGACATCAGAGTGGACAACCCGGAAGAGGCGATCGAGGCCGTGGCCGAGAGCGACAGCGCCCTGCCAGACTTTGGCACCAACCAGTGGCTCGTCGAGGAGATGTACGAGCGCTACCGCAAGGATCCGTCGGCGGTCGACGCGTCGTGGAAGAAGCTGTTCGAGGGCGGTGAGATCCCGACCGGCTCGAACGGCAGCCGCTCCGCGCAGCCGAAGGCGGCGACGACGCCGAGCGAGCCGTCCGAGCCCGCCGCGCCGAAGCACGCCGCACGCGAGGCCGAGCCGCCGAAGGCCGACTCGAAGGCCGCCGCGCCGAAGGCCGAGTCGAAGCAGGCCGAGTCGAAGCCCGCCGCGCCGAAGGCCGAGTCGAAGCCCGCCTCGGACGCCAAGACCCCGACCCCGAAGGCCGCCGCGAAGTCGGAGCCGGCCAAGCCCGCCGGCGACGTCGAGCGGGTCGTGCTCCGCGGCGCCCCGGCCCGTACGGCCGCGAACATGGACGCCAGCCTGGCGGTGCCGACGGCCACCAGCGTGCGGTCGGTCCCGGTCAAGCTGCTGATCGACAACCGGATCGTGATCAACAACCACCTCGCCCGCGCACGCGGCGGCAAGGTGTCGTTCACCCACCTGATCGGGTACGCCCTGGTCAAGGCGCTGCGCGCGATGCCCGAGATGAACACGGGCTTCGAGGTCGCCGACGGCAAGCCCACCATGCTCAAGCCCGAGCACATCAACCTCGGTCTCGCGATCGACCTGCCGAAGCCGGACGGGACGCGCCAGCTGCTGGTTCCGTCGATCAAGCAGGCCGACACGATGAACTTCGCGCAGTTCTGGACGGCGTACGAGAACGTCGTCGACAAGGCGCGCAACAACAAGCTGACCGTCGCCGACTTCCAGGGCACCACGATCAGCCTCACCAACCCGGGCACGATCGGCACGAACCACTCGGTGCCGCGGCTGATGGCCGGGCAGGGCGCGATCATCGGCGTCGGCTCGATGGACTACCCGCCGGAGTTCCTCGGAGCCTCCGAGCACACGATCGCCAGCCAGGCGATCTCGAAGATGATGACGCTCACGTCGACGTACGACCACCGCGTGATCCAGGGCGCCCAGTCCGGCGACTTCCTGCGCCGCGTCAGCGATCTCCTGCTCGGCGGCGACGGCTTCTACGACGAGATCTTCGCCGCGCTGCGGATCCCGTACGAGCCGGTGCGCTGGGCACGCGACATCGCGGTCAGCCACGACGACCAGGTGCACCGGCAGGCGCGGGTGCTCGAGCTGATCCACGCGTTCCGCGTCCGCGGCCACCTGATGGCGGACACCAACCCGCTGGACCACTCCCCTCGCAGCCACCCCGACCTCGACATCTCCTCCCACGGCCTGACGCTGTGGGACCTCGAGCGCGAGTTCGCGACCGGGTCGTTCGGCGGTGACGAGAAGCGGTTCATGAAGCTGCGCGAGATCCTCGGCATCCTGCGCGACTCCTACGTCCGCACGGTCGGCATCGAGTACATGCACATCCAGGACCCCGACCAGCGGCTGTGGATCCAGGAGCGCGTGGAGCGGGCGCACACGAAGCCCCCGCGCACCGAGCAGCTGCGGATCCTGCACAAGCTCAACCAGGCCGAGGCGTTCGAGACGTTCCTGCAGACGAAGTTCGTCGGACAGAAGCGCTTCAGCCTCGAGGGCTCGGAGACGATGATCCCGCTGCTCGACGAGATCTGCGAGGCCGCGGCGGCCGACGGTCTCGAGGAGGTCTGCATCGGGATGGCGCACCGCGGGCGCCTGAACGTCCTCGTGAACATCGCGGGCAAGAACCCTGGCTACGTGTTCCGCGAGTTCGAGGGCAACATCGACCCGCGGACCGTCCAGGGCTCGGGTGACGTCAAGTACCACCTCGGCGTGGAGGGCGAGTTCACCGCGGCCAACGGCGACGCGATCAAGGTCTCCGTGGCCGCGAACCCGTCCCACCTCGAGGTCGTCGACCCGATCCTCGAGGGCATCACGCGGGCCAAGCAGGACCGGCTCAACCGCGGCGAGGAGTTCCCGATCCTGCCGCTGCTCGTCCACGGCGACGCCGCGTTCGCCGGCCAGGGCGTGGTCGCGGAGACCCTGAACCTCTCGCAGCTGCGCGGCTACCGCACCGGCGGCACCGTCCACGTGATCGTGAACAACCAGGTCGGCTTCACCACCTCGCCGTCGTCGTCGCGCTCCTCGACGTACGCGACCGACGTCGCGCGGATGGTCCAGGCACCGATCTTCCACGTGAACGGCGACGACCCCGAGGCGTGCATCCGGGTCGCGCAGCTCGCGTTCGAGTACCGCAAGGCGTTCAACCGCGACGTCGTGATCGACCTGATCTGCTACCGCAAGCGCGGCCACAACGAGGGCGACGACCCGAGCTTCACCCAGCCCCAGATGTACGACGTGATCGAGTCGAAGAAGTCGGTCCGCGTCCTCTACACCTCGGCGCTGGTCGGCCGCGGCGACATCACGGTGGACGAGGCCGAGGGCGCGCTGAAGGACTACCAGGACCAGCTCCAGCGGGTCTTCGCCGAGGCGAGCATGCCCGAGGAGTACCAGACCTCGCCCGAGTACCCGGCCAAGCCCGCGGGCGTCGTGGAGACGTCGACGACTCCGGAGGCTCTGAAGGCCGTCGCCGAGTCGTACACGAACGTCCCCGAGGCCTTCTCGGTGCATCCGAAGGTGCTCCCCCAGCTGCAGCGTCGCGCCGCGTCGATCACGGCCGGTCCGATCGACTGGGGCACGGGCGAGATCATCGCGTTCGGTTCGCTGCTGCTCGACGGCCGTCCGGTCCGGCTCGCGGGCCAGGACTCGCGCCGTGGGACGTTCTCGCAGCGCTTCGCGACGATCATCGATCGCCGGTGCGGTGCCGAGTGGACGCCGCTGCAGCACCTCGGCAGCGACCAGGGCACGTTCTACATCTACGACTCGCTGCTGTCCGAGTACGCCGCGCTCGGCTTCGAGTACGGCTACTCGGTGGCACGTCCCGAGGCGCTGACGCTGTGGGAGGCGCAGTTCGGTGACTTCGTGAACGGCGCCCAGTCGGTGATCGACGAGTACATCTCCGCCGGTGAGGCGAAGTGGGGCCAGAAGTCCGGCGTCGTGCTGCTCCTGCCGCACGGCTACGAGGGTCAAGGGCCGGACCACTCCTCGGCCCGGATCGAGCGCTTCCTGCAGCTCGGCGCGGAGGACGCGATCACGGTCGCGCAGCCGTCGACCCCGGCGTCGTACTTCCACCTCCTGCGACGCCAGGCGCTCGGCAGCGAGCACCGTCCGCTGGTCGTGTTCACGCCGAAGCAGCTCCTGCGGCTCAAGGCGGCGACGTCGATGCCCGAGGAGTTCACCGAGGGGACGTTCCGTCCCGTGCTGCCCGACCCGGCCGAGCTCGACCGCAACGCCGTCGAGCGGGTGATCCTCACCTCCGGCCGCGTCGCCTACGACCTGCTCGCTGCGCGGGCGAAGGCCGAGGAGGGGCTCTCGAAGACCGCGATCCTGCGGCTCGAGCAGCTCTACCCGCTCCCGCTGGACGAGGTCCGCCAGGAGCTGTCGAGCTACCCCAACGCCCAGGAGGTCCGCTGGGTCCAGGACGAGCCCGCGAACCAGGGCCCGTGGCCGTTCATGGCCCTCAACCTGGCGCCCGAGCTGGAGCTGCCGATGGTGCGGGTGTCGCGGGACGCGTCGGCGGCGCCGTCGGTGGGCAACCACAAGCGGCACGTCGAAGAGAACAAGACGCTGATGTCGCAGGCGTTCGCCTGAGTCGAGGGGCCGAGGGCCCGAGGAGTCGCGTGTACTTCACCGATCGTGGGATCGAGGAGCTCGCCGGCCGGCGAGGGGACGAGGAGGTCTCCCTCGCCTGGCTGGCCGAGCGCCTGACGGAGTTCGTCGACGTCCACCCCGAGTTCGAGGTGCCGGTCGAGCGCCTCGCGACCTGGCTCGCGCGACTCGACGACGAGGACGAGTAGCCGCTCCGCC
Source organism: Mumia flava (assembly GCF_002797495.1). NCBI lineage: Bacteria > Bacillati > Actinomycetota > Actinomycetes > Propionibacteriales > Nocardioidaceae > Mumia > Mumia flava. The sequence goes on from NZ_PGEZ01000001.1 coordinate 709,754, forward strand.
CACGCCATCACCGCACGTGCCTGCGTCCGAACCACCTCCCGGTGTCGTACGCAGGCACGTCCGTCCCCGCCGTCCGAATGCAGGTGGTGGCGCGCGACGCAGCAACCCGCCGTACGGGCCTCCGACGCACAGTGCGGCGGATCCAGGGCGTGTGATGCCCTCGATCGGCCGCACTGATGCAGCCGCGCCCGCGCCAGCGCCAGCGCCAGCGCCAGCGCCAGCGCCAGCGTCGCCACGACGCACCGCACGTGCCTGCGATGGCAACCGCGAGCCGGTCGCGATGCAGGCATCTCCGTCCACCGCGGGAACGCCATCACCGACGTGCCTGCGTTCGAACCACCTCCCGGTGTCGTACGCAGGCACGTCCGTTCCCGCGGTCCGTACGCAGGCACGTCCGTCCCCGCGGTCCGTACGCAGGTGGTGGCGCGCGACGCAGCAACCCGCCGTACGGGCCTCCGACGCCCGCCGTACGGGCCTCCGACGCAAGTGCCGCGCCCGCTCAGCGGGTCAGGACGATCTTCCCGAACACGTCGCCGTCGGCGACCGCCTGGAAGGCCCGCTGTGCCTCGGTCATCGGGATCACGTCGTCGATCAGGGGACGGGTGCCGGTCGCGTCGAGCATCTCCACGAGCTGCGCGAGCTCGGTCCGCGTCCCCATCGTCGATCCCTGGATCCGCAGCTGGAGGAAGAAGATCCGGGTGAGCTCGGCCTGCGAGGGGTTCGGACCCGACGTCGCGCCGGCGATCACGATCGTGCCGCCGGGCTTGAGCGACTTGACCGAGTGCGACCAGGTCGCCGCGCCGACCGTCTCCATCACGGCGTCGACCTTCACGGGCAGCCGTGCCCCCGACTCGAACACCTCGTGCGCGCCGATCTCGAGCGCCCGGGCACGCTTGGCCTCGTCGCGGCTGGTGGCGAAGACACGCAGTCCCGCGGCGCGGGCGAGGGTCACCAGCGCGGTCGCGACGCCGCCTCCGGCGCCTTGCACCAGCACGGAGTCCCCCGGCTTGAGCCCGGACTGCGTGAAGAGCATGCGGTACGCGGTGAGCCAGGCGGTCGGGAGGCAGGCTGCCTCCTCGAACGACAGTCCCGCCGGCTTCGGGACGACGTTGCGCCTCGGCACGGCGACGACGTCGGCGAACGTGCCCTGGTAGCGCTCCGAGAGCAGCGAGCGCTTCGGGTCGTGCGTCTCGTCCCCGGACCACGACGGGTCGCTGATCACGGCGTGCACGACCACTTCGTTGCCGTCGGCGTCGTACCCTGCGGCGTCGCAGCCGAGGATCATCGGCAGCGCCTCCTCGCGCAGCCCGACCCCCTTCAGGGACCACAGGTCGTGGTGGTTGAGCGACGCAGCCTTGACCCGGACCGTCGTCCACCCCTCGGGTACGTCGGGCTCGGGGCGCTCCCCGAGGACGAGGCCGGACAGCGGGTCGTCGTTGCTGAACGAGGATGCATACACGGCGAACATGTCGGCACCCTACCGACCGCCCACCGCCCAGTGCCCACCGCGCCGTGGAGTCTCCCCAGCCGGCTGGGGAGTCCTTCACCTGGCGCGGGAGACTTCCGTAGCCCGGTGAGGAACTCCGTAGCCGGCTGGGGAGTCTCCAGCGGCCGCGCGGTGCCCTGCGGGCTGTCAGCTCGGGCGGGCGGTGCGGGGCGGGCGGTGCGGGGCGGTCGGTGGGGCGTACGCCTACCGGCGGGCGACGCCGGCAGCGCGCGCCGCGTCGGCGACCGCACCGGCGACCGCCGGCGCCACACGCTCGTCGAACGGCGACGGGATCACGTACGCCTCGCTGAGTGCGTCGCCGACCAGGTCGGACAGCGCACGCGCCGCAGCGACCTTCATCGACTCCGTGACGCGGCTGGCCCGCACGTCGAGCGCGCCGCGGAAGACACCGGGGAAGGCGAGGACGTTGTTGATCTGGTTCGGGTAGTCCGAGCGCCCGGTCGCGACGACGCGGGCGTGCCGGCGCGCGATGTCCGGGTGGACCTCGGGCGTCGGGTTCGCCAGAGCGAACACGATCGCGTCGTCGGCCATCCGCTCGATCGCGGACTCCGGCACGGAACCGCCCGACACCCCGATGAACACGTCGGCGCCCTCGAGCGCGTCGGCCAGCGACCCGCGCCGGCCCCACTCGCTGGTCTCGTAGGCCATCTCAGCCTTGATCGGCGTCAGGTCGTCGCGTCCGGGATGGATCACGCCCTTGCGGTCGACCAGGGCGATCCGCCGGACACCGCTCGCGAGCAGGATCCGTGCGATCGCGACGCCCGCGGCACCGGCGCCGGAGATCACGACGGAGGTGTCCTCCTCGCGGCGACCGGTCAGTCGGAGTGCATTGAAGAGGGCGGCCAACGTCACGATCGCGGTGCCGTGCTGGTCGTCGTGGAAGACCGGGATGTCCACGCGAGCCTGGAGTGCCGCCTCGATCTCGAAGCACCGCGGTGCGGCGATGTCCTCGAGGTTGATCCCCCCGAAGCTGGGCGCCATCCGAGCAACGGTGTCGACGAACGCGTCGACGTCGCGCACGTCCAGTGCCAGCGGGATCGCGTCGACACCACCGAACTGCTTGAACAGGACGGCCTTGCCCTCCATCACCGGCAGCGAGGCCTTCGGGCCGATGTCGCCGAGCCCGAGGACGGCCGACCCGTCGGTCACGACCGCAACGGTGTTCGGGACCCAGGTGTAGTCGTCGGCGACGGCCGGATCCTCAGCGATCGCCTCGCACACGCGGGCGACACCCGGGGTGTACGAGAGCGAGAGATCGTCGGCGTCGCGCAGGGCTACGGTGCTCGAGATCGCCATCTTCCCGCCCCGGTGTACGTCGAAGACCGGATCCCCGGCGAACTTCGGCGAACCCACCATACGGTCGACAAACTCGGCAACCACGACAAACCTCACAAGGGAGACGAAGAACGGGGCCGGGCCCACCGTCTCACGTCGAGACGGAAGCAGAGTCCTGGCACCGCGAAGGAAAGGGATGAAGGCTCCGCACGCGACCGGTCGGATCGCGGGAGCGCGAAGACGGGGGGTTACCCCGCCACTATTGAACCACACCGCTCTGACGGGTCGGACCGCGTCGGTGGAACAGAGACGCGCGTCTCACCCGTGCGACGGCGCCTCCGGGGTGCCGGCGTCGGCGAGCGCGCGGCGGCTGGGCGCCGACAGGACTCCGAACAGCACCACCGCCGCCGCGATCGTCAGCAGCCCGCTCAACGGCGGCGCGGTCTCGCGCAACCCCCAGGCCAGGCCGAGCTGCACCAGCTGGGTGAAGACTGCTGGGGCACGCCCCCACGACCGCAGCGTCCACAGCGCCCACCCCGTCGCGAGCTGGAGGCCTGCGTAGCCGACGAAGAACATCGTCGTGCCCACGGCCAGCACGACCTGGCCGTGCCGCACCGCTGCGAGGTCGAATCCCGCGAAAACGAGCAGTGACAACGCCTCGACGGCGAGCACCACCACCGCTACTGTGAGGCGGGTCGGACGTGCGCGGGAAGTGTGACCCACGAGACAAGCTCCTTCGGCTGTATTGCTCTTGTGTTAACCCGCGTTTCTTGCGACGATCATATTGCCGTTGTGCGGCGCCCGATCACGGCGCCCGAGACGGTGATGAGTTCCACGATTCCCCCCTTGCACAAGAACGGAAACGTGAGTTCTCGCCCCCGTTAGTGAAAGTCTTCACAATGCTGCCGAGCCGTGTCACCCCCACGGCGCCCACAGGAAAGGAAGTTCCGTCATGGACTGGCGTCACCACGCTGCCTGCCTCGATGAGGATCCGGAGCTGTTCTTCCCGATCGGAAGCACGGGGCCCGCGATCTCTCAGGTCGAGGAGGCGAAGCTGGTCTGCCGTCGCTGCGACGTCCGTGACCAGTGCCTCGAGTGGGCCCTCGGCTCCGGTCAGGACCACGGTGTGTGGGGCGGCCTGAGCGAGGACGAGCGTCGCGCCCTCAAGCGTCGCACCGCCCGCGCCCGGATCCGCACCGCCTGATCCGAACGACGCACAGGTCCCGCCCTCCCCGGAGGTGCGGGACCTTTTGTGTGTCCGGGCCCGGAACGGTCGTCCGTACGGACGGGCCCGTCCGTACGACCGGTGCCGCCGACCGTGCGGGCGCGTCATCGACCGCTCAGGGGGATCTCGACCGCGACCCGCGTCCCGCCCCCGCCGGTCGCCGGGGACCGAGGGCCGAAGGCCAAGGACCCGCCCAGCTCGGACTCCACCAGCGTCGCCACGATCGACAGTCCCAGGCTGTTCGAGGAGCTCGGCTCGAACCCGACCGGGAGCCCGACGCCGTCGTCGACCACGGCCACACGGAGGTACGCCGGGCGGCGCTCCACCTGGAGCAGCACGTGGCCCCGCTCCTCCTCGCCGAACGCATGCTCCGCGGCGTTCTGGATCAGCTCGGTGAGGACCATCGCCAGCGGCGTCGCGACCTCCGCGCGCAGCTCGCCGAACGACCCGGCCCGCTCCGTGGTGACCAGCCGGGCGGGCGAGGAGACCTCCGCGACCATCTGGCGCAACCGGTCCGCCACCTCGTCGAACTCCACCGTCTCGTCGAAGGCCTGGCTGAGGGTGTCGTGCACGACCGCGATCGACCCGATCCTGCGGACGGCCTCCTCCAACGCCTCGCGCCCGGCGCCGTCCTCCATCCGCCGAGCCTGGAGGCGCAGCAGCGCCTGGACGGTCTGGAGGTTGTTCTTGACCCGGTGGTGGATCTCCCGGATCGTCGCCTCCTTGCTCATCAGCTCCCGCTCGCGCCCCCGCAGCTCGGTGACGTCGCGCAGCAGCACGAGCGCGCCGGACGACTGGCCGTGCGTCCGGAGCGGGATCGCCCGCAGGCTCAGCGACGCGTCGCCGTTCTCCAGGTCCGCAGCAGCGCCGACCCGTCCGGTCAGGGCGGACGAGAGCGCGCTGTCGGTTGGGCGCTGCGGCGCCGGGACCAGCGCCCGTGTGGCCGCGACCAGGTCGGCTCCCTGGAGGTCGGCGGTCACGCCGAGCCGACGGAAGGCAGACACGCCGTTCGGGCTCGCGTACATCACCGTGCCCGCGGCGTCGACCCGGATGAGCCCGTCACCGACCCGCGGCGAGTGGCTTAGGTCGGACTGCTCGCCCGGGATCGGGAACGCGCCCTCGCTGATCATCCCCGTCAGGTCGTCGGCGATCTGGAGGTACGCGAGCTCGAGGCGGCTCGGGGTCCGCACGCCCAGCAGGTTCGTGCTGCGCGCGACCACGGCGATCACCCGGCCGTCGCGGCGCACCGGGATCGCCTCGAGGCGGACCGGGATGTCCTCGCGCCACTCGGGGTCGCCCTCGCGGATCACCCGGCCCTCGCGCATGGCCGCCTCCAACGCGGGACGGCGGTGGCTCGGCACGAAGTCGCCGACCAGGTCGTCCAGGTGAGCCGTGACGCCGGTCGTCGGCCTCATCTGCGCCCCGGACCAGAATCCCTTGCCCTCCGAGTCCGGGAGCCAGAGGACGAGATCGGCGAACGACAGGTCGGCGAGGATCTGCCAGTCGGCGACCAGCCGGTGCAGCCACTCGACGTCCTCGCGACTCAGTGCGGTCTGGTGGCGAGCGACGTCGTCGAGGGAGGGCACCGACCCAGCGTATCGGCGGGCCCCGAGGGCGCGGGGTACCCTCTCTCCGCCGACACCGAGCGTGCAACGATAGGGCCCGTGTCTGAGTCGTACTGGCGGTCCGTCATCGAGGCCGGCATGCGCGTTCCCGAGGACCGATCGCTCAACGATCTGACCCTCGAGCTGACCGAGATGCTCGCCAGCACCGATCCGGCGGTCCGGGACGATCTCGCGGTGCCGGTGCTGACCAGCTGGATCGGCAACGGGACGTACGACGAGCTGCTGCGCGGATTCGGCAACGGCCTGGTCACCGGTCTGCGCAACGGCCTGGGCTCCGACGGGGACGCGAGCGTGCTGCGACGTTCCTACACCGCACTGGTGCTGACCGAGACCGTGCTCCGCGACAACACCCACCAGCTGCTCCCGGCGGCGACCGTGATGGGGTGGGGCGACCAGGTGACCTCGTGGTTCGTCCGCGAGCGGGACCTGCGCGGCTGGATCCCGGAGCTCGGCTGGGCGCACGCGGTCGCGCACGGTGCCGACCTGATCGCCGCGCTCGCCCGCTCCGAGCACTTCGACAAGCTCGAGCTGACGGTGCTGCTCGACGTCGTCGCCGACCGTCTGCTCGCCGACACGCACTACGTGCTCAGCCACGGCGAGGACGACCGCCTCGCGTTCGCCGTCATGACGATCCTGCACCGCGACGCGGTCAGCTCGAACGTCGTCGAGCCCTGGATCGCCCGGCTGGCGGCCGGGACCCGGCGACCACGGACGCGTGGGCAGGCCGGGGGCGAGTGGCCGACGCCGGCCGCCGCGAACACCTCGCGCTTCCTGCGCGCGCTGTACGTCCAGCTCGCGCTCGGCGTGAAGGGCCGCTCCGACCTGCCCGGGGACGAGCGCCTGTTCGCCACCCCCGCGCCCGATCGAGCGGACCTCCTGCTCGTGGTCATCGACCAGATCCGGGCCGAGAACCCGGGACTCTTCGCGTCCACCAGCGGTCGCCGTACGCTCACGACGACACACTGATCGGCCACCGGGCCGTGCGCCCGGCTCTTACCGCTCGGTAACGTAGGTCACATGACCTCCGACACCCCCGCCGACGCGCCCGCCGAGGGCCGCGAGGGCCACGGCGGCGACCACGCGGTCGACGTCGCCCGTGCCCACGGCGTCACGACCATGTTCACCCTGTCCGGCGCCCACGTGTTCCCGATGTACGACGGTGCGGTGAAGGCGGACCCGCCGATGCGGATCGTCGACGTCCGGCACGAGCCGTCCGCGGTCTTCGCCGCGGAGGCGACCGGCAAGCTGACCCGCGACCCCGGGCTCGCCGTGCTCACGGCCGGCCCCGGGGTGACGAACGGCGTCAGCCCGATCGCTCAGGCCCACTTCGCCGGCTCGCCGCTCGTGGTGGTCGGCGGGCGTGCCCCGGCGAACCGGTGGGGCACCGGCAGCCTCCAGGAGCTCGATCACCCGCCGATCGTCGAGACGGTCTCCAAGTGGGCCGCCACCGCCCACGCCGTCGACGACATCGCGCCGATGACCGACCGGGCCTTCACGCTCGCACGCTCGTCGCACCGGGGCCCGACCTTCCTCGACGTCCCGATGGACCAGCTGTTCTCGCGCACCACGGTCACCTCGACCTCGACCGGCGAGGCGACCCGGATCGAGCCCGACGCCGACGCGATCGAGCGGACGGCACGCCTTCTGCACGCCTCCGAGCGCCCTGTGCTCGTGCTCGGCACCGACGTCTGGGCCGACCACGCCGAGGATGCCGCGCTCCGCTTCGTGGAGGAGTCCGGGATCCCGGTCCTGTCCAACGGCATGGGCCGCGGTGTGGTCCCCGGCGGACATCCCCAGCTCGTCACGAAGGCCCGCTCGCACGCGTTCAAGAACGCCGATCTCGTCGTGGTCGTCGGTGCACCGCTGGACTTCCGGCTCGGGTACGGCGTGTTCGGCGGCAAGGACGGCGCCGATCCCGCGAAGGTCGTCCATGTCGCGGACTCCCCCGCGCAGGTCTCGGGTCATGCAGCGCTGGCGGCCAGCGTCGCCGGCGACCTGACGACGACGCTGGACGGGCTGCTCGAGCGGCTCCTCGCCCAGTCCGGCACGAAACCCTCGTGGGCGGCCTGGCTGACCGACCTGCAGGAGCGCGTCGCCGCGGCCGCGCAGGCCGACGCGACCCTCCTGACGGCGGAGGCGGACCCGATCCACCCGGCGCGGATCTACGGCGAGCTCCTCCCGCGGCTCGCCGACGACGCGGTCGTGATCGGCGACGGCGGCGACTTCGTCTCGTTCGCCGGCAAGTACGTCGAGCCGAAGCGTCCCGGCGGCTGGCTCGACCCCGGCCCGTACGGGTGCCTCGGCGCCGGGCTGGGCGCCGCGATGGCGGCCCGGATCGCCCGGCCGGACAGCCAGGTCGTGCTGCTGCTCGGCGACGGTGCCGCCGGGATGTCGCTGATCGACGTCGACACGCTCGTCCGTCACGACCTGCCCGTCGTGATGGTCGTGGGCAACAACTCCGCCTGGGGCCTGGAGAAGTCCCCGATGCAGTTCCTCTACGGCTACGACGTCGCGGCCGATCTCGCGCCACAGACCCGCTACGACCAGGTCGTGACCGCGCTCGGCGGCGGCGGCGAGGCCGTGACGGACCCGCGCGAGATCGGCCCTGCGCTCGACCGCGCCTTCGCCTCCGGCGTCCCGTACCTCGTCAACGTGATGACCGACGTGAACGCGCAGTACCCGCGGAGCACGACGGGCGTCTGACCGCGTCCGGGTCCGTTGGCCCGGCATGAGACCATGGATGGCGCAGCAAGCCTGAGGAGGACACATGGGCAAGACCGGCCGCAAGCGCCGCGCGCGTCGCAAGAAGAACGCGAACCACGGCAAGCGCCCCAACGCGTGACGTCGTGATCGACGCACAGGCCCCGTACCGGCTCGGTACGGGGCCTTCGTCTTTCGCGCGTACGAGGCGTGCCGCCGTGCGGCTCAGATCGCGCGGGAGAACCCGACGAGGTCGACCCCGTCGATGGGCGACCAGTCCAGGTCGGGACGTCGGTCGAAACCGAAACGGCGGTAGACCGCGTGCGCGGGGAGCATCTCGGGCAGCGAGCTGATCACGACCTCGGCCAGCCCGTCGGCCTCGGCACGCTCGAGGCACCAGCGGACCATCGCCGAGGCGACCCCACGTCCGCCGGCGGACGGATCGACGCCGAGCATCCGGAACTCGCCCTGGTCCGGCCGGGTCGCGAGCTCGCGCATGGGCGATCCGGCGCCGCACCACGTGACCGAGCCGACGACCTCGGACCCGATCACCGCGACCAGCACCTCCGACGTCCGGGCCCGCGCAGGCGCATCCCGCAGGAGCCCGGCGTAGTACTCGTCGGTCGTGCCGTCGGCCAGCGTGAGGTAGCCGGCGGTGTCGTACGCATCGACCACGACCTGGCCCGCCCGGTCGAGCTCCGAGGTCTCAGCGGGGCGCACCACGACCGAGCGATCGTCGCCGTCCTGCGGGCGCGAGGTCCCGTGCTCGGATGCCAGGGTCATGCCGGCACCCGCGCGAGGAACCGGTCCACGTCCACCACGACCCGCCGTACCTCGCCTTGGGCGAGCAGCGTGCCACCGGCGTCGACAGCGACCACCTCGAAGGTCACGAGCCGTCCGTCCACGGACCGGACGGTCGCGGTCACCGCGACCCGCGCGTCGACCGCGCTGGCCGCGAGGTGGTCCAGACGGACGCGGGTCCCCACCGAGGTCGAGCCGTCCGGCAGCCGGCTGTCGATCGCCGCGCAGGTGGCCCGCTCGCACCAGGCCAGCACACGGGGCGTCGCCAGCACCGGCAGCGATCCGCTGCCGAGCGCGACGGCCGTGTCGGCGTCGCCCACCACGTGCTCCTCGGTCGCGGCGAGCCCGGGCTCCAGCCCGCTCACGCGTCGGTGCCGGGATCGGTCGTCCGGACCACGATGGAGGTCCTGATCGAGGTGACGACCTTCGCCCGCAGGACGTCGGGCGCCTTCTCCCGGCACGACCGGGCGACGAGCTCCTTGACGATCCGCTCGACGTCGAAGGCGGTCAGGCACGGCGCGCAGTCGGCGATGTGGGCGTGGATGTCGTCCCAGCTGCGCTCCGGCAGCTCGTGGTCGAGGAAGAGGTAGAGGTTCTCCAGCGCCTGCTGGCAGTCGCTCGGGGGCGCCGTCTCGTCAGTCATGCCTTCTCACCTGCCGCTGTCATGCCGCGTTCGCGAGCGTAGTCGGTGAGCAGCTCACGCAGCTGCCGGCGCCCGCGGTGCAGCCGCGACATCACGGTCCCGATCGGGGTGTCCATGATCTCGGCGATCTCCTTGTAGGGGAACCCCTCGACGTCGGCGAGGTACACGGCGTACCGGAAGTCTTCCGGGAGCTTCTGCAGCGCTTCCTTGACGTCGCTGTCCGGGAGGTGTTCGAGTGCCTCCATCTCCGCGGACTTCAGGCCGCTCGAGGTGTGCGCCGCCGCCTGGGCGAGCTGCCAGTCCTCGATCTCCTCCGTCATCTGCTGCGCGGGCTGGCGCTGCTTCTTGCGGTAGGAGTTGATGTAGGTGTTCGTCAGGATCCGGTACAGCCAGGCCTTGAGGTTGGTCCCCGGCCGGAACTGGTGGAACGCCTGGTACGCCTTCGCGAAGGTCTCCTGCACCAGGTCCTCGGCGTCGTGCGGGCTGCGGGTCATTCGCAGCGCGGCGGAGTACAGCTGGTCGAGGTACGGGAGGGCGTCGCGCTCGAAGCGCGCGGTCCGCTCCGCAGCGGTCTCCTCCTCGCCGACCCGGACCGTCTCGGCCTCGCCGGAGGGCGTCGTTGCCTGCTCGCTGGAATCGGTCATCGCACTCCAGCCTACCCTCGCCGCCCCGTCCAGGGTCGCCGCCGACGCCAGCGGGACGATCTGCTGGGTGGGCCTGGTCAGAACCTGCTGCACGGACACCTCCTGCGTCGGTGGGACATCCCGCACAACGTCGACCGCGTCGCCGCCATTCCCGCGGGCCGGCGGTCCGACCGCGCTGGAGCGCGGCCGCCGTGTCAGCTGCGGTCCGCTCAGCCCGCGCGTGCCGGGACCTTCGTCCGGAGGAACCCGACGACCCCGGCGATCAGCAGCTCATCGGCTGCCGCCTGGTCGAGCGCCGCCCGCTTCGGCACCCGCAGGCTGTGGTCGGCGTCCGGCAGGACCGTGAAGGACGTGCCGACCCGGAACTCCTCCGGACGTCCGAACGGGTCGCGCCCACCTTGCACGACGTGGGTCGGGAGGCCGGACCCCGCGAGCTCGTCGGCCCGCGACCGCTCGGGCTTCCCGGGCGGGTGCAGCGGGAAGGCGAGCGCCACGACCGCGACCGCGCCGAGCGAGCGCCCGGTCCGGCACGCCACGCGGGCGCCCGCGCTGCGCCCACCGACCACCATCGGGCTCCTCGGGCGCAGGTGGTCGACCAGCGAGACGAAGCACTCGTCGAGGATCCGCGGCGCGGACGCGATCCGCTTGCCTGCCGTGCGCCACGGCATCTCCACCCGGACCACGCTGACGCCGAGCCGCGGCAGCCGCGCCGTGAGCAGTGCGAGGTCGGGGCTGTCGATGCCACCTCCGGCACCATGGGTGAGCACCAGGCAGGCCCAGGGTCGCGACGACCGTCGCTGCACGATCCGACCGGGGCCGTGCGGGGTGTCGTAGGTCGCCTCCGCGAGCGTGACCATCAGGCGTCGTCGGACGAGCGCGACTCGCCCGCGGACGCCTGCGCGTCGAGGGGGAGCGGGTCCATGAGCTCCGGGCCGTTGTTGCGCACGTTGTTGACCGAGCGCGAGACCGGATACGCCTCCAGCACCCCGGGAGCGGCGGGCACGAGCAGCGACGACAACGCCTCCTTGTCGTCGTTGGCGGGGTCGAGCCAGGAGGCCCACGCGTCACGCGGCACGAGCATCGGCGCCCGGTCGTGGATCCGGCCGAGGTCGTCGGCGGCGCTCGTCGTGATCACGGTGAAGGTCCACAACCACGCCGCGTCGTCGCCCTCGTCGCGGGTCTTGTCACGCCAGATCTCGTACAACCCGGCCATGGCGAGCGTCGAGCCGTCGGGGTGGTGGATGAAGTACGGCTGCTTGACGGGCTTGCCCTTGGCATCGCGCTCGTCCCCGGCGTACCACTCGTAGAATCCGTCGGCGGGGACGATCGCACGCCTCTTCGCGAACGCCGAGCGGAACGACGGCTTCTCGGCCAGGGTCTCGGCCCGTGCGTTGATCATGCGGTTGCCGATGGCCGGATCCTTCGCCCAGCTCGGGACGAGGCCCCACTTCACCCCCTTGACCAGGCGATGCACCCCGTCGCCCTCGCTCGCACGACGCTCCAGGACCAGCGGCACGACCTTCGTCGGCGCGACGTTGTAGTCAGCGCGGACGTCACCGAGGTCGTCGGCCGGCTCGGCCTCGAACTCGGCGGTCAGGTCGGCGCGGGATCGGGTGGTGGCGTAGCGGCCGCACATGGGTTCAGCGTGTCACAAGGCGCCGACATCGTCGCCGGGGCCGGTGTCCGCCCGTCCCGAGATCGAGCGGACACCGGTGCCCCCGACTACCTGCTGAGCTCGTCGAGCAGCCGGCTGGCCGACTCCGAGCCCCTCGGCAGCCCTTCGACCCACAGCCGCACCTGCGGCAGGTCGACGGCCGCGTCGAGCAGGTCCTTCAGCGCGCCGAAGCGGTCCGTGCCGGACTCGCGCTCGACGAGCGTGACGGCGCGGCGCTCCCCTACGCGCGCGATCGTCTCGTCCGCGTCGAAGCAGGTGCGCATCGTCTCCGACAGCGCCAGCATCGACAGCGAGCGGAGCAGCCCGGCCTCCGGCCCGCCCCCGGCGGGCAGCTCGGCGACCACGAACACCCAGCGGCTGCCGGCGTCGTACCCCTCGCGCTCGGCGACCCGGTACGCCTCGTCGAGGCGCGTCCGCAGGTGCGCCGGGGTCGCGAGACCGGTGAGCGGGTCCTCGCACGACAGCGTGTGTGCGTGCTGGAGGACCGCCTCGGTCCAGGCGATGCTCATCTCGCGGACGAGCTCGTACGGTGGGAGCGAGCCCGAGACGCCACGACACACGTCCTCGACGTCGCGCAGCAGCTCGCTCCACCCGATGCCGTCGGTGGCTGCGGTCGCCCCGAGCTCGACCGCAACCCCCGCCAGGTCGCCGCCGGACGCGAGGGTCTCCCCCAGCGCGTCCAGGCGACGGATCGGCACGCCGAACAGCCCCTCGGACCCGTCCGAGGCCGGGCTCGCCTGGCGTCGGTCGGGTCGGTGGAGGGGGTCCTCGATGTGCGTCATGCTCCAGAGACGTGGCGCGTGACGAAACGTGACGCGACTTTCGTGGATTTTTCTCAGGAGTTCTCGGCGGCCCCCGCGAATGCGTACGGTAGACCCGACATGAGCGTTCAGACCGACCCTGCCGTCCCGAGCGACGCCGAGCTGATCTCGGCGGTGCGCGCGGGCGACACCGACGCGTACGGCGAGCTGTTCGAGCGCCACCGCGAGGCCGCGCAGCGGATGGCCCGACAGCTCACCTCGGGCACGGAGGTCGACGACCTCGTCTCCGAGGCGTTCATCCGGGTCCTGGACCAGCTGCGCGCCGGCGGCGGACCCGACCTCGCCTTCCGTGCGTACCTGCTCACCGCCATCCGACGGCTGCACGTCGACCGGATCCGCACGACCCAGCGCGAGACGGCGACCGACATCCCCGAGGAGCTGGGCGGCGGGGTCGAGTTCGACGACACCGCGGTCAGCGACTTCGAGAACTCCGCCGCCGCCGCGGCGTTCACGTCCCTGCCCGAGCGGTGGCAGCTCGTCCTGTGGCACCTCGACGTCGAGGGCCAGAAGCCCGCCGACGTCGCCCCGCTCCTGGGGATGACACCGAACGGCGTGTCCGCCCTCGCCTACCGCGCCCGCGAGGGCCTGCGCCAGGCCTACCTCCAGAACCACCTGTCCGACACCGCCGCCGACGGCTGCCGCTGGACGACCGAGCACCTCGGCGCGTACGTGCGCGACGGCCTCGGCAAGCGTGACGCCGGCAAGGTCCGCGAGCACCTCGACGGATGCTCGCGCTGCACAGCGGTCTACCTGGAGCTGCTCGAGGTCAACTCCAACCTCAAGGGCCTGCTGCTCCCGGCACTGCTCGGCGCCGCGGCCCTGGGCTACGCCGCCGAAGCCGGCAAGGTCGCTGCGGCGGGCTCCGCGGGGGTCGGCGGCTGGTTCAGCCAGGCGGGCAACCGGTTCCGCGACCTCGTCGCGAGCGGGCCGGGGCCGGCCCTCACGGCTGCCGGGGTCACCGTCGGCATCGTCGGCGCGGGGATCGCCGGCGCGCTCGTCCTGACCAACCTCGTCAACGACTCGGAGAGCACGCCGAGCTCGGACATCGCGATCTCGCCGCTCACCCCGGGCGGGGAGCTCGATCGGCCCGGCTCCGGCGGCCCGGGCGACGGGCCGGACGACGGACTCGACGACGGGCCCGCCGACGGTCCGGCCGCGCTCCCCGCTGCGCTGCCCCCGGCCGCGGTCCCGCCGGCGGCCCCCGCGCCCGGCGACACCGGGGCCGGGGACGACACCGGCACGTCTCCCGGTGGTGACGACGACGCAGGCGGCGGAGACAACGGCGGCGGCGACAACGGCGGCGGAGACAACGGCGGAGGCGACAACGACGGGGGCGACAACGGCGGAGGTGACAACGGCGGCGGAGAAGACGGCGGAGGCGACAACGGCGGAGGCGACAACGGCGGGGCGCCGGGGACACCCGGTGGCTTCACGTTCTCCATCGGACCGGACGGCCCCCAGCTCGCGTGGGATGCGGTCGCCGGAGCAGACGGGTACCGCGTCTTCCGGCAGACCCAGGGGACCGCGACCGGCGGTCGCTTAGCCGCTGCGGCACCGGCACGCGGGACGCTGATCTCCGGGCGCCGGCCGATCACGTCGACGGCCTTCACCGATCGCGACGCACCGTACGGGTCCGTCGTGGTGTACGAGGTCGTGGCCGTCGGTGCAGGAGGCGACTCGGACCCGGGCGTCTTCGGTCCCGTGGAGATCCCGTCCCGGCCGACGACTCCCCCGACCAGCCCGCCGACGTCGCCACCGACGTCCGAACCCACCACCGAGCCGACCTCCCCACCCACCAGCGAGCCCACCACCGAGCCGACGTCCCCACCGACGTCCGAACCCACCACCGAGCCGACCTCCCCACCCACCAGCGAGCCCACCACCGAACCGACCTCCCCACCGACGTCCGAGCCCACCACCGAACCGACGAGCCCACCGACGTCCGAGCCGACCACCGAACCGACGAGCCCACCGACGACACCGCCGCCCGCGCCCCCGACCGCCCCGGGCGGGATCACGGTCGAGCTCGGTCCGGAGGGGCCTGCCATCACCTGGAGGCCGGTCGACGGCGCCGACGGCTACCGCGTGTACCGCTCCACGGGCCAGGGCGAGCCGGGTGAGCTCGGCGAGCTCGTGTCCGGCGACGACCCGATCAAGGCGACGGTCTTCCTCGACGGGTCCGCGCCCGCGGGAGCACGCGTGGTCTACGGCATCGTCGCCGTCGGGCCCGGGGGGACGTCGGATCCCGGCCTCTCACGCCCGGTGGACATCCCGTACCCCCGGCTGAGCGCCCCGGAGGACATCACGTTCAGCCTCGGACCCGACGGCCCCGAGCTCGCGTGGAAGGCCGTCGACGGCGCGGACGGCTACCGCGTGTACCGCGCCGAGCAGGGCACCGCGCTCGGCGGTCGGTTCGCCGTCGCCGCCGAGGTCACCGGGACGCTGGTCTCCGGGGACGATCTTCTCACGTCCCCGTCGTTCGTCGACCGCGACGCCCCGAACGGGGCGCGCGTGCTCTACGAGATCGTCGCCGTCGGCCCCGGCGGCGAGTCCGACCCGGGTCTGTACGGCCCGGTCGACCTCCCGAACACGCACGGCGTGCTGCAGGTCCGGCCGTACCTCACCTCGAGCACCGTCTGCCTGGAGGTGTTCGAGGTCGGACAGACACCGGTCGTCGGGTTCACGCACCCGGAGGAGGGTTGCGCGGAGGCGACCCGGTGGCGCGTCGACCCGCGCGACGTCAACGCCTCGACGCTGCGCCCGATCGACGGTCCCGCCGCCGGCCTCTGCCTCACCTGGGAGGGGCTGCTGAGGGCCACCGCCCTGCGCCCCTGCACGTCGGCTCCCGAGCAGCGGTGGCGCATCGACGCGGACGACACGGGCGAGCAGCAGATCCGGTCGGACGCGCGGCCCTCGCAGACGCTCGACGCCTCGCTCGCCGTCCTCGACATCCCGGGCCTGCCGGTCCAGCTGCGCGGCACGCTGATCTCCAGCCTGTTCGTCCCTCAGGACCGGCTCAACCAGCCGCAACGCTTCACGTTCCTCCTCGACGGGCCACGTTCCCCCTCCTGACGGGGTCGCCCACCTGACGGCGCAGCCTGCGCCCCCTACGGTCGGAGCATGAGCGCGAACACGACCTACGTCATCGCCGGGGGCGGTCTGGCCGCTGCCCGAGCCGCCGAGACGCTGCGCGAGGAAGGCTTCGACGGCACCGTGGTGGTGCTCGCGGCCGAGCACCACCTGCCGTACGAGCGCCCGGTGCTGTCGAAGGGCTTCATGCTCGGCGAGAAGGACCTCGCCAGCGCGACCGTGCTCCCGCTGGACTGGTGGGACGAGCACGACGTCGACCTGCGCACCGGCGCCCTCGTCACGGCGCTGGACCCGGTGGCCCGCACCGTGACGCTCGCCGACGGCACCGCCGTGTCGTACGACCGGCTGCTCGTCGCAACCGGGTCGCGTGCTCGGAGGCTCGACGTCCCCGGTGCCGACCTGGACGGGGTGCACACGCTGCGGGACCGGGAGGATGCCGCGGCGATCCGCGCCGCCCTCACCACGAAGCGCCCGGTGGTCGTGGTCGGCGCAGGGTGGATCGGCCTGGAGGTCGCCGCCGCTGCCCGCGCGGCCGGCTGCGACGTCACGGTGATCGAGCCGGCCGAGCAGCCGCTGCTGCGTGTGATGGGACCCACGGTCGGGGCCCTCTTCGCCGACCTGCACCGCGCACACGGCGTAGATCTCCGCCTCGGGACCGAGGTCGACCGCATCACCGGCACCGACGGCGTCGTCACCGCAGTCCGCACGGCCGACGGCGACGAGATCGCGGCGGCCTGCGTGGTCGTCGGGATCGGCGCCGACCCGCAGGTCGACTGGGCCATCGCCGCGGGACTCGCCGGCGACGGCGCGGTCGACGTCGACGCAGCGCTGCGTACCTCCGACCCGACGATCTTCGCAGCAGGCGACGTCGCGGCGGTCGACCACCCGGTCCTCGAGGGCCGGGTCCGCGTGGAGCACTGGGCGAACGCCCAGAACACCGGTCCCGCGGCGGCACGCTCGATGCTGGACCAGGACGTGAGCTTCGACCGGCTGCCGTACTTCTTCACCGACCAGTACGACCTCGGGATGGAGTACGTCGGCCACCTCGAGGACGCCACCTCCGCCGAGGTCGTCCTGCGCGGCGACGTGTCCGAGCTCGCGTACGTCGCGTTCTGGCTGGTCGACGGCGTCGTCCGGGCAGCGATGCACGTCAACCAGTGGGACGACGGGGTCGAGCCGCTCAAGCCGCTGATCGGCACGCGGGTCCCACCCGAGCGGCTCGCCGACCCCGGCGTCGCCCTCACCGACCTGGCCGACTGAGCCGCCACCGTCGTCGTCCGCCGACACCACCGACCCGTACCCGCCGTCGCGTGCCCGTGACCCCGATCGGCGGTAGGAAGGAACCATGACCCTGCTCCGAGCCGTCGCTCGCCCCCTCCTCGCCTCGATGTTCGTGTACGGAGGGCTCAACGCCCTGCGCAACACCGAGGCCGTCGCCGCTCGCGCCAAGCCCGTCACCGACCGGATCGAGTCGCTGGTCGGCAGCGTCGCACCCGACGCTCCCGTCCCGATCGACGGGCCGACGCTGGTCCGCGTGAACGGCGCCGTCGACGTCGCCTTCGGCGTGATGCTCGGCACCGGGCGGATGCCACGGCTGTCGGCGCTGGTCCTCGCCTCCTCGCTGGTACCGACCACGCTCGCCGGTCACCGCTACTGGGAGGAGTCCGACCCGACGGTGCGCGGCAACCAGCAGGTGCACTTCGTCAAGAACCTGTCGATGCTCGGTGGACTGCTCATGTCGCTGCTCGACCCGGACCCGAAGAAGAAGATCCTCCCGGCCCGAGCGAAGGACAAGGTCGTCGACGCCGGCGAGTCCGTCCAGGAGTCGCTGCACGACACCGCCAACCACGTGCGCTGGGAAGTGAAGCGCCGACGGCGCTGAGGCGCCGATCGGCTCGGCTAGGCTTCTTCGCGATGTCGACGCAGCTGTGGTCCGCCCCGTACCGTCCCGAGCCCCTCGACGCCGCGGTGTCCCTGCCGGGCTCGAAGTCGCAGACGAACCGCGCGCTCGTCCTCGCCGCGCTCGCCGACGGACCGTCCCGGCTCCACCGCCCGCTGGTCTCGCGCGACGCGGACCTGATGGCCGACGCGCTCGCGGCGCTCGGCGCCGGGATCGTCAGGGACGCCGAGCACTGGACGGTGACCCCGGCACCGCTCGGACAGCCGCTCGGGGCGGTCACGATCGACTGCGGGCTGGCTGGGACGGTCATGCGCTTCGTCCCGGCCGTCGCCGCGCTGTTCGACGCCACCACCACGCTCGACGGTGACCCGCGGGCGCGGGAGCGCCCGATGGGCGGGACCCTCGACGCCCTGCGCGGTCTCGGTGTCGCACTCGACACCCCGCAGGGAGACCGGCTGCCGTTCGCGGTGCACGGGACCGGCACGGTCGCGGGCGGTCCGCTGACGATCGACGCGTCGGAGTCCAGCCAGTTCGTGTCCGCGCTGCTCCTGGTCGCGCCCCGCTTCGCCGACGGCCTGGACCTGCGGCACGCAGGCGAGCGGATGCCCTCGCTGCCGCACGTCGCGATGACGCTGGACGAGCTGCGGCGTCGCGGGGTCGAGGTCGAGGAGCCCGAGCCTGCCCGCTGGATCGTCCGGCCGGGTGCCGTCCGCGCCCTCGACGCCGAGATCGAGCCCGACCTCTCCAATGCCGGGGCGTTCCTGGGCGGGGTTCTGGTCACCGGTGGCCGCCTGCGGGTGCGGCACTGGCCCACCCGTACGACCCAGGCGGGCGACCGCTGGCGGTCGATCGCGGTGTCGTTCGGTGCGGCGGTCGAGCGCGACGGCGACGACCTCGTGGTCACCGCGACCGGGGTCCCCCGCGGTGTCGACCTCGACCTCGGCGACGTCGGTGAGCTGACGCCGGTGGTCGCCGCGGTCGCCGCACTCGCCGACGGCCCCTCGCGCCTGCGCGGCATCGGGCACCTGCGCGGCCACGAGACCGACCGGATCGCCGCGCTGGCGACCGAGCTGCGTCGGGTCGGCTGCACGGTCGACGAGCACGACGACGGTCTGACGATCGTGCCCGGGCCGCTGCGGTCCGCGGACCTGGAGACCTACGCCGACCACCGGATGGCCCATGCGGCGGCCGTGCTGGGCCTGGCAGCGAAGGGCACCCGGGTGCACGACGTCGAGACCACGGCGAAGACCTACCCCGGGTTCGCCGACGACTGGGAGCGGTTCGCATCGTGACCGGCGGGTACGACGAGGAGCGGCTGCACCAGCAGTTCGACCGACCCCGTCGACGGACCCGCCCCCGTACGAAGGACCGGCCTCGCCACGCCGACGCGGAGGACGCCTGGGTCGTCGGGATCGACCGAGGGCGCTACACCCTGCTCGTCGGTGACGACGACCGCCGGGTCACGGCGATGAAGTCGCGCCCGCTCGGTCGCAAGGGCGTGGTCGTGGGAGACCGCGTCCGGGTCGTCGGCGACACCTCCGGACGACCGGACACGCTGGCCAGGATCGTCGACGTCGAGGAGCGCAGCACGGTGCTGCGCCGGACCGCGGACGACGACGAGACGCACGAGCGCGTGGTCGTCGCGAACGCCGACCAGCTCGTCGTCGTCACCGCGCTGGCCGATCCTCCCCCGCGTCCGCGTCTGGTCGACCGGTGTCTCGTGGCCGCCTACGACGCGGGCATGACGCCGCTGGTCTGCCTCACGAAAGCCGACCTGGCCGACCCCGCGCCGCTCGCGGAGCAGCTCGCGCCGCTCCACGTCGACGTGGTCGTCACCGAGCGGGGCGGAGACCTGGCGATGCTGCGTGAGCGGCTCCGCGGTCGTACGAGCGTGCTCGTCGGCCACTCGGGCGTCGGCAAGTCGACGCTGGTCAACGCGCTCGTGCCGGACGCCGAGCTCACGACCGGGCACGTCAACGAGGTCACCGGCCGCGGACGGCACACCTCGACGGCAGCACGCGTGCTCGCCCTGCCGTTCGGGGGATGGATCGTCGACACGCCGGGGATCCGCAGCTTCGGCCTGGCGCACGTGAGCGCGGACGGGCTGCTGGCCGCCTTCGGCGACCTCAAGGAGGTCGCCGTCGACTGTCCGCGCGGCTGCCAGCACACCGCGTCGGACCCGGAGTGCGCGCTCGACGCGGCGGTCGCCGACGGACGGGTGGACGCCGCACGGGTGGACTCGTTCCGGCGGCTCCTCGCGAGCCGGGAGGGCGAGTAGCCGCGCGGCGGACAGCGCCGGGTGGAGGGCGTACGCGCGGGAGTGCGTAGACGCGACCACCTGGCTGGGACACCCTGCACCTGGCTGGGGAAACCGTCAGGGCCAGGTGCGGGTCTGCCCAGCCGGCTACGCAGACTGTCCCTGCGCAGACTGTCGCTACGCAGACTGTCGCTGCGCAGGCTGTCGCTGCGCAGACTGTCGATCAGCGGAGGCAGTCCTCGAGGCTGTCGGCGTCACCTGCGGCGACCGACTGACCGCACCAGACCGCACGCGCTCCACGGTCGCCGGTCTCGAACGCGAGCCACGCCGAGGTGAGCGCCACCACCATCGTCAGGACGGCCAGGACGTGCACCGCGCTCCCGCTCGACCGTGACGCCTCCACGGCCGTCGCCACGGCGAGCACGGCGAGCACGATCAGCGCGACCAGCAGACGCGTCCCCCACTGCTCGTGCTCGTCGATCGCGGCGCCGATCTCGCCTCCGGCATCGAGGTCGTCGGCGAGCGCGTGCCCCGCGCGAACCGCGACGAAGCCCGAGACCGCGGTCAGGACCGCTCCGACCGCCAGCGGCCAGCGCAGGACCCACCGCCAACGGGGCACGAGGAATCCCACCGAGAGCAGCGCCACGAGCGGCACCCCGACCACGACGACGTGGATCACGAGGGGGTGGAGCGGCAGTCCGCCGATCTGGTCGAACACGTTGCCTCCCGCGGCCGCGGGTCCGAGCAGCCGTCGTGGTCCATCCTAGGGTCGCGAGGCTCTAGGGTGGCGTCATGGCGCACTCCCACCACGACGACCTGAGACTCTGCCACGTGCTCGCCGACAACGCCGACGCGATCTCGATGGAGAAGTTCCAGTCCGCCGACCTGCAGATCGCGACGAAGCCGGATGCGACCTGGGTGACGGAGGCGGACCGGGCCGTGGAGCAGGCGATCCGCGGCACCCTGCGCCGCGCACGGACCCGCGACACGGTGATCGGCGAGGAGTCGGGCGAGGAGGTCGGGACGGTCGAGGACGCGTCGCGCCGGTGGATCATCGACCCGATCGACGGCACGTCCAACTACGTCCGCGGCGTCCCCGTGTGGGCGACGCTGATCGCGCTCGCGATCGACGACGAGGTGGTCGCCTCGTGCGTCTCGGCGCCCGCGCTCGGACGCCGCTGGTGGGCGTCGAAGGATGCCGGCGCCTACACCGGGAAGTCCCTGATGTCGGCGCGCCGGATCCGCACGTCGGCGGTCGACCGGGTCGAGGACGCGTCGTTCTCCTACGCCTCGCTCGGCGGCTGGGAGGCGATCGGCAAGCTCGACGGGTTCCTGGCGCTGTCGCGGCACTGCTGGCGCACCCGCGGGTACGGCGACTTCTGGTCGTACATGCTGCTGGCCGAGGGTGCGGTGGACATCGCCGCCGAGCCCGAGCTCGCCCTGTGGGACATGGCGGCGCTCGACGTGATCGTGCGCGAGGCCGGCGGCACGTTCACGGCGCTGAACGGACGATCGGGACCGTGGCACGGCAACGCCCTCGCGACGAACTCGCTGCTGCACGAGTCGGCGATGGCCTACCTCGGCTACTTCCCGGACTCCGCCGACGAGCTGGACCTCCCCGAGGACGCGGACCCCGAGCCGGAGCCGCGAAGCGCCCCGCCGGCGAACGTGACCGACCTCGCCGCGCACCGGCGTACGGACTCCTCGACCGTCCGACCGCCTCGTTAGGATCGCCGCCATGTCCGAACCGACACCCGGCCAGGAACCACCCGACCGTCCCGACTCCGCGCCCGCGCCGGACGCGCCTTCCGCTCAGAGCCCCTACGGCACGCCGCAGCCCTCGCAGCCGCAGCACCCTCCATACGGCGCTCCGCAGCCGCCGAGCCCGCCTTACGGCGCGCCGCAGCAGCCGAGTCCTCCGTACGGCCAGAACCCGGCGTACGGCACCCCCCAGGGTCCGCCGCCCGGCACCCCGTACGGCGGGTTGCCGCAGGCTGCGTATCCGCTGCCGGCCGACCCGGACCGACGTCCGGCGACGGTCTCCGCCGCCGCGTGGATCACGATCCTGACCTCCGGGGCGTCCGCGCTGCTGTGGCTGCTCGGCACGGTCCTGTTCGCCGGGATCATCGACCTGCTGATGGACGACCCGGCGGAGTTCGACCTGACTCCGGGCGACGTCCGCGATCTCGAGTCGGCGCAGGGCTTCGTGATCGCGCTCTGCGTGGTGCTCGCCCTGATCAGCGCGCTGGCGGCGGTGGTGGCGATCTTCGTCCTGAAGCGTCAGAACTGGGCTCGGATCACCCTCGTCGTGATGGCTGCGGTCTGCGCCGGTCTCGGGGTCCTCGGCGGGTTCGCCGCGCTGATCCCCTTCCTGTGGGGCGCGGCGGGCATCACGGTGATCGTCCTGCTCTTCGTCGGTGGCGCGAACGAGTGGTTCGCCCACCGGCCGCCGCCGCCCGGAGGCGGGTACGGCGGCTACGGCGGCGGAGGCGGCTACGCGCCGCCGGCCCAGGGCTACGGCCAGCAGGGCTACGGCCAGCAGGGCTACGGCCAGCCCGGGCCGTACGGCGCACCCCCGCAGCAGCCGCCCTCGTCGCCCGGGGGATGGGGACAGCAGCCGCCTTCGGGATGGTGAGACGGATCACGTCTCACCTGTACCCTCGTCGCGAGTCGCGCTAGATTGAGCCCACCGACCACCGAGTGAGCCGGGGGGATCCACGATGAAGGTCAGCGACATCGTCTCGTCGAAGGGCAGCACCGAGGTCTTCACGATCAGGCCGGACGCCTCGGTCTCGGACCTCCTCGACGTGCTTGCCGAGCACAACATCGGCGCGCTCATCGTCAGCGAGGACGGCGACCACGTCCTCGGCATCGTGTCCGAGCGCGACATCGTCCGCAAGCTCCGCGGCGTGCCGGAGCCGGGGACGCAGACCGTCGAGGCGATCATGACCACCGACGTCCACTCGTGCCAGCCCGGCGACGACATCGGTGTCCTGATGTCGATCATGACCGACCGCCGGATCCGGCACATCCCCGTGCTCGACGAGGAGGGTGCGCTCACCGCGCTGCTGTCGATCGGCGACGTGGTGAAGTTCCGCACCGAGCAGCTCGAGTTCGAGCGCGACCAGCTCAACGAGTACGTCGCGCAGGCGCGCTGAGCCGCTGCGGCGCTCAGTCCTCGACGGGCCGGCGGAGCAGCTGGCGGGCGCACGCGGCGGCGAGCACCCCGCCGGCGACGACCATCACCATGCCCGGACCCGGGGACCAGCCGCCGAACCCGACGAGCCGGATCACGTGAACCAGCTGCCAGACCGGGAGCCCGATCGCGACCGCGGCGAGGACCACGGCGTGCCACCCGCTGATCCGGGGGAACGGCAGCAGCACGCCGGCCAGGCCGAGCACGGACGCGTAGAACGTCCACAGGCCCGGACCGCGTGCACCGGAGACCGACAGGCTGCCGACGAGGAGCCACGGCAGGAACGACCCGATCATCACCAGCAGCACCGCGAAGATCAGCCGCTTGCGGCCGGGATGCATGGGCTGTCGTGGTCGGTTGGACCCCCCGAGCGAGATCCTCTGGGTGCCGCCCGCGGTGCCGCCCGATGGGCTGGTGCTCGTCGCCATGGAGCGACCGTAACCGGCATGAGCTGGATCACACACCCCTCCGACGGACCGCCGGGCGCCGCTGAGCGGTGCTGCACGACACCCGGCGTACGACCAGCGGTCGCGATGACGCGACGAACGGCGCGGGACCGCCGAATCCCCACGGAACCGCGGGCTGCTGACCGCTGAGCGACAAGTCCCCGCCGCTCGCCGCAAGAGTGTGAGTTGGACCACATTCGCACCTTGACCGCCCCGTCCCGACCTTGCTTGCCTCGTGTCCCGACGGCCGCCGTCCAGCGGCCGCGTCATGCAGGTTCACAGCACCGGGAAGGTTGCCATGGACGAACAAGCGCGCCGCGAGTACTGGCGCAGCAATCTCCGCCTGATGGCGGTACTACTCACGATCTGGGCGCTGGTCTCGTTCGGCGCCGGAATCATCTTCGTTGACGCGCTCAACAACATCGAGATCGCCGGGTTCCCGCTGGGCTTCTGGTTCGCACAGCAGGGCTCGATCATCACCTTCGTCATCCTCATCGCCGTCTACGTCTGGCGGATGGACAAGCTCGACAAGCGGTACGGCATCGACGAGTACGAGGAGGAGGTGCACCACTCGTGACGGACATCCAAGCCTGGACCCTCGTCTTCGTCGTCATCACCTTCGCGATCTACATCTACGTCGCGTGGGCGAGCCGCGTCTCGGACACGAAGGGCTTCTACGTCGCCGGCGGTGGCATCCCGGCACCGGCCAACGGCGCCGCGATCGCAGCCGACTGGATGAGTGCGGCGTCGTTCATCTCGATGGCGGGCATCATCGCGCTCGCCGGCAACGGCTACGCCGGATCGGTCTACCTGATGGGCTGGACCGGCGGCTACGTGCTCCTGGCGCTCCTCCTGGCGCCGTACCTGCGCAAGTTCGGCAAGTACACCGTGCCCGACTTCGTGGGCGACCGGTACTCCGAGACCGCACGCCTGATCGCCGTGGTCTGTGCGATCGTCGTCTCGTTCGTCTACGTCGCGGGGCAGATGTCCGGCGTCGGCGTCGTGTTCAGCCGCTTCCTCGGGGTCGACACCACGTGGGGCG
Source organism: Mumia flava (assembly GCF_002797495.1). NCBI lineage: Bacteria > Bacillati > Actinomycetota > Actinomycetes > Propionibacteriales > Nocardioidaceae > Mumia > Mumia flava. The sequence continues at coordinate 734,601 of NZ_PGEZ01000001.1, forward strand.
TCATCATCGGCATGGCGATCGTGTTCTGCTACGCGGTGCTCGGCGGCATGAAGGGCATCACCTGGACACAGGTCACGCAGTACAGCGTGCTGATCATCGCCTACCTGATCCCGGCGGTCGCGGTCTCGCAGAAGCTGACCGGGATCCCGCTGCCGCAGATCGGGTTCGGGCAGATCCTGGAAGAGCTGAACGCCCTGCAGGCCGATCTCGGGTTCGCCTCCTACACCGAGGCGTTCACCAGCCAGAACATGCTGAACATGATCCTGATCACCGCCGCGCTGATGTTCGGCACGGCGGGGCTGCCGCACGTGATCGTGCGGTTCTACACGGCGAAGAACGTCCGTGCCGCGCGCTACTCCGCACTCTGGGCGCTGTTCTTCATCGCGCTGCTCTACACCACGGCCCCGGCCGTGGCGTCGTTCGCGAAGTACAACATCCTGGGTGACGTCAACGGAGTCGCGCTCGCCGACCAGCCGAACTGGTTCAACCAGTGGGCCGACGTCGGGCTGGTGACCGGCCCCGCCGCCGAGGACGGGACGCTTCCACCGGTCAGCGACCTCAACGGCAACGGGGTCCTCGACTTCACCGGAGCAGGATCGGACGTCGCGAACGAGGTCGTGATCAACAACGACATCCTGGTGCTGGCCTCGCCCGAGATCGGCGGCCTTCCGGCGCCGATCGTCGGTCTGGTCGCCGCGGGCGGCCTCGCGGCGGCGCTGTCCACCGCGTCCGGCCTGCTGCTGGTGATCTCGTCCTCCGCGGCGAACGATCTCTACCACAAGCGGATCAACCCGAAGGCGAACGAGAAGCAGCAGCTCCTCGTCGCACGGATCGCGATGGCGGCCGCCATCCTGATCGCCGGCTGGCTCGGCATCAACCCGCCCGGGTTCGTCGCCCAGGTGGTCGCGCTGGCCTTCGGACTCGCAGCGTCCAGCTTCTTCCCGATCCTGGTCCTCGGGATCTTCTGGAAACGATGTACGGCCGCAGGCGCCGCAGCCGGCATGACCGCCGGCATCGTGACGACGATGGCGTACATGATCTGGACGATCGACATCTACGGCAACAGCGAGGGCATCTGGGGCATCCACGAGACCGGCTTCGGAACGATCGGCATGCTGATCAACTTCGCGGTGACGATCATCGTGTCGCTGATGACGAAGCCGCCCTCCGAGGCCATGCAGCACCTGGTGGAGGACGTCCGCTACCCGGGCCGCACCGAGCTGGTCGCGCGACACGCCGCCGGAGAGGAGATCGAGTGACCGCCTAGCTGGTGCCGACCCCCGATCGGCGCCAGGGTGCGCGCCGTCCGCCGGAGCGGGCGGCGCGCACCTCTGTGCGCGGCGCTGCTGCGCTCAACGCGGAACGCTCAGCCCGGCGCTCAGCGCGGTACGACGCGGATGATCCGGTCGCGCCCGCCTCCGTTCGAGGTCGAGACGTACAGGACCCCGTCGGGAGCCACCGTGATCCCGCGCAACCGGCCGTACCGGCGGTACAGGCGCGCCGGACGCGACTGCTTGACGAGACGTCCCCGCTTGTTGAAGGCCAGGAACCGGACCTGCTGGGCCTTGAGCGCCGTGATCGCCAGGACCCGGCCGGACTTCCTGCCCCAGCGCTTGCCGCGCAGCCAGGCGCCTGCGCTCGCCGCGATCGTCGGGTAGCCCGAGCGCCAGCGGGCCTTGCGCTGCTTGCCGGGCAGCCCGTGGTCGGTCATCGGCACGGACTCGTCGTAGCCCGGGCCGGGCTTCCACCCGTAGTCGCCACCGCGACGCAGGCGGTTGACCTCGTCGTCCCGGCTGGTTCCCTGCTCCACGTTCCAGATCTGCGTCCCTCGACGCGCCAGCCCCTGGACGTTGCGGTGCCCGTAGGTGAACACCCGCCGCTTCATCGCGTTCTTCGAACCGGCCCACCGGTTCTTCGGCCACCCCCGGCCGGTCCGCGGATTCACCCGGAGCACCTTGCCGCCCCCGGACTTCAGCCGCCGAGGGGTCCGGCTCGAGGCAGCGTCGCCGGTCCCGATGTACAGCGCACCGTTGCGCCCGAAGACCAGGGCGCACCCGCCGTGCCGTCCGCTGGTGCTCGGCAGACCGCGCACGATCGTGCGGACCAGGCGTGCCTTGGTCCGGGCGTCGTTCAGCCGCCAGCGCGCCACCCGGACGTCGGTCCGCCCCGCGCTGCGCCACCCGTGGCAGGTGTAGAACTGGCCGTTCCGCGCGAACCGGGGCGCCAGCTCGATCGCCATCAGGCCGGTCTCCCCTCCCGACCACAGCCCCGCGGCACGCCCGACCGTACGGCGTCCTCCACCGACGGTGCCGAGCGAGATCCGCAAGCGGTCCCGCTCGGTGAAGAGGAACCGCTTCTTCGAGATGAACGCGAGGTCCCACGGGTGGTCGAGCCCGCCCAGCACGACCCGGCTGCCGATCCGGGCGGAGGCGGGCGCCGCTGGTGGCTCGCTGGCTCGCAGGCTCGCGCCTCGACCGGCGGGCGCCGCCGTCGAGGCAGGGCCGGTGGCGACGAGCAGGCCGGCGACGAGCGCCCCGGCCGCGACGACGGATGCCTGTCTCATCTCTCGAGTCTGCGACCGTCCGGCCGGACCCGCAACGGGCCGACGTGACGGCTCTCACCTCGTACGGGTTCGTCTCGGCCGCTCCCGGGCGGCTAGCCTCGTCGAGGCTGTCTGCGGGGCCCACGCTGCGTCGGCACGGCCCTGCCCCTCCGGCTCCCGCGGCACCACTGCGTACGCCGGCCTGTCTGCCCGAACGGAGACCCCGTGCGTCCGAGCCCGACCGCGCCCGCGAGCGGCACGCCGACCCCGAGCGGGTCCCCGACCGTCCGCGAGGTCCTTCGTTCGCCCCGGCTGCTGCGGACCGAGGGCCTGGCCGGCCTCGTGGTCGCGCTGGCGCTGATCCCGGAGGCGATCTCGTTCTCGATCATCGCGGGGGTCGATCCGCGGGTCGGTCTGTTCGCGTCGTTCACGATGGCGGTCACGATCGCGTTCGTCGGCGGCCGGCCGGCGATGATCTCGGCCGCGACCGCGGCGGTCGCGGTCGTGGTCGCGCCGGTCGCGAAGGAGCACGGGCTGGACTACCTGATCGCCACCGTGATCCTCGCCGGCGTGTTCCAGGTCCTGCTCGGCCTGTCCGGCGCCGCCCGGCTGATGCGGTTCATCCCGCGCAGCGTCATGGTCGGGTTCGTGAACTCGCTGGCGATCCTCATCGCGCTGGCGCAGCTGCCGCACCTCGTCGACGTCGACTGGCTCGTCTACCCCCTGGTCGCTCTCGGGATCGGCATCATCTGGCTCCTCCCCCGGATCACCAAGGCGGTCCCGGCTCCGCTGGTCGCGATCGTCGTGCTGACCGTGGTCACGGTGACGACCGCCGTGGCCGTCCCGACCGTCGGGGACGAGGGCGCGCTCCCCGAGAGCCTGCCGTCGCTGCTCGTTCCCGACGTGCCGCTGAACCTCGAGACGCTGCGGATCATCGCACCGTACGCGCTCGCGATGGCGGTCGTGGGCCTGCTGGAGTCGCTGATGACGGCCAAGCTCGTCGACGACGTCACCGACACCCGCTCGGACAAGACCCGTGAGGCGTGGGGGCAGGGCGTCGCCAACGTCGTCACCGGCTTCTTCGGCGGCATGGGTGGCTGCGCGATGATCGGGCAGACGATGATCAACGTGAAGGTCTCGGGTGCACGCAGCCGCGTCTCGACGTTCCTCGCCGGCGTGCTGCTGCTCGTGCTGGTGGTCGGGTTCGGCGATCTCGTGGCGATCATCCCGATGGCGGCGCTCGTCGCGGTCATGCTGATGGTCTCGGCCGCCACGTTCGACTGGCACAGCATCCGCCCGGCGACGCTGCGGCGGATGCCGCGGTCGGAGACCACGGTCATGATCACGACGGTGGTCGTGGTGGTGGCGACCCACAACCTGGCGATCGGCGTCGGGGCCGGCGTGCTCACCGCGATGGTGCTGTTCGCCCGGCGGGTGGCGCACATGACGCGGGTCGCCGACGTCGCGGCGATCGGCGACGACACCCACGTCTACGCGGTCACCGGCGAGCTGTTCTTCGCCACCAGCAACGACCTCACGACGCAGTTCGACTACGTCAACGCGCCGACGAACGTCGTGATCGACCTCAGCGACGCCCACGTGTGGGACGCCTCGACGGTGGCGGCGCTCGACGCGGTGCAGACGAAGTTCGAGTCCCGCGGCCACCGCGTCTCGATCGTCGGTCTGAACGAGGCGAGCGCCGCGATGCACGACCGGCTCAGCGGCCACCTCGGCGCCGGCCACTGAGCCGGCCGTGCGAGGACGGGGTCATGCGTGGGGGAAGTCGCCACCGTCGTACGCGCGCTGCTCGACCAGGACCAGCCAGTTCCCGGAGTTGTCCCGCATGACGGCCTCGACGCCGTAGGGCCGCTCCGACGGCGGCTGCACGAACGTGACGCCCTTCGCCGAGAGCTCCTCGTAGGTCTTGCGACAGTCGTCGGTCGCGACCCCGAACCCGCTCATCGTGCCGTTGGCGAGCGACCGCTCGATCGCGTCACTCAGCGCCGGGTCGGCCGGCGGCCCCGGCTTCATCAGGGTGACCTGGACCTCCGGCTGATCGGGGTGTGCGATCGTCAACCACCGGAACCCGTCGCCGAGGGTCTGGTCGGTCTGCACCTCGAAGCCGAGCAGATCGGTGTAGAAGTCCCGCGCGGCGTCCTGGTCGGTGACCCAGAGCGTCACCAGTGAGATGTGGGTGATCATCGTCCCTCCTCGTGTCGTCCCTCGACGGTAGGCGGAGCACGAGCGCCGGCGCTTCTCCAGCCTTGCTCAGTCGGGGCGTGCGCGGTCGCTGAGCCCGTGCATGAGCACGTAGCACCCCGGGATCCGCGGGGCACCGGTCCGTGCGTAGCGGCGCTGGTAGTCGCGTGGCGTGCACCCGACCAACGCCCGGAACGTGCTGCTGAACGATCCCAGGCTGGTGAACCCGACCTCGTGGCACACCTCGGTGACCGTGAGGTTGGTGGCGCGCAGGAGATCCTGCGCCCGCTCGATCCGCCGCTCCCGCAGGTACTGCGCGGGCGTCCGGCCGTACTCTGCGGCGAAGGTGCGGACGAAGTGGTACTTCGAGACCCTGGCCGCGCGCGCCAGGGCGTCGAGGTCGAGCGGCTCGGCGTAGCTGCGGTCCGCGAGATCGCGCGCACGGCGCAGACCGACGAGCAGGTCGAGCGGCGGGCGGCGTGCGGTCACGGAGCCCACCCGGCCCATCCGCCGGTGACCGCTGTGGCCGTCACCCGTCCATCCGCCCGGTCTCGTAGGCCCACATCGCGATCTCGACGCGGTTGCGTGCGCCCAGCTTCGCCATGATGCTCGCCAGGTGCGTCTTGACGGTGCTGAGGCTGATGTAGAGCTCGTCGGCGATCTCGGCGTTCGTCCTGCCCCGCGCCACGGTCAGCAGCACGTCCTCCTCGCGCTCGGTGAGCGGCTCGGTCGGCTGCATCGGCGGTGTTCGCAGCGGAGTCTCCACGAAGGCCGACAGCAGCCGCGCGGTCACGCTCGGCGCGATCAGGGCGTCGCCCGCCACGGCGGCCCGTACGGCCTGGAAGAGCAGCGCGGGGCCGGCGTCCTTCAGCAGGAATCCCCGTGCGCCGGCCTTCAGGGCCCCGTGGACGTACTCGTCGACGTCGAACGTCGTGATCACGACGACCGGCAGCGGGTCGTCGACGTCCGGGCCCGCCAGGAGGCGCGTGGCCTCGATCCCGTCCAGCCGGGGCATCCGCACGTCGAACAGGCAGACGTCGGGCCGGAGCTCCCGCGCGAGCGCGACGGCCTCGACGCCGTCGACCGCCTCGCCCACCACCGTGATGTCGGGGTCGGAGCCCAGGATCATCGCCAGCCCCGTGCGGACGAGGTCCTGGTCGTCGGCGATGAGGACGCGGATCGTCATCCTCGGCCCCCGTTCCGCGGCAGGTCCGCGACGACCGTCCAGCCGGCGACGGCCCCCGGCCCGGCGGCGAGGCTGCCGCCGAGGAGCGCGACCCGTTCTCTCATCCCGAGCAGCCCGTAGCCGTCGGGCACACGCGTGCGGGTGATGACCTCGCCGTCGTCGGAGACCACGAGACGGACCTGCTCGGAGGTGCCGGTGACGCGGACCTCGACGCGGCTCGCGTGGCGCGCGTGGCGCAGCGCGTTGGTCACCGACTCCTGCGCGAGCCGGTAGACGGCCGCCTCCACCGACGGCCTCAGACCGACGAGCTGCCCCTCGGCGACGACCTCGACCAGCGGCGGGCCCGCGACGGTGCGCGCGAGCGCGTCCAGGTCCGCGATCCCGCGCTGGGGCGTCCGGTCCTCCGCCTCGTGCTCGCGGAGGGCACCGACCATCACGCGCATCTCGGTGAGCGTCCGCGACGCCTCCTCCTCGATCACCTCGAGCGCCTCGCGGGCCGCGGCCGGGTCGGTGGTCGCGACCACCTGGCCGGCCTGCGCGCGGATCGCGATCGCGGACACGTGGTGCGCGACCGTGTCGTGGAGCTCCCGGGCGAACTCCTCGCGCTCACGCAGCCGGACCTGGTCGATCTCGCGCGTGCGCGCCGTGGAGCGGTAGCGGACCGTCGCCCCGAGCACGCAGGGGAACAGCAGCACGAGGCAGCCGGCGATCGAGTCCACCACGCCCTGGTAGTCCAGCGCGAGCCCGAGCCCCGCGGCGACTCCCATCACCACCAGCCCGCCGAGCCTCTCGCGACCGGAGCCCCAGCGGAACAGCGCGTACGCGAGGATCAGCACCGCCGCGACCGCGTACAGACCGACCTGCGCCCGGGTCGTCGCCAGCGAGATCACGTCGACCGCGATCACCGGACCGAACGCCAGCAGGACGCTCGGCAGCGGGTGGGTGCGGCGGAACATCAGCGCGACCGCGACGAGCAGCCCCAGGACGATCGAGACGGCCCGCGCCGGCACGTCGGGCCGCAGCGACCCCTCCGCCGCGACGGCGACCACCATCGCGCCGGAGACGAACCAGTCGCGCGTCACCCGGCGGGGCGCGCCCGGCGCCCGGGGTTCGGTCCACCAGGAGCGGACCACGTCTGCCATCACGCCCTCAGCGTAGAGAACACCGGACGCTCGCGGGTCCCTCTCGCGGCCACGTGGCGCTCGGCCGATCGGCCGAGGCGAGACCGGCCTCGTTGCCGATGTGGCACCAGGCGCCGCGTCGCCACGATGAGGCGTCGGCACCGCGACCACCCGGTCCGTCCGCCGCCGACCAGGAGGAGGAGCTCGCCATGTCGTCTCGTCTGTATCGCTGGGGTCGGTTCGCGGCCCGTCGTCCCTGGGTCGTGGTGTCGACCTGGATCGTGGTCGCCGCGGCGGTGATCGTCACCTCCGGTGCCGTCGGCCGGGACCTGGAGGACTCGTTCGACGCCCCCGGGCTGGACTCGCAGAAGGCGGCGGCGATGCTCTCCGCCGCAGGTGCGGACCAGGCGGGGGTGACCGCCCAGGTGGTCGTGACGCCGCGCGGCGGCGCCGCCATCGCCGACTCGCCCCAGACCCGTGAGGCGCTCGACGCGTTGCGCGGTCGGATTCTCGCGCTGGGCTCGGTGCTCGACGTGACGGACCCGCTGGCCGGCCAGAGCGGCGGGATCTCCGAGGACGGGCGCATCGCCCTGATCCGGGTGCAGTACCCGCCGGTCGACGACCTCCGTGCGGCGGACCTCGACGAGCTCAAGGGGATCGCCGACGGTCCTGAGGCCGAAGTCCTCCAGATCGAGATGGGCGGCGACCTGTTCTTCGCCTTCGAGGAGCCACCGACGGGAGTCGGCGAGGTGGTGGGGCTGATCGTCGCCCTGCTCGTCCTGCTGGTGGCGTTCGGCTCGATCGTCGCTGCCGGTCTCCCGATCGGGATCGCCCTGACCGGGCTCGCGGTGAGCACGAGCGCGATGACGCTGGTCGCGTTCCTGATCGACGTGCCGAGCTGGGCGCCGGTGCTCGGCGGGATGATCGGGTTGGGCGTCGGCATCGACTACGCGCTGTTCGTGGTGACCCGGCACCGCGAGTTCCTCGCCCGCGGTCATGCGGTCGACGAGGCGGCCGGACGCGCCGTCGCGACCGCCGGACGGGCCGTGCTGGTCGCCGGCGGCACCGTGGTGATCGCGATCCTCGGTCTGCTCGTCGCGGGGATCCCGTTCGTGACCGCCGGCGGCGTCGCGATCAGTCTCATCGTCGCCGTGATGGCGCTGGCCGCGGTCACGCTGCTGCCCGCGCTGCTCGGGCTGGCGGGCCATCGGATCGGCCGCGGTGGCGTGCGCAGGCGCAGGGACGCGGCGACGCACCCGAGCGTCGGCGCCGGCTGGTGGCGCTGGGGCGGCCACGTGTCGCGGCACCCCCGCGCGTACGTCGTCGGTGCCGCCGTCGCGCTGCTGGCGCTCGCCGCGCCGGTGCTCTCGCTCCAGCTGGGATTCCCCGACGACGGAACGTACCCGGAGTCGCGGACGGAGCGGCGCGCGTACGACCTGGTCGCGGACGGGTTCGGCCCCGGCAGCAACGGTCCGCTCGTGATCGCCGTCGACACCGCCGGCGACCCGGCGGTGCTGGAACCGCTGCGCACGGCCGTGGTCTCCGACCCGGGGGTCGCCGCCGTCGCACCGGCGCAGCTGCACGGTGACACGGGCGTCGCCACCCTCGTCGCCTATCCGACGACCGGACCGCAGGACGACACCACGCGTGCCACGATCGACCGGTTGCGCACCGAGGTGTTCGGGCAGGTGCTCGACGGCGACGCGCACGCCCACGTCGGCGGGCAGACGGCCGCCTTCAGTGATCTCGGCGACCGTGTCCAGGAGCGGCTGCCGTGGTTCGTCCTCGCCGTGGTGCTGCTCTCGTTCGTGCTGCTCACGGTGATGTTCCGGTCCGTGCTGGTCCCGCTGAAGGCCGCGGCGCTGAACCTGCTGAGCATCGGCGCCGCGTACGGCGTGCTGGTGATGGTGTTCCAGTGGGGTTGGGGCCTGGGTCTGATCGGTGTGGAGACGACGGTGCCGATCGTGTCGTTCATCCCGCTGTTCATGTTCGCGATTTTGTTCGGCCTGTCCATGGACTACGAGGTGTTCCTGATCTCGCGGATCCGGGAGGAGTACCTCCGCACCCGCGACAACGGGCGGTCGGTGATCGTCGGGATCGCGCGTACGGCCCGGGTGATCACCTCGGCCGCGCTCATCATGATCTCGGTGTTCCTCGGGTTCGCGATGGGCGCGGACCCGGTGGTGAAGATGATGGGCCTCGGCCTGGCCACCGCGATCCTGATCGACGCCACGGTGGTGCGGCTGGTGCTCGTGCCCGCCGCCATGACCCTCCTCGGCGAGCGCACCTGGTGGTTGCCCGGCTGGCTCGACCGGATCCTGCCGGCGAGCGACGGCACGCACGACGCGGACGACCCGGCCGGCGATCACGCCGACGAGCGGCCGTCGCCGGAGCCGGAGCCGGAGCCGGAGCCCACCGGGGTGTGATCCCGAGGGACGGCGGGGATGCCCTCGGGTCCGGCACCCCCGCCGTCCGGCTCAGAAGTCGCGTGCGTAGACCGGGTGCTCGGCGCCGACCGCGAACGCGACCGCGACCAGCGCGAGCGTCGCGACCATCAGCACCACGTCGGCCGGTCCGACGTGCAGGTACGCGAGCCTGATCCGGCGTCCCGCGGCACTCTCCCCGGCGAAGGTGAAGCCGCGGGTCTCGAGCGCCTCGACGGTCGTCCTGGTGCGCTTCGCGGTGTTGAGCATCATCGGGTAGAAGCCCTGGACCAGGGTCGTCGCGACGCGGACCGGCACCTTGAGCCGCCACCAGCCACGCCGCTCGAGCGGGGCCGTCCGTAGACGCTGCCCGTCGACGATCGTGTGGAACTCGTCCATCAGGATCGGCAGCATGCGATACCCGTAGCTGACCCCGAAGCTCAGCATCGCCGGAGCACGCATGCTGATCAGCGCGTCGGAGAGCTTCTCGGGATCGAGGGAGACGAACGCCGCCATGCTCGCGAGCGAGACCGTCCCGAGCTTGAGCGTGAGCGTGAGCAGCGAGACCACCGTGTTCACGTCGCCGTCGAAGAACCAGGCGACGATCAGCAGGTAGGTGGTCTCGGTGAGCAGCCCGAACGCGAAGAGCCCCAGGATCAGCGGACCGACCCGGCACGCCAGCACGGTCGCGGCGCACATCCCGAACAGCACGGCCAGCGTCGTCACGTTGTGGGTGAGCCACGGGACGATCGCGAGCACGAGGTACCAGCAGACCACGACCCGCGGGTCACGCCGGGCGAGCAGCCCGCCCCGGGTGGCGTACGCCGTGCGCAGCAGCTCCAGCTTGACCCACTCCACCGACAGCACGTCGCGGTGCTTGCGCACGGCTCAGCCCTCCCCGATCGTGGCGAGCACGCTCGCGCCGGCGTGCTCGAACGCGCCGACGAACGCGTCGACTCCCAGGGGCGGCGGGTGGATGCCCATCGCTCGCCCGAGCTCGGTGATCTGCGGCGGCACCAGATTGACCGTCTCCAGCAGGTCCGGGGTGTCGAACAGCTCCGACGGCGTCAGGTCGGCCAGGACGCGCGCCTGGTGCAGCACGATCACCCGGTCGGCCCACTCGGCGACCAGGTGCATGTCGTGGGTCGCGACCACGACGCAGCGGATGTGCTCGGCCAGCATCTGCAGCATGGCCGTGACGTCCTCGCGGGTGCCGACGTCCAGGCTCGCGGTCGGCTCGTCGAGGAGCAGGAGCCGGGGCGTCGTCGCCAGCCCGATCCCGAGCGTCGCGCGACGCTGCTGTCCGCCCGACAGGGTCCGGCCGTCGCGGTCGGCGAGCTCCGCCAGCCGCAGGCGTACGAGCACGTCGTCGACGATCGCGGCGGCGTCGGGTCGGCCGCGACCCGTGGGGAACATCGCGACGTCGTCGCGGATGCAGTCCTTCAGGAACATCTGCTCCGGCCGCTGGTACAGGTAGCAGACCCGGTCCGCGAGGTCGACCGGACGGGTCGCGCGCGTGTCGGCGCCGTCCACCGTCACCGTGCCGGCCCTCGGCACCATCAGCCCCGTCAGCAGCCGCAGCAGCGTCGACTTCCCGGCGCCGTTCGAGCCGACCACCGCGATCCGCTCGCCCTCGTGGAGGCTCAGGTCCACGTCGTCGAGCACGCGAGACGTGCGGCCGTGCACGTCGCGGTAGCCGTGGGTCACCCCCCTCAGCGTGGCGACCGGGGCACCCGAGCTCGGGGGACCCGCGTCCGCGGCCGCAGAGCCCGCGATCGGCGGCGCGCCCGCGGCGCCTACCCCGGCGGAACGCAGCGCCGTCGCCGCCTCGTCCACCGACAGCGGGACGGGGGCGTGCGGCACGAGCCGCGCTGTCGCCTGCACGACCTGCGGTGCCGGGATGCCGTGGGCAGCGAGGTCGGCCGTGCTGGCCAGCGCCTCGCGCACGCCACGGTGCCACCGGACCCGCCCGTCGGCCATCAGCACCACGCTGCGGGCGTAGCGGGCGACCAGCTCGGCGTGGTGCTCGATCACCACGACCGTGGTGCCGCGCTCGTTGATCCGGGCGAGCATCCGGTAGGTCTCCTCCGCACGGGCAGGGTCGAGCTCGGCCACCGGCTCGTCGACGACGATCACCTCGGGCCGCATCGCGAGCACACCGGCGAGCGCCGTGAGGTGCTGCTGCCCACCGGACAGCTCCCACACGAACCGGTCGGCGATCGCGGCGATCCCGAGCGTCTCGAGCGCGGCGGCGGTCCGCTCGGCGTGGTCGGCGAGCCCGTAGTTGACCGGGCCGAACGCGACGTCGTCGCGCACGGTCGGCCGTACGAGCTGGTTGCCGAAGTCCTGGTAGACGTAGCCGACCAGCCGCGACAACGCCGCGACCGACGAGCCGGCGACGTCGTGTCCGGCGACGCGGACGCTCCCGTCGACGTCGCCGGACCAGAAGTGCGGAACCAGCCCGTTGAACGTCTTGCACAGCGTCGTCTTGCCCGAGCCGTTGCCGCCGACCACCGCGACGAAGTCGCCGGCCTCGATCGTGAGGTCGACCCCGCGCAGGGTGTCCTCGTCCGCTCCGGGATAGCGGAACCGGAACCCGTCGACCTCGATGACCGGGTCCGTCACCGCTGCCGTCCGACCTCGTCGCGCCGTTCCTGGGCCACGATCCGCGCCGTGATCACGATGCCGATCAGCACGATCGCGCAGACCGCGACCGACACCCACAGGAAGCTCAGGCCGTACTGGTCGAGGAAGTCAGGCTCCCACGAGCCGTACGCCATGTCGGCGGCCTCCATGAACGCGAAGACGGCCGAGGCGAACATCAGCAGGACGGCCAGCGCGATGAAGGCCGCACTGGAGCGCGCGAGCCCGGGCGTGCGGCGGGCGGGATCGCGCGGCGCCATGCCCATCAGCGGCTCGATCTTGCCGTACAGCCGCGGCGCGAGGTAGGCGGCGGGGATCGCTCCGAAGAGCACGCCGCTGATCACGAAGTCGGTGGTGAAGGCGATCCCTTCGAGCATGAGGATCGACTCCGGGAGACCGTCGACGTACTCGGCGTCCTCGACGCCGACCCACACCTTGGTGAAGTCGACGATCCCGCCGACTCCCTTGTCGATCAGGACCGCGATCATCGCCGCGGACGCGACCTGCCAGCGCTTGCGGGGGTCGCGCACGAGCGAGCCGGCGACATACAGCCCGAGCGCCATCTGGAGGTAGCCCTCGACCTCGCCGATGCCCGAGAAGTTGCCCATCAGGAGATCCACGAACACGATCTCGCCGAGCGGGGCGCCGAGCGCGGCGTAGAGCGGGTGGAAGAGGCTCACCATCAGGACGGGGACGAACGCGAGGTACGACACCGACAGCTCGACCGGGCCGACGGTGATCTCGGGGAGCACCTCGGTGACGATGTTGGCGAGGCCGAACAGCGTCATCGACAGGACGAAGACCATCAGCTTCTGCGACGAGGTCAGGTCGGGGGCAGGTTCGCGCAAGCGCCTGCGGGTGGTGGTGGACTCGGACATCGGAATCTCCTGGGGGTCTGGGTCGGACGGGTCGTACGGCGGGTGGCGGGTGGTCGTGCGGCGGTCAGGGCGCGTCGGCGGCGCTGCGCAACGCGTCGTGCACGTCGGTCATCGAAGCGAGCAGCAGGTCAGGACGGTGCTCGCCCAGAGACGCGGCCAGGGCGTCGCCGTCGGGGGCACCACCGCGTACGACGACCGTGGTGCCCACGCCCGCAGCCCGGGCGGCGGCGACGTCGCGCCACGGCTTGTCGCCGACGAACCAGCAGTCGGCCGGGTCGACGTCGAGCGCACGGACGGCCTCGGCGACGATCGCCGGGTCGGGCTTGCGGCGGCCGACCTCGTCGGAGTAGAGGTGCACGCCGATCAGGTCGGCGACTCCGGCGCGCTCCAGCCGCTCCCGACCGCTGCGGCCGCAGATCGTGTTGGAGACGACGCCGACCTTGACGTCGTTCGCGCGGCACCAGCGCAGCAGGTCGGCGACCCCGTCGCGCAGCCGGGCGGTGCTCTTGGCCCGGGCGTAGCGGTGGTTCAGGTCCTCGGCCTCGGCGAGCAGCCAGGAGCGCGCCCCGGCGTCGAACCCGGGAGCGACCATCTCGCCCCAGAACGTCCGCGCGTCCACCTCGTACGCGACCGGGGTGCGGTCGACGGTGTCGGTCTCGGCGGCCTTGTGCTCGGCGTACGCCTCGCGGCCGCGCGCCAGCGCGTCGGCCATCGCGAGGTCCGGGACCTGGTGCCCGGCCGCACGCAACCGGGCAGCCGTCTCGCGGGCGAGCGCCGCGAGGCCGTCGGTCCGCTTCTCCGACGTGGTCAGCACGCCGCCCTGGTCCAGCAGCAGCGCACGCGGGCGGCGGCGCGGGGCAGCGGCAGGCGCGGACGGCGGCGCGGTCGCTGCGGTAGCGTCCGGTCCCCCGGCGTCCGGTCCCCCGGTCGAGGGTCCCCGCGGCGCGGCCTCACGCAGGACGGCCACGAGGTCGGCGGGCGCGTCGACGACGAGGTCGGCCGTGTCGCGAACCCCGAACGGCGGCGCGTCGGTGTGCTTGCTGCGCGTGAGCAGCACCGCGCCGACCCCGGCGCGCCGGCCCGCCTGGACATCGCGGTCCTGGGTGTCGCCCACGTACCAGCAGTGCTGCGGCACGGAGCCGAGCGCACGGGCGGCACGCTCGATCATCTCCGGGTTCGGCTTGCGGACTCCGACCTCGTCGGAGTACAGCTGCACCGCCACGAACCGCTCGAGCCCGTGCTCGCGCATCAGGCGGCGGTGGGCACGACCGGCGTGAGCGTTGCTCACGATCCCGACCCGGATCCCCGCCTCGCGCGCGGTGCGGAGCAGGTCCTCGGCGCCGTCGCGGACCAGGTGATCGTTCAGCAGCGGGTTGATCAGCTCCATCAGCCGCGCGCCGGCGGCGGCAGCGGTGGCGCGCACGGGCTCCGACTGGTCGGCGAGCAGGAACTCCTCCCACAGCATCCGGTGGGTGAGCTCGGCCGGTCGCTGGGTCCGTCCCATCGCGTGCTTCCAATGGGTCAGGGCCTTCGTCCCCGCGCGCATCGACTCGGCGATGTCGTCGACGGCGACGGCGTGGCCCGCCCGGCCGAGCACGTCGGCGACGAGGGCGGCCGCATCGGTCATGCCCTCCGGGCGCTTGCGGGTCTCGAACACGACGCCGCCGAAGTCGAGCAGCAGCACCTCCGGCCGTACGGCGAGCGCCGGCGGCACGAGGGACGCGTCCTCGTCGGCCGGCCGCGGGGAATGCGGATCGGCTGGGGGCCGCAGCGTCGGCGGCAGGTCCGTGGTGGTCACGATGACCACGCTGGTGGCCACCGGTGAACGTGACCGGCCCGGACGGTGTCCAGCAGGTGAACGATCTGGAACGTTCCAGGAATCCGCGCCGTGACCATGGGCGGGGGCGAGGGCCGCGAGGCAGGATGGGGGCGTGACCACGAGGAGCCGACGGCCCACGATCCGCGACGTCGCCGAGCGCGCAGGCGTCTCCAAGTCCCTCGTCTCGCTCGCCCTGCGCGACGACGCGGGCGTCAGCGACACCACCCGGGCCCGGATCAAGCAGGCCGCAGCCGACCTCGGCTACCGCTCGAACTCGCTCGCACGCGCGCTCGTCCAGGGCCGGACCGGGCAGGTCGGCGTGGTGGTCACCGACCTGACGAACCCGTACCACGCCGAGGTCGCCCTCGGGGTGGAGGACGCGGCGACCACGGCCGGACTGACGACCCTGCTCGCGAACGGCCGACGCGACCCCGGTCGGCTGGCCGCGCACCTCCACACGTTCCTCGAGCTCAACGTCGACGGCCTCGTCGTGGTGAGCTCCCGCGTCGAGCCGGAGGTCCTGTCCTCGGTCGCGCGCGAGGTCCCGGTCACGGTCGTCGGACGACCCGAGTCGCTGCCGGCCGGCGTCGACAACGTCGCCGGCGACGACCGGCACGGCGCCCGGCTCGCGACCGAGCACCTGCTCGGGGCCGGCCATCGACGGATCGCGTTCGCCACCGCCTCGACCCGACCGGCAGCGCGGGCGCGCCGCGCAGGCTACGCGGAGGCGATGCGGGCGGCCGGACTCGGAGACGGGACCGTGCACGTGGTGGGCGACGACGCCCGGGACGACTCGATCGACGCCGTGCTGGACAGCGACGCGACCGCGGTGTTCGCGAACCACGACCTGCTCGCGGTCGACCTGCTCGACCGCGCCGTCGACCGCGGGATCGCCGTGCCGGAGCGCCTCGCGGTGATCGGGTACGACGACACCGATCTCGCCGCGCGCGTACGGCCCCGACTGAGCAGCGTCGACCAGCGAGGTGCAGCACTCGGTGGGACCGCGCTCGACCTGCTGCGCGAGCGAGCGGGGGGCCGGTCGGAGGACCGCCACGCCGTCCTCACCCCCGTGCTGCGCGTCCGATCGTCGAGTGCCTGACGGTCTTCGTAGCCGGCTGGGCGGGTGCCGGTCCGGAGACTCCCCAGCCGGCTGGGGAGTCCGCAGCTCGCCTCCGATGGCGGGCTGCCCAGTTGGCTGGGGAGTCCCGCACTGGACGCGGGAAACCTCCCCAGCCCGGTGAAGGCTTCCCCAGTTGGCTACGAAGACCGCCCGGGCGGATCCGCCGGGAGACCGTCGGGGGACGCGCTGGGGAGTCCGCAGCTCGCCTCCGATGACGGGCTGCCCAGTTGGCTGGGGAGTCCCGCACTGGACGCGGGAAACCTCCCCAGCCCAGTGAAGGCTTCCCCAGTTGGCTAGGAAGACCGCCGGGGCGGATCCGCCGGAAGACCGCCCGGGCGGATCCGCCGGGAGACCGTCGGGGGACGACCGGCTGGGGAGTCCGCGAGGCGGTCAGTCGCGAGACTCCTCGGAGCGGTCGCC
Organism: Mumia flava; assembly: GCF_002797495.1. NCBI lineage: Bacteria > Bacillati > Actinomycetota > Actinomycetes > Propionibacteriales > Nocardioidaceae > Mumia > Mumia flava. Next base: position 750,952 of record NZ_PGEZ01000001.1, read on the forward strand.
GGCCCAGAGCGTGTGGAACGTGCCGGGCTTGTCGACCCGGCGGTACGTGTGGGCGCCGAAGTCGTCCCGCAGCCCCTGGATGAGCGCCGCCGGGAGGCGCTCGGCCCGCAGGGCGTCGAACGACGCGAGCGAGGTCGAGAACGCCGGCGCCGGGACACCGAGCCGGGCGGCGGTCGCGACGACACGCCGCCACGAAGGGAGCCCGTCCGCCACCGCGTCGCGGAAGAACGGCGCGACGAGCAGCGAGGTCAGGTCGGGGTCGGAGTCGTACGCCTCGCGGATCCGGTCGAGGAACCGTGCCCGGATGATGCAGCCCCCGCGCCAGATCGTCGCCATCGAACCCAGGTCGATCCCCCATCCGTACTCGTCGCTCCCGGCGCGGATCTGGTCGAAGCCCTGCGCGTACGCGAGCACCTTCGACGCATAGAGCGCGCGTCGCACGTCCTCGACGAAGCGGTCGGCCTCCTCACCGGCGAGCGGGGCGGAGTCAACGGCCGGATCGACCTGCGCATAGGCCGCCCGGACCGCCTCACGCTGGTCTGCGTGCCCGGACAGCGACCGGGCGAATGTCGCCTCCGCGATCGCGGTGACCGGCACGCCGAGCTCGAGCGCGTTCTGGACCGTCCAGCGGCCCGTGCCCTTCTGCTCGGCCTGGTCCAGCACGACGTCGACGAACGGTCGGCCCGTCTCCGCGTCGGTGTGGCCGAGCACGTCGGCGGTGATCTCGATCAGGTACGACTCGAGCTCGCCGCCGTTCCAGTCCGAGAAGATCTCGGCGATCCGCGCAGGATCGGCGCCGGTGCCGTGCCGCAGCAGGTCGTACGCTTCCGCGATCAGCTGCATGTCGGCGTACTCGATGCCGTTGTGCACCATCTTCACGAAGTGGCCGGCGCCGTCCGCTCCGACGTGGGTGCAGCACGGGGTGCCGTCGACCTCGGCCGCGATCGACTCGAACATCGGCCCGAGGGTCTCGTACGCGTGGTCGGATCCGCCGGGCATGATGCTCGGGCCGTGCAGCGCTCCCTCCTCCCCGCCGGAGACGCCCGAGCCGACGAAGTGCAGGCCGTGCTCGCGGAGCGCGGCCTCACGGCGCCGGGTGTCCAGGAAGTGGGCGTTGCCGCAGTCCACGATCACGTCACCCTCGTCGAGCAGCGGCACCAGCTCGTCGATCACGGCGTCGGTCGGCTCACCGGCCTTCACCATCACGATCACCGAGCGGGGGCGCTCGATCGAGGCGACGAAGTCGGCCATCGACTCCGACGGCACGAACGTCCCCTCGTCGCCGTGCTCGTCGACCAACGAGCGCGTCCGCTCGTACGTGCGGTTGTGCAGCGCGACGGACCAGCCGTGACGCGCGAGGTTCCGGGCCAGGTTGCGACCCATCACCGCGAGCCCGGTCACCCCGATCCGCGCGGTCGCCTGCGTGTCGTCCATCGTGCACCTCCGACGTCCTCGGGCCAGTGGTGGTCCCGCCGAGCGCTCCGGCGTCCCCAGTCGAGGCTAGGCGCCACCCCGCATCGGCGCAGGGCGCAACTCCCGCCAGGCAGTCCTCCCCCGTCAGCCGAGCAGCTCGGGGTGACGGGCGGCGATCGCCGCGGCCTCGGTCCGGGTGGCGACACCCAGCTTGGCGAGGATGTTGGAGACGTGGACGGACGCCGTCTTGGTCGAGATGAAGAGCCGCGAGGCGATCTGGCCGTTCGTCAAACCTTCGGTCAGACGTGCCAGCACCTCCCGCTCACGCGGCGTCAGCGTCGGGAGCTCGGGCCCCGACGTCTCGGACTCGTCCGCGACCGGCGCCTTCGAGCGACGCCGGGGGACCACCGCCTCCAGCTCTGCCTGGAGCGGAGCGGCACGCAGCCTGCTCGCGCTCTGCCAGGCCTCCTCCGCGGCCCCCGCCGCGCCGGCCCGGTCACCGCGGGCCTGGAGCACGGCGGCGAGCCGGGCACGGGACCGCGCGGCCTCGAAGACGTGGCCGAGCTCGTCGAACCGCGCCACGCAGTCGCGCCAGGTCTCGGTCTCCGCCTCGACGTCGGTCTCCTCGCCCAGCAGCCTCCGCAGGCGCGCGTCCTCAGCGGCCACCCGGACCTGCCACGCGCCACCCTCGGGGCCGAACGGGCCCCGGGTCTGCACCGAGCGCTCCGCGTCGCGGATCAGCGCGTCGGCACGCTCGCCCAGGGCCTCGGCCTGCGCACCGCGGGCCGTCGTCGCCGCCGCCGCGAGCCGGCCCAGCGCGAGCCCGGACATCCGCACCCGCGCCGGGGCGTACCGGTCGTGCCAGTCCTCGGTCAGGCACCGCACGAGGTCGTCGTGCCACCGCATCGCCGACTCGGCGTCCGGTGCCAGATCGATCGCAGCCGTGCCCGCGTAGATCGCCAGCGCGACGTCGCGGCTCCAGTGCGTGCGCAGCTCGTCGGCCGTCGCGATCCCGTCGTCCGCAGCACGGCCCGCCGACACCAGCAGGCCGATCGCCCTCAGGGCCGCCGCCGCGACCGTCGGCGGACGCAGGCGCTCGACGTCCCCCAGCGTGTCGACGAGGTCCCACTGGCCGAGCAGATAGGCGGTGAGGGACCCGAAGAACCGCCCGTCGAACCCGTACGGAGCCCACCGTCGTCCCGCCCGCTCGGCCAGCTCCATCGCGGCGAGGAACTCGCGCTCCGCGTCCTCGAGCTCACCGCGGTCGTGGAAGTGGAACGCGAGGATGTGGTGCGCGCGCAACTCACCGACCTCGTTGCCCTGCTCGCGCGTGGTCTCGACCAGCTCCTCGAGCCTGCGGCGGTTGGCTGCCGGGTCGTCGCCGGTGCGCGAGCGGACCCGTGTCTGAGTGATCACGGCGTCGTCGATGACGCGCCGCAGACCGAGCCGTCTGGCCAGGGCGATCGCCTGCTCCGACCAGCGCAGCGCCTCGTCGTCGCGCCGCTCCGACATCGCCAGGTATGCGGCGAGGTTCTCGACCTGGGCACGCAGTGCGGTCGGCTCCTCCGGGACGAGCGTGAACAGCGTCTCCAGCGTCTCGGCGGTCTCGCGATTGCGCTCCGACAGCGAGCACGCCGTCCCGAAGGCGATCAGGAGCCGGACCCGGTCGTCCACGGCGACCTCGGGGTCGAGACGGTCGATGTGGTCCCGGACCAGGTCGCCGGCTCGCCGGACGTACCCCGCGGCGATCAGGGCCTCGCTCGCCGCGAGCACGAGCTCGACGGTGTCCGTGCCCTCGGGCGCCGAGTCGACCAGCCCGAGCGCCCGCTCGTAGTGCTGCGCGGCCTCCTCGTGCCCTGCGACCCGGGTCGCGCGCTCCGCCGCCGTCACGCTGGCGGTGAAGGCCGCCTCGTACATCCCCGCCTCCATCGCGTGCCGCGCCACGTCGGCGGCGTGCGCCTGGGGATCGAGCGCCGCGACGTAGGCGGCGTGCAGCCGGCGTCGCTCACCGGGCAGCAGGTCGTCACGCACCACCTCGCCGAGCAGCGCGTGCCGGAACACGTAGGTGTCACGGGTGGTGCGGGACAGGATCCGGTGGTCCAGGGCGGACCGGATCGCGGTCTCCAGGGACGCCGGGTCGAGCCCGGCGACCTGGGCCAGCAGGTCGTCGTCGACCTCGCCACCCGCGCACGCCATCACCCGGACCAGCTGGCGCGCGTCGTCGTCGAGGCGGTCGAGGCGCACCAGCAGGAGCTCCGCCAGCGTCCACGGCAGCGGACCGTCCTCGACGTCCAGGAGCTCCTCGACGATGAACGCGTTGCCGCCGGCGCGCCGGACGATGGCGTCCAGCGACTCCGTGCTCAGGGTGCGACCCCGGGAGACCGCGAGGTCTCGAACCTCGTCGGCGGCGAGCGGCCGCAGGTCGAGCCGCTGGACGTCCGGCAGCCGTCCCCACTCGGCGACGTCGCTGCGCAGGGGGTGTCGGCGGTGCAGGTCGTCGCTGCGGTAGGAGACCACCACCCGGACCGGGCCGTCGAAGCGCTGGGTGAGGACGTAGCGCAGCAGGTGGCGCGTCGACGCGTCGGCCCAGTGCGCGTCCTCCACCACCAGCAGCACCGGCGCCGCCGTCGCGAGCGTCTCCAGCGACGCCGTCACCGCCGCGAACAGCTCCCCGCGGTCCGCCTCCGGCGGGTCTCCCCCGCCGAGCAGCCCGGCGAGCACCGGCGAACGCTCCCCGAGAGCCGCGCGGGTCGGCGGTTCCAGGCCGCTCAGCACCTCCGCGAACGGTTGGTACGGGATCCCCGCGTCGCCGAGGTCGACGCAGTGGCCGACGAGCACCCGATGACCCAGGTCCGACGCGCGGACCGCGGTCTCGCGCAGCAGGCGCGTCTTGCCCATGCCGGCGTCGCCGCTGAGCAGCACGGCCCCGCGCGCGTCGGGGTCGTCGACCCCGACCGCGGCGAGGAGCTTGTCGAGCTCGACGACGCGGCCCACGAGCGGCGTCGTCGGCCTCCAGTCGGCCATGTTCTCCATCATGGCCGATGCCACCGACAGGACTCGAACGGATTCCGGACAGCAGACCGGTCTCCGACGGCCCTGCTCGACCGCGGGCGCGTCAGCGGGGTGCGTCGCCCTCCTCGGCCGTGGTCCACGCCAGGCCCTCGTCGACGTCCACCGGGGTCCCGGTCGGTGTCGAGGAGTACGTGCCCTCGATGTCGGCGTCGTCGGTGGCGGAGTGCGCTCCACCCGTCACCTTGTGCGCCGCGTCGGACACCTTGTCCTTCACGACCGGCGCCTGCGTCTTGATCGTGTCGGTCACCTTGTCCTTGACCACCGGCGCCTGCGTCTTGATCGTGTCTCCGGCCTTGGACATCCCGCTCTGGACCGGCTGGCTGCCGACCAGCTTCTTCGTCTGGGCCACGATCTGGTCGTACCGCTCGCGGCCGGCCCGGGTGCCCAGCACGTATCCCACTCCTGCGGCGAGGAGAAGTGAAGTCTTGCGCATGTACGTTCCTCTCGGTCGCGGCTGATCCTGCGACGCTAGCGCGTCCGGGCCGCGTCAACCACTGTCGGCGTCGGGCTCGGCCGGTTCGGCCGCCTCGTCGCGCTCCGCCCACTCCAACAGCGGCGCGATGGAGAACACCGCGTCGTCGATCCCCGCGTGCAGGTCGCCCACCTCGGCGAACCGCCCGGGCATCGTGGCGATCGTGAAGTCCGCCGGCTCCGCGTCGTCGATCTCGTCCCAGCGCACCGGTGCGGAGACCAGACCCTCGGGCACGCCGCGGACCGAGTACGCGGCGGCGATCGTGTGGTCGCGGGCGTTCTGGTTGTAGTCGACGAACAGCGCCGCCGGGTCGCGGTCCTTGCGCCACCAGGTCGTCGTGACGTCCTCGGGGGCGCGGCGCTCCACCTCCCGCGCGAACGCCCACGCGGCCCGCCGTACGTCGGCGAACCCGTGACCCGGCTCGATCCGGACGTAGACGTGCATCCCCGCCCCGCCCGAGGTCTTCGGCCATCCGGTCGCCCCGAGCTCGTCGAGGATCTCGTGCACCACGTGAGCGACCCGCCGTACGGTCGCGTAGTCGCAGGCCGGACCCGGGTCGAGGTCGATCCGCCACTCGTCGGGGGACTCGGTGTCCGCGCGCCGGGAGTTCCAGGGGTGGAACTCGACGGTCGACATCTGCACCGCCCAGATCACGCTCGCCGGCTCGGTCACGCACAGCTCGTACGCGTGGCGCCCGTAGCGCGGGAACTCCACCCGGACGGTCTCCAGCCACGGCGGCGCGCCGGCCGGGACCCGCTTCTGGTGGACCTTGTCGCCCGCGACGCCCTTGGGGAAGCGGTGCAGCATGCACGGCCGGTCCCGCAGCGCGCGGACGATCCCGTCGGAGACCGCCAGGTAGTACTCGACCAGGTCCAGCTTGGTCTCGCCGCGGGCGGGGAAGTACACGCGGTCGGGGTTCGTCACGCGTACGGTCCGAGGCCCGATCTCGATCTCGACGGCGTCCGCCATGCGGTGATCCTCGCAGCGGCTCCGGCGCACCGCCAGTGCGCCGCGCGGGCACGGACGCAGAGAGCCGGCCCGGGCCGACCCCCCGGCCGGGCCCGAGCCGGCTCGCCGCCGCCGCCGACGCGGCGGCCTCGATCTCGGCCGCCTCGCTCACAGCGGCGGCGTGCGGCTGTCGAAGTCGTGGTGGGTGCCGACGCGGCGCGGTGCACCGTCGTGCGCCGTACGCAGCGTCATCATCGCGATCGCCAGCACGCCCGCGACGATCAGCAGTGCGCTCAGGAACTCGGTCATGGTCCTTCTCCTCTCAGTTCTCGTACGGCGTCGGGCTCAGGCCGTGCGTCCGCCACGACGCCGACGACGACGGATCCTGCGACCCGGCGTCACGTCGTGCGGGCGCGCCTTCTCGATGCGGTAGGCGTTCTGAGCCGCCACCCACTCCTCCGGTGCGATCAGCATCTCGGGCCCCCTCGTGCTCGTCCGTCCTCGTCGATGACACAAGAGTCGTCTCCTGAGGTACGCGCGGAACTCGGCCGACTGCCGTATCTGCTACCTCAGATGCGGGGCCGTAGGTACCTCAGAAGCCCTCGACCCGCCCCTGGGGGGTCAGGCGCCGGCGACGAGGGTGCGAGCGACGAGCGGGACGCCGGGGCGGTACGCCAGGTGGACGTACGAGGGAGCGTCGAGGACGCAGAGGTCCGCGCGGGCCCCGACCCGCAGATGGCCGACGTCGTCGCGGCGCAGCGACCCGGCGCCGCCGCAGGTGGCCGCGTGCAGCGCCTCCAGCGGGGTCATCCCCATCTCGCGGACCGCCAGCGCGATGCACAGCGGCATCGAGGACGTGTAGGAGCTGCCCGGGTTGCAGTCGGTCGCGAGAGCCACCCTGACGCCCGCGTCGATCAGGCGCCGCGCGTGCGGGTAGGGGTGGTGCGTGGAGAACTCGACCCCGGGCAGCAGTCCGGCCACGGTGTCGCTGCCGGCCAGCGCGTCGACGTCGGCGTCGGAGAGGTAGGTGCAGTGGTCCACCGCGGCGGCGCCGAGCTCGCAGGCCAGACGGACGCCGGGTCCCGGGCCGAGCTGGTTGGCGTGGAGCCGCATCCCGAGCCCGGCGTCGCGCCCGGCCACCAGCACGGCCCGGGCGGCGTCGGCGTCGAACGCCCCGTCCTCGCAGAACGCGTCGATCCATCGCGCGTACGGAGCACAGGCCCCGAGCATCGGCCCGGTCACCAGGTCCACGTACGCCGCGGGGTCGGTGCCGTCGGGGACGACGTGAGCCCCGAGGAACGTGGTCTCCTCGGTCCGCCCGCGCGCGATCCGCAGCGCTCGCTCCTCGTCGTCGACGGTGAGCCCGTAGCCGCTCTTGATCTCCACGGTCGTCGTACCCTGCCGGCGCATCTCGGCGAGCAGCCGGTCGACGGTCGCGGCGAGGTCGGCGTCGGAGGCGGCACGGGTCGCGGCGACGGTCGTACGGATCCCGCCGGCGGTGTACCGGCGCCCGGACGCCCGGGCCTCGAACTCGCCCGCGCGGTCGCCGGCGAAGACCAGGTGGCTGTGCGCGTCCACGAACCCCGGCAGCACCGCCGCGCCGTCCACGTCGAGGACCTCGTCGGCCGCAGGGGCCTCGGTGGCCGCTCCGGTCCACGCCACCCGTCCGTCCTCGACCACCAGCGCCGCGTCCACCAGGACCGGCCGCTCGGGGTCCCAGGTGACCAGCTCGGCGGCGCCGGTGACCAGCAGGCTGCTCACACGCGCTCCCAGACCGCCCCGACTGCCTTGCGCATCAGCACCGCGACCTCGTCCGGCCCGTACGCGAGGTCCTGCGGCGGCTCCACGTCGGCGGCGGTCGCGGCCCACAGCGGTTCGGTCGCGCCGGCGGTCCGGACGGTGTCGGTGCGCAGCTCGAACGCGTCCGCGTCGGCGAGCGCCGGGTCGAACCCGAGCGAGCCGTACCCCGTCCGCGTCGCCGCCTCGGTCAGCGCGACGGCGTCGAAGGAGCCGCGCCGCCCGCTCGTCAGCCGCTCCCCCATCTCCACCGCCCTCGCCTCGACGAACGGGTCGATCACCGTCTGCCCGTCCGACCCGAGCGTGAGCCGCGCGCCCGCGTCGCGCAACCGGGCAGCCGGGCCGATCCCGTCGGCGAGGTCCGCCTCGGTCGTCGGACAGAGACACACGTACGACCCGGCGTCGCCCAGCGCCGCGACGTCCGTGCCCGTCAGGTGCGTCGCGTGCACGGCCGTGGTGCGCGACGTCAACGCGCCGGACTCGGCGAGCAGGGCCGTCGGCGTCCGGCCGGTCGCCGCGACGCAGTCGGCGTTCTCCGCCGGCTGCTCGGAGACGTGCGCGTGCAGGGGTGCTTCCGGGAGGGCCGCGGCGACGCCGGCCAGGTCCGCAGGCGGAACTGCCCGTACGGAGTGGATCGCCGCACCGACCACGACGTCGTCGGCGCCGCGGTGCCGACGGGCGAGCTCGGCGACACGGGCTGCCCACGCGTCGACGTCGGGGTCGGCGAAGCGGCGCTGCACACCCTGGGGCGCACTCCCGAACCCCGACGCGCGGTAGCACGCGTCCAGCAGGCAGATCCTCAGGCCGGCCGCGCGGGCGGCAGCGATCAGCGCCTCCCCGGTCGCGTTCGGGTCGTCGTACGGACGCCCGTCGGGGCCGTGGTGCAGATAGTGGAACTCCCCCACGACGCCGATCCCGGCGAGCCGCATCTCGGCGTACGTCGCGACCGCCAGGTCGTGCAGCAGGTCGGGGTCGAGCACGGCGGCCACGCCGTACATCCGCTCGCGCCAGCCCCAGAAGTCGTCCCCGCCGGTCACGCGGGCGCGCAGCGCGCGGTGGAAGACATGGCTGTGCGCGTTCGCGAACGCAGGATGACGGGTCACGCCAGGTCCCGTACGACGTCGGCGAGCGCGGCGACGCCCGCGTCGCAGTCCGCGTCCTCGGCGTGCTCGTCCGGGCTGTGCGACACCCCGGTGGGGTTGCGGACGAACAGCATCGTCGTCGGGATCGTCGCGCTGAGCACCCCGGCGTCGTGGCCCGCTCCGGTCGGGAGCACCGGCGCGTCCAGGAGGCGGGCGAGCCGGTCGGTCAGGGCCGGGTCGAACGTGACGGTCGGCGTCGTCGACTCCGCCGTGACGTCGATCCCGATCCCGGCCTGGTCGCCGGCCTCGCGGGCGGCGTCGGTGATCTCGGCGACGAGCCGCTCGAGCGTGGCGTCGTCGGCCGCGCGGGCGTCCAACCAGGCGGCGACCGCTGACGGGATCGCGTTCGCGCCGCCGGGATGGACGCGGAGCTTGCCGAACGTCGCGCGGGCGTCGCGGCGGGTCGCCGCCTCCGTGGCGGCGAGCACCGTCCGCGCGTACACCGGCATCGGGTCGCACCGGTCGCCCATCGGGGTCGTCCCGGCGTGGTCGGCGCGGCCCCGCAGGTCGAGGCGCCAGCGTCCGTGCGGCCAGATCGCGCTCGAGACGCCGACCGCGTCACCGGAGTGCACCAGCGCCCGGCCCTGCTCCACGTGCAGCTCCACGAAGGTGCCGATCCGGTCCAGCCAGCCGGCGCGGCCCACGGCGTACGGGTCGCGCCCACGGGAACGCAGCACGTCGGCGAGGGTGTCGCCGTCGACGTCCCTCAGAGCGAGCGCACGGTCCGGGGCGAGGGTTCCGGCGGCGAGCCGCGATCCCGCGCAGGCGACGCCGAACCGCGCCCCCTCCTCGTCGGCGAAGCAGGCGACCGCGATCGGGCGGGACGGTACGAAGCCCTCGGCGCGGAGCCGGTCGACCGCCGCGAACGCGGAGACGACGCCGAGCGGCCCGTCGTACGCGCCGCCGTCGGGGACGGAGTCGAGGTGCGAGCCGAGGAGGAGGGCGCTGGGGTCTCGATCGCTCGCTGCGCTCGCGCCTCGACCAACGGTGGGATCGCTCCCCCCGCCTGCCCCGGTGGTCGAGGCGGGGGCGAGGGACGAGTCCCCGATCGAGACCCCAGGGTCTCGATCGCTCGCTGCGCTCGCGCCTCGACCAACGGTGGGATCGCTCCCCCCGCCTGCCCCGGTGGTCGAGGCGGGGGCGAGGGACGAGTCCCCGATCGAGACCCCAGGGTCTCGATCGCTCGCTGCGCTCGCGCCTCGACCAACGGACAGTGCGGGTTGCCACCAGGCGACCTGGTTGCCGTTGCCGTCCTCGGTCAGCTCCATCGACCGGGCCGCGGCCTCGCCGGCGAACCACTCGCGCAGCTCGAGGTCGGCGTCGCTCCACGCGAACCGGCGGTACCCGCCGGTGCGCCGGTCGCGACCGACGTCCGCGATCGCGTCGAGCGCCTTCACGCCTCCTCCATCGGGATCCGCACCCCGCGCTCGTGCGCGACCTCGCGCGCCCGGTCGTACCCCGCGTCGACGTGGCGCATCACCCCGGTGCCGGGGTCGTTCGTGAGGACGCGCTCGATCTTCTGCGCGGCCAGGTCCGAGCCGTCGGCGACGACGACCTGACCGGCGTGGATCGACCGGCCGATCCCGACGCCGCCGCCGTGGTGGAGCGACACCCAGGTCGCGCCGGAGGCGGTGGTGAGCAGCGCGTTGAGCAGCGGCCAGTCGGCGATCGCGTCGGAGCCGTCGGCCATCGCCTCGGTCTCGCGGTACGGGGAGGCGACGGAGCCGGAGTCGAGGTGGTCGCGCCCGATCACCACCGGCGCGGACAGCTCGCCGGACGCCACCATCTCGTTGAACCGCAGACCGGCGCGGTGCCGCTCGCCGTACCCGAGCCAGCAGATCCGGGCCGGCAGCCCTTCGAAGTGGACCTTCTCGCCGGCCCGGGTGATCCAGCGGCGCAGGTGCTCGTCCTCTCCGAAGAGTTCGAGGATCGCGCGGTCGGTCGCCGCGATGTCGGCGGGATCACCGGACAGCGCGGCCCAGCGGAACGGACCCTTGCCCTCGCAGAACAGCGGACGGATGTACGCGGGGACGAACCCGGGGAACGCGAACGCGCGCGCGAAGCCGCCCAGACGCGCCTCCTCCCGGATCGAGTTGCCGTAGTCGAACACCTCGGCACCGGCGTCCATGAACCCGACCATCGCCTCGACGTGGCGCGCCATCGACTCCCGCGCACGCTCGGTGAAGCCCTCCGGGTCGCGGTCGGCCTCGGCCTTCCAGCCGGCGACGTCGATGCCGACCGGCAAGTAGCTCAGCGGGTCGTGCGCGCTGGTCTGGTCGGTCACGACGTCGATCTCGACCCCGCGCTCGAGCAGCGCCGGGAAGACCTCCGCGGCGTTGCCGACGAGGCCCACCGAGAGCGGGCGCTGGTCCTTCTTCGCGGCGAGCACACGCTGCACGGCGTCATCGAGGTCGGCGGAGTACTCGTCGAGGTAGCCGTGGTCGACCCGGCGCGCGAGCCGGGTCTCGTCGACGTCCACGATCAGCACGACGCCCTCGTTCATCGTGACCGCGAGCGGCTGCGCACCACCCATCCCGCCGCAGCCGGCGGTCAGGGTGAGCGTGCCGGCGAGGGAGGGGCGGTCGAGCCTCTCGGCCGCGTAGAGCTTGCGGGCCACGGCACCGAACGTCTCGTACGTGCCCTGCAGGATCCCCTGCGTCCCGATGTAGATCCACGACCCGGCCGTCATCTGCCCGTACATCGTCAGACCCTCGGCCTCGAGCCGGCGGAACTCGGGCCAGGTGGCCCAGTCGCCGACGAGGTTGGAGTTCGCGATCAGGACGCGTGGCGCCCAGGCGTGCGTACGGAACACCCCGACCGGCTTGCCGGACTGCACGAGCAGCGTCTCGTCGTCGTCGAGCGTGCGCAGGGCGGCGACGATCGCGTCGTACGCCTCCCAGGAGCGCGCGGCCCGGCCCGTACCGCCGTAGACGACGAGATCCTCGGGCCGCTCGGCGACCTCGGGGTCCAGGTTGTTCATCAGCATCCGCAGCGGCGCCTCGGTCTGCCAGGACCGGGCGCTGAGCTCGGAGCCGCGGGGTGCTCGAACGGCGCGGTGGCTCGTCATCAGATCTCCTCGCTGTGGTTGCGTCCGGGCGTCCCCGATTCGACGGGTTGCCCACCGAGTTCCCGGACCGAATCGGTGGGGAACCCGTCAGATCGGGAGCGCGAACGGGCCGCGGCGAGCAGGGAGCCGTCGCGGACCAGGGCGGTGGTGGACTCGATCTCGGGGGCCAGGAACCGGTCGGGCCCGGGACCGGGTACGTGGGTGCGGAGGCGGGCGATCGCGGCGCCGGTCGCCGGTGCCGGGGCCAGCGGGGCGCGCAGGTCGATCCCGCGGGCGGCGACCATGATCTCGATCGCCAGCACCCGGGTCAGCGCGTCCACAGCCGTACGGAGCTTGCGCGCGGCGGCCCAGCCCATCGAGACGTGGTCCTCCTGCATCGCGCTCGACGGGATCGTGTCGACGCTGGCCGGGACCGCGAGACGCTTGAGGTCGGAGACGAGGGCGGCCTGGGTGTACTGCGCGATCATCGCACCCGAGTCGACGCCGGGATCGTCGGCGAGGAACGGCGGCAGGCCCCGGCTGCGGGCCGCGTCGAGGAACCGGTCCGTCCGACGCTCGCTGATCCCGGCGACGTCGGCGACCGCGATCGCGAGGAAGTCCAGCACGTACGCGAGCGGGGCGCCGTGGAAGTTGCCGTGCGACTCGAGCCGCCCGTCCGGAAGCACCGACGGGTTGTCGATCGCGGACTCCAGCTCGCGCTCGGCGACGCCCGCCGCGTGGGCGGCGGTGTCGCGAGCGGCGCCGTGGACCTGCGGGGAGCAGCGCAACGAGTACGCGTCCTGCACGACGCCGTCGCCGGTGCGGTGGCTCGCGACGATCGCGGAGCCGGCGAGGAACGCCCGGAGGTTCGCTGCGGACGCCGCCTGGCCCGGGTGGGGACGCAGCGCCATCAGCTCCGACGCGAAGACCCGGTCCGTCCCGAGCTGGCCCTCGACGCTCATCGCGGCCCCGAGGTCGGCGGTCTCGAGCAGGACCCCGAGGTCGTCGAGCGCGAGCAGCAGCATCCCGAGCATCCCCTCGGTGCCGTTGATCAGCGCGAGCCCCTCCTTCTCGGCGAGCACGACGGGCTTCAGCCCGTGGTCGGCGAGCGCCTCGGCGGCGGGGCGGACACGGTCGCCGTCGACGACCTCACCCTCCCCCATCACGGCGAGCGCGCAGTGCGACAGCGGCGCGAGGTCGCCGGAGCACCCGAGGCTCCCGTGCTCGCGGACCACGGGCACCAGACCGGCGTTCAGCAGGTCGGCGTACGCCTGGGCCGTGACCAGCCGGACGCCGCAGGTGCCGGTCGCCATCGTCGACAGGCGCAGCAGCATGAGGGCACGGACGACCTCGTCCTCCACCCGCGGACCGGCACCAGCCGCGTGGGAGCGGACCAGCGCCCGCTGGAGGTCCTGGCGCCGGTCGGCCGGGATGTGCCGCGTCGCGAGCGCCCCGAACCCGGTGGAGATCCCGTACACCGGCTCGTCCGAGCCGGCCAGCGCCTCGATGTCGGCGCGCGCCTCGGCGATCGCGTCGCAGGCGGCATCGGTGAGCAGGACCTTGGCGCCGTGACGGGCCACGGCGACCACGTCGGCGGGCCGCAGCGGGCCGGTGGAGACCTCGACGGTGTGCATGCCTTCATTCGAGCGCGCGGAGCGCCGCCGCACCACGACCGTACGGAGGTTGCTGTCTCGGATCCGAGACACCGCTGCCTCAGGCCGCCGCGCGCTCCCACGCCTCTGCGACCACGGAACCCGAGGAGGTGGGTCCGCGACAGGGCCGTACCCCCGAAGAACGTCAGCCGACCGGCGACCGCAGACTCGGCGATCGTGGCGAGCACGAGTGAGATCAGGTGGTCGCGCCGGACCTGCTCCTCTGCCACTCCGAACGCCTCCACCTGCGACGCGAGGTCCGCTCGGCTGAGGCCGCCGAGCAGCCGGTCGGAGCCCCTCACTCCACCACCGCCCGCATTCGGGCGACCGCTGCCCTGCCGCGCTGAGCTGCGGCGATCTCGTCAACCACGTCCTCGTCGGCGCGGCGCCACAACGACCTCAGCACCTCGTGCTCTTGCCCGGCATCCACCTCGGGGATGCCGTGACGCGCCAGGTCTACGACCGTCTGCTCGACCGTGGTGACCAGTCCGCTGCCGATCTCGTCGAGCGCGCGCATCTCGAGGTCGAGCGCTGCGGGATCTCGCATCACGAACCGCACCACCCCATCGCCTGCACCGGGCAGGCGGACCTCACGGTGCTGCTGCGGGGTCGCCACCACTGCGGTTCCGACCGCGCGAGGCAGCGCCCCGTGGACGCGTGCCGCGCTGACCCCCATGAGTGCGACGTCGTCCGGACCGTAGATCGCAGCGGCGATCCCGGCCGCGGCCGCCTCGAGCGTCGGTCGCCAGCGGGAATCACGGTCGTCCGGAATCGCGACGTAGTACCCGTGGCCGAGCCGGCGGACCACGCCGGCACGCGTCAGCCTCGCCAGCTCCGCGCGCGGATGACGGTAGACGTCAGCGAGGTCCTTCGGTCGAACCGTGCGGAGCGGTGACCGGGTGAGCGCTCGTGGCACCGGTGTTGACATAGGTGCCCTTCACTATGCGAAACGTATGCTCATAGCCTACGAATTGCATACCTTATGCGCAACCATCTCGGATCCGAGACACTGGCCCCGTGAGCCGCCCTGTCCCCGCCGCGACCGCGACCCTGCGCGTCCTGCGCTTCCTCTCGACCCAGCCCGTGCCCGTCGCGGCCTCGCGGATCGCCGCGGAGATCGGGCTCGCCCGCTCGACCACGTACCACCTGCTCGATGCGATGGCCGAGCAGGACTTCGTCGTGCACTACCCCGACGAGCGCACCTGGGGGCTCGGCGTCGGCGCGTGGGAGGTCGGGGTGGCGTTCGCGGCGCAGGAGCCGCTCGCCCGGCTCGCGCGGCTCCCGCTGGCCCGGCTCGTCGACCGGGTCGGGCGCTCGGCGCACCTCGTGATGCTCCAGGGCGCGGACGTGCTCTACGTGATCGAGGAGCGCGCACGCGGCCGCCCGCCGCTGGTCACGGACGTGGGAGTCCGGTTGCCCGCGCACCTGACCGCGTCGGGACGCGCGATCCTCGCGACGCTCCCCCGCGCCCAGGTCCGCGCGCTGTACCCGAGCGCGGCCGCGTTCGTCTCCCGGACAGGGCGCGGCCCGGCGGCTCCGTCGGAGCTGCGCGAGGTGCTGACGGCGACCCGGACCCGCGGATACGCCGAGGAGGACGGCGAGGTCACCGACGGCTTCGCGTCCGCCGCGGTCGCGCTGACCGAACCGGCCCTGCGCGCCTCGGTCGCGGTCACGTGGGAGACCCGCGACGACGTCGACGTCGAGGGGGTCCTCGAGGCCATCCGCGCAACGACGGCCGAGATCGACCGTCGGCTGCGTCACCGCTGACGGGCGGTGCGCCGCGCGGGACGACCATGCGGACGTACGACTCGCCCCGTTGGAGGCGCACGCGCCCCGGTTCGACGCAGGATCGTACGTCCGCATGGTTGCCCGCTCTGCGCCGTACGCTGCCGCCATGCCGAACACCGACGTCACCCGCCTCGCCGAGAAGCAGCGTCGCGACCGTCCCGCGCTCGACGCGTTGCTCGATGCCGAGCGGGTCTGCCACGTCGCCCTGGTCGTCGACGGGCACCCGCTCGTCGTCCCCACCGCGTACGCACGCGACGGCGACCGCCTGCTGCTGCACGGGTCCACCGGCTCCGGCTGGATGCGAGCCGCGGCCGGGGGTGCCGAGCTCGCGGTCGCGGTCACGGCGCTCGACGCGATCGTGGTGGCACGGTCGGCCTTCGAGTCGTCGATGCACTACCGCAGCGCGGTGGTCTTCGGGGTCGCGCACCGCGTCGAGGGCGGGGGGCAGGCGCGCGCCCTCGACCTGGTGACCGAGGCGCTGATCCCCCGACGCTCGGCGGAGGTCCGCGCCTCCACACGCAGGGAGCTCGCGGCCACGCTCGTGCTCGCGCTGCCGCTGGAGCGGTGGTCCCTCAAGGTGTCGGACGGCTGGCCCGAGGACGAACCCGCCGACGTCGCCGGCGACGCGTGGGCGGGGGTGGTCCCGCTGCGCCGGACGGTGGGCGAGCCGTTGCCGGCACCGGACCTGCGCGACGGCGTCGCCGTGCCGGCGTCCGTGCAGGCGCTGCGGGCCTGAGCGCCGCTACCCGAAGAGCGTGACGATCTCCTCGACCGGATCACCCGCGGCGTCGACGATCCAGGCCGAGCGCCAGCGGTCCATCGTCGCGCACGGGTGGGAGATCCCGAACGCGACCAGGTCGCCGACGGCGAGCGCACGGGTGCCCGCGCCGACGAGGATCGCGTGCTGATCGAAGAGCCGCTCCACCGTCAGCTCCGCCAGGGCCGTCTCCTGACCGTCGCGCCGACGGCGCAGCGGGACCGGTGGCTCCACGTCGTACGACGCGTCGCGCTTGCCGACGCCGACGACCGCGCGGCCGGGTTCGGGGACGGACAGCACCGGACCCCACACCTCGAGCACGGGCTCGAAGACCGGCAGCCCGGCGCCGTCCGGCATCGCCGCCTGCGCCCGCGCGTACAGGCCGTGGTCGTGCAGCACGTAGCACCCGCTGCGCAGGACGACGCGGACGTCGTCGGGGTCGAACGCGTCCGCGAGACGCGCCACCACCGCCGGATACAGGTCGGAGCCGCCGAACGTCAGGATCGCCGGTCGCCGGTCGACCAGGTCGGCGTCGAGCAGGGCCCGGAGCGCCGTCTCCCCGTCACCGAGGTACGCATCGACGACGCGCGGCCGGTCGGCGACAGCACCCTGGCTCGCGAGCACGCCCTCGTACCCGCTTACCCCCACCACCTGCAGCCGCTCCGACGCCGCAGCAGCGCGGGCGACGGCCCGTGCCTCGTCGACGCCTCGCGCCCCCGTCCGGCCCCCGCTGGGCCCGACCTCGACGAGGACGCCCAGCGGGCCGAGGTCGGCGCCGGACCGCGCGAGGCCTCGGTCCATCGCCCCCACGGCGGCGGTCGAGTCGACGAACACCATCACCTCGAGGTCCGGGTGCTCCCGCCGCAGCCTGCACAGTGCCGCCAGGTCACCGGGCGCCACCACCTCGTTCGCGAGCAGCACCCGCCGTACGCCGGCGTGCTCGACCATCGCACGGACCTGCGCGACCGTCGCGAGCGTGCACGCGGTGGCGCCGTACGCCTCCTGCCGCCGCCACAGCTGCGGGCTCAGGTGCGTCTTCACGTGCGGAGCGAGCTCGACGTCGTGCCGCCGGGAGTAGTCGCGCATCGCCGCGAGATTGTGCTCGAGTGCCTGCCCGCGCAGCACGAGCACGGGCAGCGGCACCCGGTCCAGGAACGACTCGTCCACGGCGGGATCGCGCGACGCGGTCACGGCTCGATCATCGCCCGAGCGACGCGTGCGCGGTGATCAGCGACGGCCCGTACCACGTCATCAGGCGACCGGACACCAGCTCGGTCGGGGTGCGTACGAACGTCTCCGGCCCGTCGTCGTCGGTGAACACGTACGGCTCGTCCGGCAGCAGCACCACGTCCGCGCCCGCGGCGTCGAGGTCGGCGACGTCGACGTGCGGATAGCGGTCCGGGTCGTCGGCGTACACGTTCTCGGCTCCGGTCCGCCGCAGCAGGTCGCCGGTGAACGTCCGGCTGCCCACGACCATCCACGGGTCCCGCCAGATCGGCACAGCCACGCGGCGCTGCACCGGCGGCAGCGGCCCGCACCAGAGTCGCTCGGCCTCGGCGATCCACGCAGGCTCGGGCCAGCCGAGGGCCTCGCGGAACAGCCGCCGCAGCGAGTCGAGGGCCTGCGGCACGGTCTCGATCTCGGTCACCCAGACCGCGACGCCGGCGTCACGGAGGCGCTGCACGTCGAGCCGGCGGTTCTCCTCCTTGTTCGCGACGACGAGGTCGGGGCGCAGTGCGCGGATCGCGGCGAGGTCCGGGTTCTTGGTACCGCGGACCCGGGTGACGTCGAGGCCGGCCGGACGAGTGCACCACTCGGTCGCACCGACGAGCGCATCCGGTCGGGCCTCGGCGAGCGCCTCGGTGATCGACGGGACGAGCGAGACGACGCGGGTCGCGGGGCGGCGGACGTCGAGCGGCGTGCCGAGGTCGTCGACCGGGCGGGGCGTACGAGCGGGGTCTCGATCGCTCGCTCCGCTCGCGCCTCGACCATCGGAGGAGGCGGGGCTCCCGCTCGCGCCTCGACCGTCGGGTGGGGGTGCCATGGTCACTCCAGCGTGGCCAGCTGGTCCTCCAGGTGGAAGACCTCCGGCACACGCACGAACGCCTCGTCGGGGCTGCCGTCGACCACGAAGAACTCCCCCATCTCGGCCTGCCAGCGCGCGTTCACGTCGGTCGCCGCCATCGCCGCCTGGGCTGCGTCCAGGTCCTCGGACTCGACGTACCCGATCAGCAGGCCGTCGGGTCGGAGGAAGAGCGAGTAGTTGTGCCAGCCCGACGTCTTGAGCGCCTCGAGCATCTCGGGCCACACCGCGCGGTGGCGCTCCACGTACTCGTCGAGCCGCTCGGGATCGACCTGCTGGTAGAAGCAGTAGCGCGGCACAGGCACTCCTCGGGTCCGGGTGGGGGCGGGGACGTCGTCCCCAGTCTGCCCCGGTCACGCCTGCACGAACCACCGGGCCAGCAGCGTCCCGTCCTCCTCCAGCAGCGTCGCGAGTCGGGTGGGGACGTCGAGGTGGGACCCGACGGTGATCCGCCGGTGGTCGCCGCCGACCAGGCGCGGGACCTGGCTGGTGCACACCTCGTCGACGATGCCGGCGGCGAGCATGTCGGTGAGCAGGTGAGGCCCGCCCTCGCTCAGGATGCGCCCCCAGCCCCGCTCGACCAGCGCCTCGCGGAGCGCCACCAGGTCCACTCGGTCGTCGCCGAGGACGAGAACCCCGTCCTCCCCCAGCCGCTCGACGGTCTCGGAGAGCCCGGGCGCCGCCGCGCAGGTCGCCATCAGCACCGATCCGCGCGGCGCGTCGACCAGGCTGACCGGCAGGTCGCCGCTGCGCGAGACCAGCACGATCGGTACGCCGGCCGTGCCGTACTCCTCCGCCCGGACCGTCCCCGCGCCCACGAGCACGACGTCGGCACGGGCGCGCAGCGCGTGGAACACGCGGCCGTCCGGGTCGTTGTTGATCGAGCCGGACCGGCCGTCCGGACCGGTCGCGGCACCGTCGACGGTCTCGACCATGTTCACGCGCAGCCAGGGCAGCCGCGGCGCCCCGTACAGCGCGTCGAGCTGGCCGTCGTCGGGCTCCGTGCCCGACGTCAGGCCGGTGACCTCGTCGATCAGGACGCGCACGCGATCGTCACCACCCACCACCGGACGCCGTACGGGTCGTCGGCGTAGGTCGTCGTCACCGCGCCCGATGCGCTCGGCAGGGTGGCGCACGCACGCAGGCCTCGGATCCCGGAGGCGAGGAGCGCGTCGCCGAGGTCGGCGTCGAGGTTCGCGAGGGCGGTCAGGTCCCCGGCGGAGAACGCCGCCTCCGCCGCGTCGTCGAACGCGAACGCGCGCTCGTCGAGGTGGCCCGGCGCCTTCTCGCTGCGCCGGGCGCTGCCGTTCGCCATCACGAGCAGCGCGTCGCTGCCCGGCTCGCCGCTCGCGGGCAGACCTGCCGCGACGTCGACACGACCGTCGAACCCGGCGGCGGCGAGCAGCGACCGCGCGACCCGCTCCCCGGTCGACATGCCGACGCCGCGGCGCAGGTCTGCCTCGTCGGGTGCGTCGGTCACCACGACCACGCGATCCGGAGCGACCGCCATCAGCCGCCGTACCGCCTCGTCGACGGCGCGGCGCAGCTCGGGCACCGGGTCGGTCAGGCTCGCGTGCTCCGGGAGCAGCACCGGCGCCGGCGGCACCACGGCCGCAGCGGCGATCATGCGAGCCCCCGGATCGCGCGCGACGGCGGCCGTACGCCCTGGATCGTCCGCACCATGTCGACGACCTGGCGGGTCTCGACCACCTCGTGAACCCGGAAGACGCGCGCGCCGGCGAGCGCGCAGACCGCGGTCGCCGCCAGCGTGCCGGTGAGCCGCTCCCCGACGGGCAGGTCGAGCGACTCGCCGACGAAGTCCTTGTTCGACAGGGACACCAGCACCGGCCAGCCGGTCGCGGTCATCTCGGCGAGCCGCCGGGTGACCTCGAGGGAGTGGAAGGTGTTCTTGCCGAAGTCGTGGGCCGGGTCGATCAGCACCGACTCCCGGTCGACACCCGCCGCGACGGCCCGCTCGGCGTACGCGGTGGTGGACGCGATCGCGTCGGCGACCACGTCGTCGTACTCGATCCGGTGCGGCCGCGTCCGCGGCGTCACCCCGCCCGTGTGGGTGCAGACCAGCGCCACGTCGTACGCCGCGGCGACGTCCGCCAGCTCGGGGTCGTGGCCGCCCCACGCGTCGTTCAGCAGGTCGGCCCCGGCCTCGCACACCGCGCGCCCGACCTCGGCCCGCCACGTGTCGACGCTGATCACCAGATCCGGGTGGGCGGTGCGGACCCGCTCGACGAACCCGACCACGCGTCGCCGCTCCTCGGACGCGTCGATCTCGGCCCCCGGCGCCGCCTTGATCCCGCCGATGTCGACGATCTCCGCGCCCTCGTCGACGACCTGCGCGACCCGGTCGAACGCCCGGTCCTCGGCCCACGTCGCGCCCTTGTCGTAGAACGAGTCCGGGGTGCGGTTCACGATTGCCATCATCAGGGTCGCGTCGTCGTCGAAGCGACGGCGCCCGAGGCGCAGGGTCATCGGAGGCCTCTCGCCGGAGGCCGCTCGTAGGTGACGACCTCGCGCTCGGCGGCGGCGATCCCGCCCTCGCCCGGCACGTACTGCCGCAGGGCCACCACCTGCGGGTGCTCGCCCCCGTACGTCCGGGCCTGGACGGCGGTGATCACCTGGGTGGCCATCGCACCGAGGTCCCGCAGGGACTGGTGGCGGTGCGCGCGACGTCCGAGGTCGACCTGAGCGATCGCCTCCGGACCCAGCGCGTTGGCGGTGTCGATCAGCGCGGCGATCTCCACGGCGTACCCGGTCGGGACGGTCAGCGCCTCGAACCACTCCCGGCGGATCGCCCACTCCCCGGCCAGCGGCTGCACGAGCCACGCCAGCCGGGGGTAGGACCGCGCGATCAGCGGTCGCGCGACGAGCTCGGTCACGCGACCTCCCTCGTACGCCTCGCTGCGGGTCCCGTCGTCGAACGGGCGCTCGTAGAAGCCCTTGACCAGCGTCACGTCGTCGCGGGTCAGGAGCGGTCCGAGGAGACCGGGGACGAAGTGGGTGTCCCAGTCGGTCAGGTCGGCGTCCATGAACACGATCAGGTCGCCGGTCGTGACGAACTGTGCCTTCCACATCGCCTCGCCCTTGCCCGGGTACGAGCCCAGGTCGGGGCGGATGTCGCGTGCGCGGTGCACCCGCGCTCCGGCGCCGGCGGCGACCTCGTACGTGTCGTCGTCGGAGTCGGAGTCGATCACGACGATCTCGTCGAGCAGGTCCACGGTGTCGACCAGCGCCTCGCGGACGCGTGCGACCACGTCACCGACCGTGGCGGCCTCGTTGCGGGCCGGCACGACGAGGCTGACGGTCGTGCCGGAGGTCCGCTTGACCTCGACGAGGTCGTTCAGGTCCCACTCCTGCCAGCGGTACGTCGCGGCGTCGAACCAGTCGTCGGGCACGTCGTCACAGTACCCACGCCGCTCCAGCTCGGCGGGGCGCGGTGGACGCACCGGGCGGGTGCGGGCGGGATCCCGCCTCGTGGACCGCTGCCGCGGTCTCCCGTCCGTCGTGATGGAATGCCCAGGTGTGAACATCTGTTCACGCCTGGGGCGATCGGGGGTCCGGATGAGCACGCGTGGCGAGGCGGAGCGGGCACGCGGCGGGCTGGTGATCGCCGTCCTCGCGCTGTGCGGGACCACGGTGTCCCTCCAGCAGACCCTCGTCCTCCCGCTGCTCCCGGACTTCCCGCACCTGCTCGACACGACCGCCGACACCGCGTCGTGGCTCGTCACGGCGACGCTGCTGGCCGGCGCCGTCGCCACGCCGACGATCGCGCGGCTGGCGGACATGTTCGGCAAGAAGCGCATGATGCTCGTCGCGCTCGCCGTGATGATCGCCGGCTCCGTCCTCGGCGCGCTCGGCACGTCGATCCCGCTGATCATCGCCGCCCGGGCGATGCAGGGTGTCGGGATGTCGCTGATCCCGGTCGGGATCGCGATCATGCGGGACGAACTGCCGCGCGACCGCGTCCCACTCGGCGTCGCCCTGATGAGCGCGACGCTCGCGATCGGCGCCGGCATCGGCCTCCCGGCCTCCGGGCTGATCGCGGCGCACACGAGCTGGCACGGCATCTTCGTGCTGACCGCGGTCGTCGGCGCGATCATGCTCGCCGCGGTCGCCGCGGTCGTGCCGGAGTCGCCCGTACGCACGCACGGGAGCTTCGACTACCGCGGAGCCGCGCTGCTGACCGTCGCGCTCACGGCCGGCCTGCTCGCGCTGTCGAAGGGCGACCACTGGGGTTGGACGTCGGCACCGACGATCGGTCTCGCGACGCTGGCGGTCGTCGTCCTCGTGGCCTGGATCCCGGTCGAGCTGCGGGTCCCCAACCCGCTCGTGGACGTACGCGTCGCCGCGCGACCGGCGGTCCTGCTGGTCAACCTCGCGGCGCTGCTGACCGGCATGACGCTCTTCCTCAACATGCTCGTGACGACGCAGCTGCTCCAGCTGCCGACCGAGACGGGCTTCGGGCTCGGGCTCGACACCCTGCACAGCGGACTCTGGATGGCGCCCGGCGCGATCGTGTTCGGAGTGATGGCCCCGGTCTCGGCGGCCTCGATCCGGCGCTTCGGCGCCCAGATGACGCTGCTCGCCGGCGGAGCTCTGATGGCCGTCGCGTACGGAGCGCGGGTGATCTGGTCGCACGACCTCGCGCAGGTCGTCACCGGTTCGATGCTGGTCAACGTCGGCACGGCACTCACGTACGCCGCGATGCCGACCCTCATCATGCGCGCGGTCCCGGTGACCGAGTCGGCCTCGGCCAACGGCCTGAACACCCTGATGCGCTCGATCGGCACCTCGACCTCGAGCGCGCTGATGGCCGCGGTCGTGAGCAGCAGCGCGGTGATGATCGGCGGACAGGTCGTCCCGTCCTTCGGGGCGCTGACCGCCGTGATGGCGCTGGCCGCAGCCGCATCCGTCGGCGTGGTCGCGCTCGCCGTGCCGACGTTCCGGATGCGCGACGTCGGCGAGGACGGCGAGCAGGCCCACCGGCACGACACGGTGGTCCGCGGTGAGGTCACGGACCGCGGTGGACGCGGCATCCGGCACGCCGTGGTCACCGTGCTGACGCCGTCCGGTGAGGCGGTCGACTGGAGCCAGGTCGACCCGACGGGGAGGTTCACGGTCGCCGTTCCGGGCGAGGGCCAGTACCTCGTGGTCGCCGCCGCCGACGGGTGGACTCCGGCGTCGCGTCTGACCCGCCTGTGCGAGGAGGAGCCGGCGATCATCGTGCTGCACGAACGCCTGGTGCTGTCGGGCACGGTGAGCGACCGGACGGGCCCGGCGGCGGGCGCGGTGATGGCGCTGACCCGCACCAGCGGCGAGGCCGTGATGTCGGCGACCACCGACGACGCGGGCGCGTACGAGGTCCCGCTCCCGCCGAACGGACGGTACGTGCTCTCGGTCGTGCACGGCGGCCGTACGGCCGCTCGGCCGGTGACCGTCTGGGGTGCCTCGCGCACCGCCGACGTGGAGATCGGGACCGACGCCGCCGTCGCGGGGGACCCGACGTGACCGGACCGGGCGCCCGGGAGTCGCGCGACGCCGTCACCGCCGCGGCCGCCGAGCTCTTCGCCGAGCGAGGGTACGCCTCGGTCACGATCCGCGACATCGCCGAGGCCGCCGGCGTCTCCCCTGCGCTCGTGATGAAGTGCGGGGGCAGCAAGAAGGAGCTGTTCCTGCGGGTCGCGACCGTCACCGCGCCACCACTCCCCGACGTCCCGGCGCACCGGCTCGGGGAGACGCTCGTCGCGGCGCTGGTCGAGCGCTACACCGTCGACGCCGTCGAGCCGCTGACGCGCGCGGTCCTGCTCCGGTTGTCGGCGCCCGAGCCCGACGCCGTGCGGGAGCGGTTCGTGGCGGAGTACCTCGTACCGCTCACAGCTCGGCTCGACGGCCCGGACGCGGCCGTACGGGCCGAGCTGGCCCTGGCAGCACTCGCCGGGCTCGCGACCACCCAGCGGATCCTGCAGCTGCCGCGGTCCCGCGAGGCGCTGGACTCCGTCGTCGCCCGCTACGCCCCCGTCGTCCAGGCCCTCCTCGACGGCTGACCCTCCCGACCGTGCGGGGTCAGTCGCCGACCCAGAAGCCGCGGCCGCCGAACAAGTCGCCGTAGTCGCCGAAGCCCGACGGGCCGCCACGTCCACCGAGGTAGCTGTCGACCACGGCGACGCCGAGGTCCTCCAGCTCCGGAGCCTGGACCCGACCGTCGACGCGGCGCGCGAGCTGGTCGATGAAGCGGGCCAGACCCGGATCCTCCCCGAGCCGGAAGAACGTCGTCTGGGCCCCCAGCCGCCCGACCTCGTCGAGCGCCCGGACCGTCTGCGCGACGGTCTGCGGCGACGGCGGGTACGCGAACGAGACCCGGCCGTCCGGCTCGAGGTGCGAGGTCGGCTCGCCGTCGGTCACGACCAGCAGCACCGGCTGAGCGTTCGGGTGCTTGCGGAAGTGCCGGTGCGCGAGCAGCAGCGCGTGGTGGAGGTTCGTGCCCTTGTCCCACTTCGGGTCGAGCGCGGTCAGCTCCTCGATGTCCATCGCCTGGGCGTGCGGGCCGAACCCGATCAGCGCGAGGTGGTCGCCGCGGAACCGCGTCCCGACGAGCGTGTGGAGCGCGAGCGCCGTGCGCTTCATCGGCACCCAGCGACCGTCCATCGCCATCGAGAACGACGTGTCGACCAGCAGCGCGACCGCAGCCTGCGTCCGCGCCTCGGTCTCGCTGACCTCCACGTCACCGATCTCGAGCCGGACCCCGCCCCGCGGGTCGCCACCCTCACCGACCGTACGGACGACGGCGTTGGTCACCGTCCGGGTCACGTCCCACGGCTCGGTGTCGCCGTACTCCCAGGCTCGGGTCGCGCCGGACAGCTCGCCCGCCGCCCCGGCCCGCCGTACGTCGCGAGCGCCCTGCCGACCCGACATCCGGTCGGCGACGTCCCGGAGCAGCGCACGGCCGAGCCGCCGGATCGCCCGCGGCGACAGCCGCAGCGCCCCGTCGGTCCCGCGCTTGAGCAGCCCGGACTCGCGCAGCGCCTTCTCGAGCTCGGAGAGCGTGCGCGCGTCGGCCGCAGCGTCCTCACCGAGTGCGTGCGCGAGCTTGTCGAGGTCGATGTCGCCCATCCGAGCACCCGGGTACGCCTGCGACAGCTGCTCGGCGAGCTCGTCCAGGTCCGCCAGCTCGTTCATCACGCCGGCGCCGGCACCGAGGCCCAGGCCCTCGCCGCCGTCGAACTCCTGCGACCCGGACCAGTCCTCGCCGGGGCGCAGGGCCTGGAGGGTCGCGTCGAGCTGCGCGAGGGCCTGTGCGAGCTCAGGGCTGCCGAACGCCTGCTGCGACAGCGCCATCAGCTCCTCGCGCTGCTCGGGCGTCATGGAGTTGAGCATCCGTTGCGCGGCCGCGGACCGGGCTGCGAGCGCGTCGATCAGCTCGTCGACGTTCTGCGGGTTCTCGGGGAAGTAGTCCCCGTGCTTGTCCATGAACTGCTCGAACTGCTCGGTCGTGTCCTGGCCGGCCGCGTGCGACGCCAGCAGGTCGTTGAGGTCCGACAGCATCTCGGTGACCGCCTGGCGGTCGGAGTCGGTGGCGCTCTCGAGCGCCTGCTTCATCCCCGCGAACCGCGCGTCGAGCATCTCGCGCCCGAGGAGGTCCTTGATCTTGTCGTAGTCAGCGCGGGCGTCGCTGCTGCGCCACTGGTAGTCGGCGAGCTCCGAGACGGCCGACGCGGTGGAGCTCGGGAGGTTCTCGAGACGCATCTCGGCGAACTCGACCTCGTCGTCGAGGTCCCGCGCGAGCTGGCTGCGCTCGGCCAGCACGGCACGGTCGAGGAGCTCGCGGACCTCCTGCATCGTGCCGTCGAGGTCGTGACGGCGGAGCAGGTCGCGGCGGCGCTGCGCAACCCGCCGGGCGAGGTCGTCGAGACCCTGCTGGCCGTTGGTGCCGCGGCGCAGCACCTCGCGCAGCGCGGACTCCGGCGAGTAGCCCGCCATCACCTCCTCGCCGATCGCGTCCAGAGCCTCGGCGACGTCGACGGGCGGGGCGAGCGGATCGCCCCCGTGGTAGCGCCCGTACCGCGAACCGCCGCGTGCCGGGCTCATCCGTACACCGTCTCCGAGGCGTCGGAGTCCTTGCCGATCTTGCGGGCGAGGAACAGCCCTTCCAACGCCAGCTCGAGCGCGGCGGCCCGCTCGCCGTCGTCGGTCGCGCCGAGCCGCTCCATCACCTCGTCGTAGAGGTCCGACTCACCGAGCACAGGGAGCCCCGCGAGGAAGTCGGCCGCGCTCACCTGCTCGCCGGTCACGACGGTGGCGCCCTCGGTGAACGCCTCGACCAGCAGCGCGAAGTCGATCCCGGCCAGCCGGTCCCGTACGGTCGCCGCCGTCGCGGTGCGCAGCACGTGGTCGAGCACCGCTCGCTCGCGGCCCTCCTCCCCGGTCTCGAACTCGACCTTGCCGCCGAGCACGTCGACCGCGGTCTCGAGATCGACCACACGAGCGACCCCGTGCTCCTCGCCCTGCCGGGTGGCGCGGTGCAGCGCCGCCGCCGCGATCGTCTCGGCCCCGGCGATCGCGAACCGGGCCGAGACGCCGGCGCGCTGGTCGACGGCGTTCGACTCCCGCAATCCGCGGGTGAACCGGGCGAGGATCTCCAGCAGGTAGTCCGGCACGGTCGTGACCAGCGACGCCTCCTGCCGGATCACGGCGACCTCGTCGGCGAGCTCGAGCGGGTAGTGCGTACGGATCTCGGCGCCGAAGCGGTCCTTGAGCGGCGTGATGATCCGACCGCGGTTCGTGTAGTCCTCCGGGTTGGCGGTGGCGAGGACGAGCACGTCGAGCGGCAGGCGCAGGACGTACCCGCGGACCTGGATGTCGCGCTCCTCCATCACGTTGAGCATCGCGACCTGGATCCGCTCCGCGAGGTCGGGCAGCTCGTTGATCGCCACGATCCCGCGGTGGCTGCGCGGGACCAGACCGAAGTGGATGGTCTCGGGATCGCCGAGGCTGCGCCCCTCGGCGACCTTCATCGGGTCGACGTCGCCGATCAGGTCCGCGACGCTCGTGTCCGGCGTCGCGAGCTTCTCGGCGTACCGCTCGTCGCGGTGCCGCCACGCGATCGGCAGGTCGTCGCCGAGCTCGGCGGCGCGGCGCCGGCTGGCGGGGACGATCGGGTCGTACGGGTGCTCGCCGAGCTCGGAGCCGGCGATCACCGGGGTCCACTCGTCGAGGAGTCCGACCAGGGTGCGCAGCAGGCGGGTCTTGCCCTGGCCGCGCTCGCCGAGGAGCACCACGTCGTGGCCGGCGATCAGGGCCCGCTCGAGCTGCGGGATGACGGTGTCGTCGAGGCCGTGCAGGCCGGGCCACGGGTCGCGGCCCTCGGCCAGCGCGGCCACGAGGTTGTCGCGGATCTCGGATCGGAGATCCTTCTGGACGTGCCCGGAGGCGCGAAGCTCACCGAGCGTGGACGGTGCAGGCGCGTTCACCTCGACAACGGTAGCCCGCGCGCGTGAACGCTCGGTTTCGCCGATCGGAGCTGGACCCTGCTGGCGCGGGTTTGCGTTGCCGGCAACGCATGCTGGCCCTTCCCCGGATCGCGTTTGCGTTGCCGGCAACGGAAACACGTTCAGGGCACCGACGAAGCGCGCGCCGTTCCGTTGCCCTGATCCACCTTCCGTTGCCGGCAACGGAAGGCGGCTGCCGTACCGCGGGCAATGGATCGGACAAATCCGCTGAAACCGGTCTAGCGTCGAAGGATGTCCGAAGAGAGCATGGTCGCGCTGCTGCAGGACGGTCTCGCGCAGCACGGAATCCACGACACGCTGCTGGCCGCGGGCCAGTTCGCTCCACGCGGCTCGTCCGGAGCGCGGTTCGCCGGCGGGATGATCGGCGACACGGTCGGCGGCGAGCTCGGCAACCTCGGGTCGGCCGTCGGGGTCGGCGTCGGCTACATCGCCGGCGGGGAGGCCGCCTCGCAGGCCAGCGGCCTCCCGCGCTCGATGCTGGTCGGCGTCTCGGCGACGACGGTCTACGGCATGCATGCGGCCACCCGCCGCAGCGAGCCCGACCGCCTGCTCTTCGCGGTGCCGCGCGACGAGCTGACGGTCCACGTCCACCAGCGCGGGATGGTCCGGGTCCTCGAGCTGGTCGACGACGAGAGCGACGCGCACATCGAGCTCGAGGGGAACCGCCTCCCGGTGACGCACTCCAAGGACGTGATCGAGCACCTGCAGGAGCCCGTACGCTGAGCCCGTGACCCTGACCCCGCACCTTGCTCGGACCCGCGCGTGAGCGCCGGGCTCGCCGCCCTCCTCGACGACGTCGCCGCGCTGGCCCGCCTGGCCGCCGCCTCGGTGGACGACGTCGGCGCGGCCGCCGGGCGCGCGAGCGCAAAGGCCGCCGGCGTGATCGTGGACGACGCGGCCGTGACGCCCCGCTACGTCCAGGGCCTCGAGGCCCGGCGTGAGCTCGCGGTGATCAAGAAGATCGCCGTCGGATCGCTGCGCAACAAGCTGCTCTTCATCCTCCCGGCCGCGCTGCTGCTCAGCCAGTTCGCTCCGTGGCTGCTCACGCCCATCCTCATGGTCGGCGGCGCGTACCTGTGCTTCGAGGGCGCGGAGAAGATCTGGGAGAAGGTCTCGGGGCACCACCCGCCCGAGGCGCCGTCCACGGCACGCGGCGCGGACGCCGAGGCAGCCGTGGTCTCGTCGGCGGTACGGACCGACTTCATCCTCTCGGCCGAGATCATGGTGATCGCCCTGAACGAGGTCGCCGACGAGCCGTTCGTCTCGCGCGCGCTCATCCTCGCCGTCGTCGCGCTCGCCATCACCGCCCTCGTGTACGGGGTGGTGGGCCTGATCGTGAAGATGGACGACGTCGGTCTCTCGTTGTCGACCCGCAGCTCCGATGCCGCCGCGGCGATCGGCCGTGGACTCGTCCGCGCGATGCCGGTCGTGCTCGCGACCCTGTCGGTGGTCGGCGTGATCGCGATGCTGTGGGTCGGCGGCCACATCCTGCTCGTCGGCGTCGACGACCTCGGCTGGCACGCGCTGTACGACGCCGTCCACCACCTCGAGGAGGCGGCGCACGACGCCCTTCCCGCGCTCGGGGGCGCGGCCGGGTGGCTCGTCAACACCGCCGCGTCGGCCGTGATCGGGCTGCTCGTCGGCGCCGGCGTCGTCGCGGCCGTGCACCTGGTCCAGCGGGTGCGGGGCGGCCGGCACTGACGGCACCCGTCAGCAGCTCACCGCGACCCCGGGACGGGCGGCGGGCAGGTCAGGCGGTCGCTCCGGAGTGCGGGCAGACAGCGGGTGCCCCGGCCCCGGCGGCGACCGCGTCGGCCGCCACCGCGTCCTCGGTGCCGGCCCCGGGCGTACGGCGCGTCAGGGTCACCTCCAGGCCCTGCGGCATCAGTGTCAGCCGCTCGTCGATCCGCAGCGTGTACGCCGGGTCGGCCGCGACGTCGTAGCGGTGCAGGATCCGCGCCAGCGCCATCGTCGCCTCGTGCAGCGCGAACTGACGGCCGATGCACGCGCGCTCCCCCGTGCCGAACGGCTTGGTCGTGCTCGACAGGCGCGTCCGCGACCGCTCCGGGTCGAACGTGTCGGCCGACTCGCCCCACGCGGCCGGATCACGCTGGACGAGAGGCAGCACCACCAGCGCCCAGTCCTCCGGGGTCATGGTCCACCGGCCGCCGAGCGTCGTGGTCTCGCGCGGGCTGCGCGCGTACCCGGGCGCGGTCGGCCACAGCCGCAGCGCCTCGTCGAGCACCTTGCGGACGTAGCGGAACCGCGGCACCTGCTCGTACGAGGGTGTGGCGTCCGCGTCGCTGCCGAGGATCGCGTCGGTCTCCGCCTGCGCCTTGGCCATCACCTCGGGGTCGCGGGTCAGGTAGTAGAGCGCGAACGAGAGGGCGCCCGAGGTCGTCTCGTGCCCGGCGACGAGGAACGTGAGGATCTGGTAGCGGATGTTCTCGTCGGACAGCCGCTGCCCGGTCTCGGGGTGCGCCTGCTCCAGCATGATGCCGAGCAGGTCGTCGCCTCCGGTCGTCGCACCCGACCGGCGGGACGCGACGATGTCGTCGAGGAAGCGCTGGGCGTAGTCGAGCTGGTGCGCGTGCTTGCGGTCCAGCCGACGGGCGAGCAGCGTCGAGCCGGGCAGCGCCAGGAGGACGCCCTTGCGCCGGCCCAGCGTCAGGGCCACGACCATGGCCTCCACGAACGGGTGCACCTCGTCGGTGGCGAAGGAGTCGAACGCCTGGCTGAACCCGGTGCGTCCGATCGTCTCCAGGGTCAGCCGGGTCATGTCCGCCGAGACGTCGACGCGTCCCGACCCGGCGTCCCAGGCCGCGAAGAGCTCGTCGAGCGTCTCGGCCATCACCGGGTGGTAGCGCTGCATCGCGTGCTTGGTGAACGCGGGCGCGAGCAGGTCGTGGGCGAGCTGCCAGTTGGGCTCGTCGTTGTGCGCGGTGAACAGGCCGTCACCGGCGATCCCCCGCAGGCCCTCGAGGGCCGGGGAGTTCGCCTTCACGAACCGGCTCTCGTCGTTGAGCTCGGCCGCGAGCTCCGCAGAGGTGACGAAGACGAACTTCTGCCCGAACACGACGATCTCGAAGATCGGCCCGAGGTCGCGGTGGCGCTCGAGGATCGACTGGACGGGGCGCTCGGGGTCGATGGCGTGGGCGTCCTTCATCCAGCGGCGCCGTCCAGCGGGGTGCGGGAACGTGAAGCCGGACCAGTCGTTGCGCATCGGTAACTCCTCGTTGCACGTCGGTTCAACAAGCGTCCTTCACTACTGAACCGGTGTCAAGTAGTCTCGCTGCATGGCACCGTCGAGGACTCGGCTCTCCCCCGAGGAGCGTCGCGAGCAGCTGCTCGCGCTGGGCGCACGCCTGTTCGCCACCGAGCCGTACGAGGACGTGCACATCGAGCGCGTCGCCGAGAGCGCAGAGGTCTCGCGCGGCCTGCTCTACCACTACTTCCCGACCAAGCGAGCGTTCTTCGCCGCACTGCTCGCCCGCGCGGCCGAGCAGCTCGCGCACGACACCGCCCCCGACCCGACCGCGACACCACGCCAGCAGCTGCTCGCCGGGATCGAGCGCTACCTCGACCACTGCGCGGCCAACCCGTCGGCCGCCCGGACGATCCATCGCGGCGCCGCGAGCGCGGACCCCGAGGTGCAGGCGATCATCGAGCAGTCGACCCAGCTGCACGAGGACCGGATCCTGGAGGTCCTCACCGGCCCGGAGGCGCCCGACGACCTGCTCCGGATGGCCGTACGGTCGTGGCTGATGCTCTTGCGCACCGCGACCCACGCGTGGATCGAGGCCGGCGCCGACAGCGCCCCGTCGCGCGACGAGGTCCGCGACACCTGTGCCGGCGCGCTGGTCGGCGCGCTCGTGGCCTTGCCGGACCGCGCGCGACCCGCGCGCGTGGCCGACCTGCTGGCCTGAGCGACGGCTGCGAGGCCTCAGTCGGTCGAGCGCGGGAGCAGTCCCGCCTCGGTCAGCAGCCGGCGCACGGTGACCTCGACGACCAGCGAGACCCCGACCAGCGCGAACACGATCGCCGCCGCCGCGAGGGCACCCAGCATCAGCCAGCCGATCACCTCGGCCGCGCGCGGCTGGGAGTCGGTCGTCAGCGCGAGACGGAAGATCCCGGCGAGCCCGAGCAAGCAGAAGCCCACTCCGACGGACGTGCCTCGGGTCCAGGCGGGGCGGTCGGTCTGCGTCGTCATGTCCGGCACCGTAGCGAGGTGGAGGGGTCACGAACTGCGTCCGTGCGACCTGGGACAGTGGGACCGTGACGGGTTGGCGCCGCGTGGTCTCGCGTCCGGTGCTGGTGCTGCTCGTGCTCCTGCCGGCGGTCGCCGCCCTCGCCCTCACCGCGGCACTCCGGACGCCCGAGCAGCCGCACCGCGTCCCGATCCAGCTCGTGGCGCCGCCACTGGTCGCGACCACGCTCGCGGCCGAGGCGAACGACCTCGCGAACCGGCCGTTCGACGCAGCCGCGACCGACGACGCGGACGCGGCCCGCGCCGACGTCGCGGACGGGACCGCCGTCGCGTCCATCGAGGTCGACCTCGCCGGCACGCAGGACACGCTCGTGGTGAACCGGCACACCGACGACGCGCTGGCGGATGCCGTACGCAAGCAGATCGACGCCCTCGAGCAGAGCTACGGGCGGACCGTGACGGTCGAGGAGGTCACCGCCGACGGCGTCGGGCCGGCGCCGCCCGGGCGCGGGCACGCGTACGCGCTGGTGCTGTCCGCGATCCTGCTGGGGTTCGGGACGGTGGTCGTGATCTCGCTGGCCCGTGGGCCGGTCGCGCTCACGCTGCGCCTGGGGGTGGTCCGGCTGGTCGGGATCGCCGCGGCCTCCGTCGCGGGCGGGATCGTGCTTCCGCGCCTGGGGCCGCTGACGGTCCCCGGCGAACCCGTGGCGATCGGGGTGTCGGTCGCACTCGGTGTTGCCGCCGCGGCGACCATCACGCTGGCGCTGGAGTCCCTGGCCGGGCTCGCCGGGCTCGGCCTGGCGGCGATCACGTTCCTGGCCTTCGAACCGGGCCTGCTGCGCGGCACCGACCCGGCGCTCCAGAACGCCCCCTGGAACCAGGTCTCGTCCGTCCTCCCGAGCGGGGCCCTGCTGGACGCCGTGACCACCGCCGCGTTCTACGGCGGGACCGGCTGGGCCGTGGCGATCGCGCTGCTCGTCACGTGGGTCGCCGTCGCAGTCATGACGTCGATCACGGCGCGGTTCGTCCGCGCGCGGTACGGGATCACCCTCGACCGGCTCGGACCGATCCACCCACCACCGGACCCGAGTGACGACGCCGCGCCGACCCACCCGACCCTGTGGCGGCTCCGCGTCCTGGCCGTGGTCGTCCCGGTCGCCGTGCTGGCGCTGGCCGCGACCGCGCTCGTCCCGTCCGGAGGCTCCGCGGAGGTCGCTCGCCCGCCGAGCCGCGCGACCGAGACCGAGTGCCTGGCGACCGGCGACGTGACCAGCGTGGCCGACCTCAACCGGATCGCGAGCGACGTCCGCGGAGCGCCGCAGTTCCAGGGCGGCGACGTCGGCGCCGACGTGGAGCTGTCGGACGGGCGGCGGCTGATGCTGTTCGGCGACACCCTGCGGGCGCCGGACTTCGACGGCCAGCGGTTCGTCCGCAACTCGATGCTGGTCTTCCAGCCCGACTGTGCCCAGGTGGTGGTCCCGGCGGACCACGGCGCGCTGATCCCGGATCGCGGCGACGGCGTGGGCTACTGGCCGATGTCGGTGGGCGCGGTCGCGTACCCGGGCTACGACCTGGTGGCCGTCGCGACGCAGCGCGTCCGCACGACCGGCGCGACGGCGCTGTCGTTCGAGAACCTCGGGCCGTCCTTCGCGATCTTCGTGGTGCGGCCGGGCCAGCCGCCTCAGCTCGTCGCCCAGGGCGACATCGGGCCGGACGACCCCGACCCGGCCCGCCCGACGTGGGGGGCGGCCTCGGCCGTGCACGACGGGTGGGTCTACCTGTACGGGACCGCGCGACCGGTGACGGACGGTGTGTTCGGGTTCTCGCTGAGCCTCGCGCGCGTCCGCCCGGAGAACATCCTCGAGCACGACCGCTGGCGCTATTGGGACGGGCGCCGCTGGTCCCGCGAGGCCGGCGAGGCCACCGAGCTGATCGGAGCCGAGGGCGGGGTCTCGCAGACGCTGAGCGTCTTCGAGTCGGACGGCACCTGGTACGCGCTCAGCAAGCGCGACGAGTTCCTCGGCGACGACCTCGTGCTCTGGAGCGCTCCGGCACCGACCGGCCCGTTCACCGCCCAGCCGCCCGTCGCGCAGCTGCCCAGCGACACGACCCGCGGGCTGCTGCGCTACATGCCGCTCGCGCACCCCGACCTGCTGCCCCGGAAGGACACCGTCGTCGTCTCGTACAGCCGCAATCGCACCGACGTCGACGAGGTGATCGACAACCCGCTGCGCTACCGCCCGCGGTTCCTCCGCGTCCCGCTGCCCTGACCCGGCGGGCTGAGGTCCCGCCGCAGCGGAGCCCGGGGCGCCGCCGCGCCGCGGGGTCAGACCCGCAGGTCGCGGCGGCGCAGCCCGGCCAGTCCGAGCAGGCCGAGCGCGACCCCGAGCGCGAGGAGCACGACCACGGCCGTGGTGTCCACGTCGTCGACGGGCAGCATGCCGAGCGCGTCGTACGGCGAGAGCGTCCGCAGCCAGTCGGCGAGCTCGAGGGTGTCCCCCAGCGTCGCGACCACGGCCGCCCACGCGACCACGACCCAGCACACGCTCTGCAGGCGCGGCACGAGACCGAGCACCGCCAGGCACAGACCCGCGAGCAGGACGAGGGCCGGCACGTACCCCGCACCGGCCGCGGTCAGCGACCCCACACGCTCCCCGTCGTCGAGGCTGAGGGCAGCCCCGGCGCCGGTCGCGAACGCGCCGACGACGAGCGTGGCGGCCCCGGTGACGAGCGACGCGGTCACCCAGGCGAGCGCCCACGAGAACCGGCCGACCGGCCGTGCGAGGACCACCTCGGCGATGCCGTCGGTCTCCTGCTCCGCCACGCGCGCGACGCCCTGCACGACGGCCGCGCCGGCGACCAGCGCGACGATCACGAGGGTGAACGACAGGTAGCCGTCCTCGGGGCTCACCCCGCCGCCCCCGCCGAGCACCTCGGCGACCTGGGCGTTCGAGTCGAGCGCACTCGCCGCCTCCTTCGTCAGCCCGGCGAACACCAGGCCGATCAGCACCGAGACCGCGGACCACGAGGCGACGAGCGAGAGCGACGTACGCGCGGCCAGGCCCCACGGCGAGGTGAGCGCCGCGGCGGCGGACTCCGGCCCCGGCCGGGACGCCAGCACGCCCGAGCCGAGGTCACGCCGCGACAGCACGGTGACGGCCACGCCGACGAGCACCGCCACGGCGACGAGCGGGATCACCAGGGGCCACCACCGGGCGTCGTCGGCGAACGCGCGGGTCTCCTGGAACCACACGAGCGGCGACGCCCACTTGACCCAGATGTCCTCGACGTCGCCGTACGCCCGCACGAGGTACGCGGCGAGCAGCAGGCCGAGCGAGAGGGTCCACACACCGCGCGTGTGCCGGACCAGCTGGGCGGCCAGCCCGGAGATGCCGAGCCAGACGAGACCGAGCCCGGTCAGCGACGCCCCGTACAGGAACGACGGGCCGGTCGGCACCCCGTACGCCGCGAGGATCGCGCCGGCCGCGACGCCGATCACGACCAGCACGCCGGCGACGACGATCGACGCAGCGGCCAGCGGCGCCGTACGGGAGACGCCGCGGGACCGCACGAGCTCGACCAGCCCGGACTCCTCCGCGCCGCGGGTGGCGCGCGCGATCAGCGAGGTGACGAGCACCGGCAGCAGCACGGGGGCGATGAACGCGAACTCGTCGGCCACGATCCCGCCGAGCGTGTCGGCGCCGTACGGGATGCCGTTGATCGCGACGAACGCCTGGTTGCCCTCGAGCGCCTGGGCGTAGCCGGCCTGGAGCTTCGGAGTCGGGTAGAGGGACTTGATCGACGCGACCACCGACCAGAACAGCACGATCGTCGACAGCGTCCAGACGGTGATCCGGACGCGGTCGCTGCGCAGCCGGATCCGCAGCATCGCGGCGAGGCCGGAGCCCGATCGCGGCTGATCCGTACGCGGAGGTGCCGGTGCCTGCGTCGCCACGCTCACGAGGCAGCCCCTGACTCGTACGCCGAGGCGAACAGCTCGTCCAGCGACGGCGGGGTCGCCGTCAGGGTGAGCAGCCCCGCGTCCTGGAGGGCGACCAGGGCCTCCGGCAGGTGGTCCGGCGGCACGGTGAAGCTCGACTCGACCTGCCCGTCGACGCGGGTCGACGCCAGATCCGCGAGCGCGGCGACCGAGTCCAGCCCCGCGACGTCGCCCGAGGTCGTCGCGCGCACCTTGGTGCGGGTCCGGCGGCGCAGGTCCGCGAGCGCGCTCGACTCGACCGTGCGGCCCTGGCGGATGATCGTGACCGTGTCGGCCAGCGCGTCGACCTCACCGAGGATGTGGCTCGACAGGAGCACGGTCGTCCCGGCCTGCGCGCGCTCCCGTACGCACTCCTGGAAGACCTCCTCCATCAGGGGGTCCAACCCCGACGTCGGCTCGTCCAGCACGAGCAGGTCGACGTCGCTGGCGAGCGCGGCCACCAGGGCTACCTTCTGGCGCGTGCCCTTCGACAGGTCGCGGGCGCGCTTGGTCGGGTCGAGATCGAACCGCTCGGTCAGCTCGGATCGCCGGTCGGCGTTGATCCGCGGGCCGGAGGTCGCGAGGAGGTCGATGCACTCGCCGGCGCTCAGCGAGGGCCAGAGCACGACGTCGCCCGGGACGTACGCGAGCCGCTCGTGCAGCTCGACGGCGTGCCGCCACGGGTCGCGACCGAAGAGCAGGGGCCGACCGCCGTCCGCGCGTACCAGGCCGAGCAGGATCCGGATCGTCGTCGACTTCCCGGCGCCGTTCGGGCCGAGGAACCCGTGGACCGAGCCCGGCTCGACCCGCAGATCGAGGCCGTCGAGGGCGTGCGTACGGCCGAAGTGCTTGTCGACGCCGGCGAAGTCGACGATCGGGTCGCTGGTCGGACCGGTGGTCGGATCGGGCATCCGCGTCCCCTTTTGGCAGTGACTGTCAATTGGCAGTCAATGTACAATCTGGCCCACGACACCGGCAACCGCACCACGCGTGAGAGGAGCCACCGTGACCCGACCGGCCGGACCCCCGGGGCTCTCCTTGCGCGAGACGAAGCGCCGCGCCGCGATGGCCCGGATCCAGGAGTCGGCCCTCGACCTCTTCGACGAGCACGGCTACCAGCAGGTCACGGTCGAGGCGATCGCCGCAGCGGCCGAGGTGGCGCCACGGACGGTGTACCGCTACTTCGGGACCAAGGAGGGCATCATCCTCCTCCAGCCCGAGGACGACGACGCGATCGAGGCGATCGCAGCGGCCGCGGGCACCGTCGACCTGGTCGACGCCGTCCGGGCGGTGGTGCCGGCGTTCACCGGTCCCGAGTTCACCGACCGCTCCGGCTACTGGGCCCGGGTCATGCACTACGCCCTGACCGTGCCCGAGCTGCGCCGGGCCACGTTCGCGTTCGCGCTGGAGCTGGCCGACCGGCTCGCCGAGGCCGCCGCGACCGCGCGCGGCCTGCCGGCCGACGACCTCGCGACGCGCGTCCGGTCACGGGCCGCGACGGCCGCGCTGACGACCGGCCTCGCTGCCTGGTACAGCGGGTCGGCGCCGGGCACGCTCGCCGAGACCGTACACGCTGCGCTGGACGCGCTGGACGGGTCGGGCAGCGGGTCGGACGAGACCAGTCCGCCCGACCCCTCCGCGCGCGTCAGCGAGTGAGGTCCAGCGACCGGCTCCGCGCCCGAGCCTGCTCACGCCGCTCGAGCTCAGCGGTGAGCAGCGCGGCCAGGGCCTCGAGCTGGACGTCGACGGACGCGGACTCCACCTCGCCGGCACCGTCGAGCGCCCGGGCGGCCAGACCGGCCTTGCTGTCGATCAGCTCCGCGATCCGGGCGTCGACGGTCTGTGCCGCGATCACGCGCCACGCGGTGACCGGCTGGTCCTGTCCGATCCGGTGCACTCGGTCGATCGCCTGCGTCTGCTCGGCGTCGGTCCAGGAGAGCTCCGCGAGGACGAGGTCCGAGGCGACCTGGAGGTTGATCCCGACACCGGCCGCGGTGAGCGAGCAGACGACGACGGCGACCTCCGGGTCGTGCAGGAACGCCTCGACGTTGCGGTCCCGTACGGCCGTGGTCTGGTCGCCGCGGATCGAGGCGTACCCGAGACCGCGCTTGCGGAAGGTCTCCTCGGCCGTGTCCATCACCTCGATGTGCTTGGCGAAGAACACGACCTTGCCGACGCTGTGCGCGAGCTGCGCTGCGTAGTCCGCGGCCAGCCCGGCCTTCGCGCGACCGATCCGGCGCATCATGCTGAAGACGTTCTCGCCGGTCGCGGAATCGGTGTCCTCGCGCTCCCACTTCGCCACGTGCTGCACGAGCTCGTGGTCGATCCCCTCGACCACGACCCCG
Organism: Mumia flava; assembly: GCF_002797495.1. Lineage (NCBI taxonomy): Bacteria > Bacillati > Actinomycetota > Actinomycetes > Propionibacteriales > Nocardioidaceae > Mumia > Mumia flava. The sequence goes on from NZ_PGEZ01000001.1 coordinate 789,174, forward strand.
GACGTACGGGCCTCGAGCGCACGGTCGTAGCGCGAGACCATCCGGCGGGCGAGCTCCCGCTCGGCGTCCCGGATCGACCGGCCGGCCTCCTCGTCCAGCTCGACCGGCAGGTCGGCGATCCGGCGGGCCGGGATGTCGGCGGCGACGTCGGCCTTGCGGCGGCGGACGATCCCCATGTCGACGACGGTGCGGCGCGCGACTCCGTAGAACCCGGGGTCGCCGGGCGACAGGCCGGTCTCCTCCAAGGACACCATGAGGTCGCCGATGGGCTTCTTGTCGTCGATCCAGCCGAGGAACTGCCAGATCGCACGGAAGTCGTCGATGTCGTTGATCAGTGGCGTGCCGGTCAGCGCCATCAGCAGAGGACGGGCCGTACGGGCGCGGATCCGCTCGGAGATCTCCAGCACGTTGCGCGAGCGCTGGGAGGACTTGTTCTTGATGAAGTGCGCCTCGTCGACGACCATCCCACGGAAGCCATGGGTGCCGATCCAGCCGACGTGGCGATCGAGGACCTCGTAGTTGACCACGATGACGTCGGCGAACCCGTCCGCGCTGTCCCCGTCGCCGTGGATCACGGTCGCGGTACGGTTCGGGACCCACATCGCGACCTCGTGGGCCCAGTTCGTCTTGACGACGTTCGGGACGACGGCGAGCAGGGGGAACGCGTCGGCGGCCTCGGCCGCGAGCAGCGCCTGGGCGGTCTTTCCGAGGCCGGGCTCGTCGGCCAGCAGGAAGGTCCGGTGTCCCTCGCGAGCGGACTCCACGAGCTGGGCCTGGTGACGCATCAGCGACCGGCCGGACCGGGTCTGGAGGTCCGGCGGCTCCGGAAGGTCCATGCACGAGGAGTCGCCGGCAGCGGCGTACTCGAACGACCGGAGCAGCGGGCCGAGCAGCTCCCACGTGACGAGCCGGTGCGTCTGAGGCTTCGCCGGCGTGGCGGAGAAGTCGGGAGTGAGGAAGGGGTTGGCGAGCTGGCGCGCCATCACGGAGGTCGGCACGGCCGTCCGGGGCGCTGGAGTCTCGGCGGCGTCGCTCGAGGGCGCGGCCGGCTCCTCCTCCTCGGACTCGATCCCGGCAGCGGCGAGCATCTCGCGCCGCAGCAGCCGCGCCGAGGGCTCGACGCCGGCGTCCTCGTCGAGCAGCGTGAAGAGGCTGGGGTCCTGCGTCGCGGTCTTGGCGAGGATCGTGGCGATCCCGTCGAGCCGCTTGAGCTGGTCGGCGCGGCGGGCCTCGGACAGCTCCTCGTCCGACTTCAGACGGGCCCGCTCCTCGCGGACGAGCAGGGCGACGACCTGGAACTTGTCCCTCACCGACGAGGTGGCGGGGCGACGCGCGACGGCGTTCTCCACCTCACGTACGCCGCGCGCCAGGACGGGGATGATCCCCTCCTGGTCCTGCGCGCGCCCACGACGGGCTCGATCGCGTGCGCCGGATCGGCGCTGGCCTCCACGTGCCACAGACTCTCCTTCAGGTGACCGGCCCGGTGTTGCGGCGGGGTCGCCCCGTCTCCCGTGGCCGGGATCATCCGTGCGCCGGCCCGACGTACGGACGGACCGCGCCCTCACGGCACCCACCCGCGCGCAGCGGGCCGACGCCGTCGAAGCGCCCCGGCCGGTCCTGCGTCCATCGGCCGGAGGTCGCGCGCGGGCTGGTCGGACGTCCGTCGCTCCAGGCATCGCGCAGGGACCATGCTAGCGCGCTCCGGTCCGGCGCGGGCAGAGCGGTGCGCGAGGTCAGGGCCCGCGCCCGGCAAAGGACAGGGTCTGGCCGGCGAGAGCGAGATCACACGGCGTGACTTAGTTGCTGAAGGCAATCAAATGTAAGGTACATGCGAATGCCCCCGACAGGAGCCACCATCATGTCCTCTCCCTCGCGTACGCGAGACCTGCCTCCCGCGCTGTCCGTGGTCGCGCTGTGCATCGGCGGGCTGGCGGCAGCCCTGACCCAGACCCTGGTCATCCCGATCCAGCCGGAGCTGCCCGACCTGCTCGACACCTCGGCGTCGAACGCCGCCTGGGTCGTCACCATCACCCTGCTCACCGCAGGCGTCGCGACGGTCGTCGCCGGACGCCTCGCCGACATGTTCGGCAAGCAGCGCGTGCTCGCGGTCAGCGCCACGATCCTCGTCGTCGGCTCGGTCGTCTGCGCCCTCTCCGACTCGCTCGTCCCGATGCTGGTGGGCCGCGGGATGCAGGGCCTCGCGATGGGCTTCATCCCCGTCGGCATCTCGCTCATCCGGGAGATCACCCCACCCGACATGGCTGCCACCGCGGTCGCCGCGATGAGCGCCACGCTGGGCGTCGGCGCCGCGATCGGCCTGCCGCTCGCGGCGTGGATCGTCGAGGTCGGCAACTGGCACACGCTGTTCTGGGCGTCGGCCGGGGTGGCCGCGATCGTCCTGGCGCTCGTCGTGCTCGTCGTCCCACACGTCCACGACGCCCACCCGGCCCGGCTCGACCTCGTCGGGACGATCGGACTCGCGGTCGGGCTCGTCGCCTTCCTCGTCGGCATCTCCAAGGCGACCACCTGGGGCTGGGCCGACGCCAGGACCATCGGGGCGATCGTCGGCGGCCTCGTCGTCCTCGTGCTGTGGGGCCTCTACGAGCTGCGTCAGAGCGACCCGCTGGTCGATCTGCGTGCGAGCGCGCAGCTGCCCGTCCTCATGACGAACGTCGCCGCGGTCGCGATCGGCTTCGGCATGATGGCGCAGTCGATCGTCGTCCCGCAGCTGCTCCAGCTCCCCGAGGCGACCGGCTACGGACTCGGGCAGACGATCCTCCAGGCCGGCCTCTGGATGGCCCCGGCCGGCCTCATGATGATGGTCTTCGCCCCGGTCTCCAGCCGTCTGATCACCGGCATCGGGGCCAGGATCACGCTGGTGATCGGCGCGATCGTCCTCGGGTGCGGCTACGTGGTCGCCGTCTTCATGATGGACGCACCCTGGCAGCTCCTGGTCGCGTCGATCGTCGCGTCCGCCGGTGTCGGGATCGGCTACGCCGCGATGCCGACCCTGATCCTCGACAGCACGCCGCCGAACGAGGCTGCCGCCGCGGTCGGCCTGAACACGCTCACCCGCTCTCTCGGCACGACGCTCGCCGCGGCCGTGATGGGCACGGTGCTGAGCAGCAACACGGTCGCGTTCGGCGACGGGTTCGCCGTGCCGAGCCAGGACGCGTTCACCGCGTGCTTCGTGATCGGAGCGGCCGCGGCGCTGCTGGGTGCGGCGCTGGCGGCAACGATCCCGTCGCGCCACCGTCGTGCGGACACCACCGTGCCCGAGCCGCTCGAACCGGTCGCAGCCGAGGGGTGATCCTCGCGAGGAGCGGCCGGCCCCGGCTCACGCGTCGGGGTCGGCCGCCCGCGCGCGATCCAGGGCGTCGTTGAATGCTCGCAGGTCCGCTGCGAGGACGCGCACGTGCTCGGCACCGAGCTCCCCCAGGGCCTGCCGGAACCGCTCCCCGCGCAGGCGTGCATCGTGCCAGTACGCCTCCTCGCCCGCCGCGGTCGCCCGCACGACCCGCTGCCGCGTCCCTTCGGTGATCACTCGCTCGACCAGTCCGTGCCGCACCGCCGCCTTCACCTGACGGCTGACGGTCGACTGCTCGAGCTGCAGCTCCTCGCCGAGCTCACCGAGCCCGAGCGGGCCGTGGTCGACGAGCGACCACAGGATGCGGTAGGCCGACGGGTCGAGCACCGAACCTGCCGGTACGGAGACGCGCCGGCGGCTGATCCGCATCACCTCGTCGCCGAACGCACGCAGCAGGTCGTCGTCGATCTCCGGCTCGTGCGAGCGGTGCGCGCCCGAGATGTGCTCGGGCTCGCGCGCCGGCTGACTCATGCGATCACCTGCGTCGGTGCGGCGACCTCCACCGCTCGACGCCGATCGTACGACGAGCACGTCCCGCATCCTCGCGAGTCAACCGTGGTGGTGTCGCGAGTCCCGCCGGGGCCGGGCTGTCGCTCCCACCGCCGTCACGCCGGCTCGTCGCCGCGCAGCGCGAGCACGGCGATCGCTGCGCCGACGACACCGAGCGACGCGTCCAGCACGAACGCCCGGCGGATCCCCTCGGCGAAGTCCGCGGAGGCCAGCACGACGGCGGTGTTGGCGCCGATCCACAGCGATCCCGCGGCGATGTTCGCCATGTAGACGACGCCGCCGGCGAGGCTCGCGTCGGAGTCGGCGACCGCGGTGACCGCGACCGTGGTGAGCGCCGAGAAGTACAGCCCGATCCCGACCCCGATCGTGAGCAGCCCGGGCACCAGGACCGCGTACCCCGACCCGATCGTCGCCGCGAGCCAGACCGCTCCGAGGGCGAGGCAGACCGCACCCGCGCCGACCACCGGGCGGGCTCCGAGGCGGTCGTAGAGCGTGGTGGCGGCGAGCGAGACGAGGGCGAAGACGAGCATCATCGGGAGCAGCCCGGCACCCGCGGCCAGCGCATCCCACCCGAGGACCTTCTCGGTGTACTGCGGGACGTAGACGAGAGCGCCGAACAGCACGGCCGCCATCGGCACGACCGAGACCACCGAGGCGGTGAAGCGACGGCTCCGCGTGATCCGCCGGGGCACGAGCGCATCGTCGCCCATCCGCCGCTGCACGACCACGAAGACCGGCAGGAGCAGCGCGCCGACCACGATCGTCGCGATCACCCCCGGATCGTCGAACCCGACCGTGGTCCCGGTGTCGAGGCCGACGAGCAGCAGGATCACCGCGGCCGACAGCGTGGCGATCCCCAGGTAGTCGACGCGCTGCCGCCCACCGGTCGTGCTGCGCGGCACCGCCCACAGCGTGACCACGATCGCGACCAGCGCGACCGGGACGTTCACGAAGAACACACACCGCCACCCGACCGTGTCGGTGAGCACCCCCGCTGTCAGCGGACCGAGCGCGTTTCCCAGGCCGGCGACGCCGATCACCAGGCCGCCGGCGAGGCTGGCCCGCGCCTCGGGAAGGATCTCGTACATCATCCCGAGCACCGACGGCCACATCATGGCCGCGCCGACCCCCATCACGGCGCGGGCGCCGATCAGGAGCCCGATGTCATCGGTGAGACCGCCGAGCAACGAGAACAGCCCGAACACGGCGGCGCCGATCAGGAAGACGAGCCGACGGCCGAACATGTCGGCCAGCCGTCCGCCGGTGACGATCAGCACCCCGAAGACGACCGTGTAGGCGTTGATCACCCACTGCACACGGTTCAGTGAGGTCCCGAGGTCGTCCTCGATCTGCACGACCGCGACGCTGAGAGCGGTGAAGTCGTTGGCGACGACGAACACCCCGAGGCACATCGCGACCAGCGCGAGCACGGTGCTCCGGTCGAGTCGTTCGGTCGAGGCCTGCTCCGTCAAGCGATCCCCCTCACGACGGTCGTCCCTCGTGACGGTGCGGCTCAGCCTAGCGAGCGCGGCTCACCCGACCCCGGATCGTGCATCTCCTCGACGGTCAACGACGGCTCGTCGGGAGTCGCGAGAGTGAGGACGGCGTCCTCGATCAGCGGCGTCTGCTCGAGGTCGCGCTCGACCCGACGCAGCCGGACCGCGAGGTGCTCCTCGGAGTCGTCGCCGACCAGGTCGACCGCCACGACGACGAAGACGCGCTGCGGTCCGACCCACTCGAGGTGGAGGTAGCCGACGCGTTCGACCTGCGGGTGCTCGAGCACCCGCGCGAGCACGAAGGACCGGACACGCGTCGGCGGGATCTCGCCGACGAGGTAGTCCATGTTGCGGGCGATCAGGAACACCGCGACGACCCCGAGCAGGATCCCGATCACGATCGATCCCAGCGCGTCGTAGATCGCGTCGCCCGTCAGCTCGTGCAGCCCGATCCCCGCCGTGGCGACGACGATGCCGATGAGAGCCGCGAGATCCTCGAAGAACACGGCGCGCAGGGTCGGGTTCGACGTCCGTGCCACGAAGCGCAGCGGGTGCAGTCCCGTCCGTCGAGCGTCCCCACGCACCTGCCGGCTCGCCTGGAAGAAGGACGTTCCTTCCATCACCAGCGCGACCGCCAGGACGACGTAGTTGATCAGGTAGTCGGTCTCCTCGACGTCGGAGCCGAGCTCGCTGACGCCGTGCCACACCGAGACCACGGCGCCGGCGGCGAACAGGCCGAAGCCCGCGATCAGGGACCACGCGTACGTCGCGCGTCCGTAGCCACGTGGATGGCTCTCGTCGCGGGGCCGGCTGCCGCTGCGCTCGGCGACCAGCAGGAACACCTCGTTGCCGGTGTCCGCCCACGAGTGCGCCGCCTCCGCCACCATCGCGGCCGAGCCGCTCAGCACCGCGGCCGCGGTCTTCGCGACCGCGAGCAGGCCGTTCGCGAGCAGCGCGACGACGACGGTGAGAAGCGACTCGCCGCCGTCGCGCTGACCGGGCTCGCTCGTCCCCGGCTCGCTCTCTCCCGACCCGCTCGACTCCGCCACCCGCGTCAGCCGAGCCGCTCGGCGAGCTCGACGAGCGAGCCGGCGGTGATGGTCGGTGCACGGAAGTACGACGGGTACGCGCCGGAGCCGGCCCGGTCGATCCACGCCGCCCGCATCCCGGCCCGGACGGCGCCGTCGGTGTCCCACGGGTGCACGGCGACGAGCATCGCGTCCGCCGCGGCGACCCCGCACTGCTCCAGGGCGTACGCGTAGGCGCGGGCGTCGGGCTTCCACACGCCCGCCTGCTCCACCGACAGCAGCGCGTCGAGCCGGTCACGCACGCCGGCCCGACCGAGCAGTCCGTCGGCGACGGCGGTGGCGCCGTTCGTCAGGGTGACGAGCCGGATGCCCAGATCGGCGAGCGCGCCGATCCCGTCGACCACGTCGGGGTGGCACGGCAGCGCACCGAAACCGGCGAGGACGTGCGCGACGTCGTCGTCGAGCCGCGCCGCCGGGCTGGTCGGGGCGAGCAGCCTGCTGAGCCCGTCGGCGGCCAGGTCGGCGAACGTCGGGTTCTCGGCGTGCACCGTGAGGGCGAAACCGTCACGCAGCAACCCCGAGAACCACACCGGCGCGAGCGCGCGGTCGGCTCCGACGTCGGCGAGCCGGTCGCCGATCGGCGCCATGTCCGACAGGGTCTCGTTGACGTCGAGGACGATCAGCCGGGGGCGGTCTGGAACGAGGGCGTCCATGTCTCCGTTCTAGCGTGTCGACGTCACCACCACCAGAGTCCCACCTGGCGCTATCATCGCCGAATGGCGATGCAGAGCTCGGTGCGGCACCGACCCGTCCCGGAACCGCGCGAGGTGGCGGCGAGCACGGCGGCGGCTTGCTTGTTCCGCGGCATGAGCGACCCGTCACGAGTCGCGATCCTGCGCCACCTGATGCTCGGGGAGCACAACGTCGCCGAACTCACGGCCCACCTCGGCCTCGCCCAGTCGACGGTCTCCAAGCACCTCGCGTGCCTGCGTGACTGCGGTCTGGTCAGCTCGCGCCCGCAGGGCCGCGCCTCGGTGTTCTCGCTGTCCCACCCTGACGCGGTGCGCCGGGTCTTCGCGGCAGCGGAGGTCCTGCTGGCAGAGACCGGGGACGCCGTGGTGCTGTGCCCGGTCTACGGAGACAGGACCACCCCGTGAGCCCGGGGAGCCGCCAGCGGGTGACCGACCCGTCACGGCGACGCGTCCTCGGCCGCCGAGCGCAGCTGCTCGCCGCCGCCTCGGTCGCCTACAACCTCGTCGAGGCCGTGGTGGCGATCAGTGCCGGCCTGGTGGCCGGTTCGGTCGCGCTCGTGGGCTTCGGCTTGGACTCGACCGTCGAGGTCAGCAGCGGCCTGATCATCCTCTGGCAGTTCCGCCACCCGATGCCGGAGGCCCGTGAAGACCGAGCGCTCCGACTGATGGCCCTGTCGTTCTTCGCGCTGGCCGGCTATGTGGCGTTCGAGTCGGTGCGTGCACTGCTCGTAGGTCACGAGCCCGACACCTCTCCCGTGGGCATCGGTCTGGCCGCCGCATCGCTGGTGATCATGCCGTTCCTCTCGTGGGCCCAGCGTCGGACGGGGCGGGCACTCGGCTCCGGCGCCGTCGTCGCCGACTCCACGCAGACGCTGCTGTGCACGTATCTGTCGGCCGTGCTCCTCGGTGGCCTGCTGCTGAATGCGACGCTGGGCTGGTCCTGGGCGGACCCGGTCGCGGCGCTCGTGATCGCGGCCGTCGCCGCCCGCGAGGGGTTCGAGGCCTGGCGCGGCGAGGCGTGCGCCTGCACGCCAGCCCCGCTCGGCCGTCCTGACCTCCGTGAGGATGCCCGCGGACAGGGCGTCGCCGACGACGGGTGTGCTGACGGGTGCTGTGCAGGCAACGACGCGAGCACCCCCGCCAGGGTCGACCTCAGCAAGTCCGGCCGCTGAGCATCACGGGCTGCCACTCAGCGCAGGTCGAGCCGCATCAGGACGCGCGGCATCCCGTTGCTCCGCGAGGTCGTGTCGGCGGCCTTGACGAACCCCGCGCGCTCGAACAGCGCACGGGTCCCGACGTAGGCCATCGTCAGATCGACCTTCGCGCCGGCGTTGTCGACCGGGTAGCCCTCGATCGCAGGGGCGCCTCTCTCGCGCGCGTGCGCCACCGCGCCGGCGACCAGGTCGTGCGCGATGCCCTGACCGCGGTGGCCCGGACGCACCCGGACGCACCACAGAGACCACACGTCGAGGTCGTCGACGTGCGGGATCTTGCGGTTGCGGGCGAAGCTGGTGTGCGCGCGCGGGTGGACCGCCGCCCATCCGACCACCTCGTCGCCGTCGTACGCGAGCACGCCCGGCGGCGGGTCCTCACCGAGGAGCTCGCGCACGCGCTCACCGCGCTCCGGGCCGGCGAGCGCGACGTTCTCCTTCGACGGCAGCCGGTAGCTCAGGCACCAGCAGACGTTCGCGTCCGGTCGCTTGGGGCCGACCATCGTCGCGACGTCGTCGAACGACGTGGCCGGACGTACCTCGATACCCATGCACACGACGCTAGCCCGGACGACTGACAGTGTCGGGTCACGCGGCTCCCGTACGGGTGGCCGCGCCCAGCCGGTCGCCGAGCAGACGGCCGAAGGTGATGGCGGGGGTGAGGAGCATCCCGGAGCAGAAGCTGTTGCCGCAGGTCGCCCCGGCGCCGATCACCTCGCCGACCGCGTACAGCCCGTCGATCGGCACGCCGTGCTCGGACCGGACGCGCATCGCGTCGTCGACGTCGAGGCCCTGGAACGTGACGAGCGTGATCGCGTGGTTGCGGATCGCGTAGAACGGCGGCGTCGCGATCGGCGCCGGCAGGTGGCGCCGCCCGAAGCGAGGGTCGGTCCCCGCCGCCACCGCCTCGCCGTACTCCGCGACCGTGGCGACCAGCCCGTCGGCGTCGATCCCGGCCGCGAGCGCGAGCTCCGCCACCGAGCCAGCGGCGTGCACGCCGACGCGACGGTTCGCCATCGCCCGCACCTCGTCGGGCTCCTTGCCGACCACCAGCCGGCGGCGCGACCCGGACGCCTCGGTGAGCGCGGCCTCGTCGAAGACGGTCCAGAAGGTGCCGTCGTCGAGCCTGGCGAGCGCCCGCTCCTTCTCGTCGATCGACGGCTCGTCCTCGGCCACCCAGCGGCGGCCCCGCGCGTCCACGTAGATCTCGACCGGGGGCCGCTCGGCCGTGAGCAGCTGGCGGTCGGCCCAGTTCGCCCGCCCGGGGGTGGCCGCGTCCGGCAGCCCGCCGAACGACGGCAGGTGCATCCCCTGGCCCTGGAGGCGGGCGCCGGCGCTCAGGCCGAGGTGGATGCCGTCGCCGGTCGAGGTCCGCGAGGCCGCGGAGACCAGCGGGACGCCCTCGAGCTCGGCGAACAGCTCGGGCGACGCGCCGTAGCCGCCGGTGGCCAGCACCACCGCGGGCGCGCGCACCTCGACGTCGGCGCCGGCCCGGTCCGCCTCGACGCCGACCACCCGGCCGCCGGCGTCGGTGAGCAGGCCGACGACGGCCGCCCGCGTCCACACCTCGACCCCGCCCGGTCGTGCGACGTGGTCGAGCTCGCGCTCCAGTACGGCGAGCAGCGACATCCCGGCGTCGACCCCGTAGTACGTCCGCGGCGTGCCGTACGGCTCGTGGCCGTGCACGATCCTCGGGGTCTCCGGCGCGAGATCCAGGCCGAGGTCGACGAGCCAGTCGACGGTCGCGGCGGCGTGGCGGACGAACCGGTCGGCGAGGTCGCGCCGTGCGGTGCCGCGGCTGATCCGCGTCAGGTCGTCGAGGTGGTCCTGCGGGGTGTCGTCGATCCCTCGCTCGCGCTGGCGCCGAGTCCCGGCGGCGGCCAGATGGCCGCCGGTGAGGTGCAGGGTCCCGCCGATCCGGGTGTCCTTCTCCACCAGGACCACCCGGGCGCCGGCGCGGGCCGCGCGGACGGCGCAGGCGATCCCGGCCGCACCCGCGCCGACGACGACCACGTCCGCCGCAGTGACGGCGCTCATGCGAGGCCTCCGACCACGACGTGGGGAACGCCGTGCGGCGGCCGGATGCGGGTGGCCCGGACGGCACCGACGCACGACAGGGCGAGGTCGACGACCGGCCCGCTGCGCGAGTCGCCCGCTCGCGTCCGAGCGTCGTCGGCGTCGCCCGCCACGACCAGGCCCACCAGCCCTCGTCGCGGCGCATCCCGGCGCCCGTGCGAGGACGGGCGGTCGGGTTGCAGCGTGCGCCCGGACGTCTCGTACGTCACGAGTCCGAGATACGGGTCGCGCGTCGCCGTGCCGACGTTGCGCGCGCGCAGCGTGACGGGCCCGGCCGACCCGACGAGCGCGGACAGCGACGGGCCGTCGATCGCGTACTCGTACACGACCTCCCAGCCGAGCACGTCGGCGTAGAAGGCGACCGACGGCTCGGCGTCGTCGACCGGCAGCGGCAGGCTCAGGACCTCGCTGGTGCGCCGGTCGGTGACCCGGACGAACGATGTGAAGAACGTCGGGTCGCCGGACAGCATCGCGACCCGGACCTCGTCCGGACCCGCGACGTGAGCCTCGCGCAGCGTGCCGCCCGGGAGGTCGTAGCGCGCGATCGCGCCGAGCCGGGCGTACCCGAGTCCGTGCGCGTGCCCCAGCGCGGCCTCGAGGTCGGGGGCGTAGACGTCGACGGCCTTCAGCAGGGACCGCTCCCGGGGGACGCCGGTCGGTCCCGGCTCGTCGCCGGACGGGCCGGAGCAGCACAGCAGCGCCCCGGTCGGTGTCCCGGGCGTCTCGAGCAGACGGAGGTCGACCGCGCCCGCGCCCGGCCCGACGAGCGCCGCGCCGGCGTCGGCGTCGAGCCGCCCCTCGCCGCGGACGTCCATGCCGACGACGTCCGCCAGGAAGCGGGTCTGCGCGTCGAGGTCGGCGACCGAGACCAGGGGACCGTAGATCCGGGCTCGTCGGCCCGACGCACCGGCCGGTACCGCCATCGCACCTCCCGATGTCGTGACGACCCCCGCAGTGGACGGCACGCTAGCAGCCGCTGGACACCGGCGGAGGGAGTCTGGAACGGTGTTCCGCATCGTGGGCACCACCACCGCGCGACCGGGAGGACGACCGTGACGACCCCGACTTCCGTACGGGCGGTGGTGCTGCGCCGCCGCCCGGACGGGCTCCCCCGCACCGACGACGTCACCGTCACCGTGACCGACCTGCCCGAGCGGGGCGTCGAGGACGTCCTGCTCGGCGTCGCCGACCTCTCGCTGGACCCGTACCTGCGCTCCACGCTCGCCGGCACCCACCTCGACGACCCGGCAGTCGCGATCGGCGGCGTCGTCCCCGGCCGGTCGGTCGCCCGGGTCCTGGCATCGGACGACCCGACCGTCCCGGTCGGCACCTGGGTGGTCGCCGAGACCGGGTGGCGCAGCCACGCCGTCGTCCCGGCCCGTGCGGTCCGCCCGGTCTCGGTGCCCACGGGCGTACGACCGTCCGCGGCGCTCGGCGCGCTCGGCATGCCGGGCCTCACCGCCTACGCCGCGATCGAGCGACACCTGCGGCCGGGGCGCGGTGAGACGGTCGTCGTGTCCGCGGCCACGGGCGGGGTCGGAGCGGTCGCCGGGGCGCTGGCGCGGGCCCGCGGCGCACGCACGGTGGCGATCACGGGCTCGTCAGCCAAGGCCGACGACGCGCTCGGCCTCGGCTACGACGCCGCGGTCGTGCGCGGCGAGGACGGATGGACCGGCGCGCTGCGGCGCGCGTGCCCCGAGCGCGTCGACTGCTACCTGCACATGGGCGACCAGGCCACGCTCGACGGCGTGCTCGCGCAGCTCTCCCTCGGCGCGCGCGTGTCGCTGTGCGGCCTGATGGACCAGTACAACGGCGCGGGCCGTACGACCCTGCCGGCCGGCACGATCATGGCGGCGCGGGCGCAGGTGCACGGGATGGTCGTCCACGACCACGGGGACCTCGAGCCCGCCTTCGTCGACGCGGTCGGAGCGCTGCTGCGGACGGGCGGCCTGCGCCTGCACGAGGAGCGCCATCGTGGCCTCGAGAGCGCCGGTGCGGCGTTCGCCCGGCTGATGGCGGGCCACAACCGCGGCAAGGTCGTCGTCGAAGTCGACCCGGACCCCCGCTGACCCGGCGAACCTGCACGAAACCTGCACACGTCGTCCGCACCCTCTGCAGCCCGACGCTCGTAGCCTTCCGGCATGAGCACACGACAGCGGCGGGTCCTCGTCGTCGAGGACGACCCGGTGATCAACCAGGCCGTGGCCGACCGTCTCGCCACCGAGGGGTACGCCGTGGCGCGGGCCGCCGACGGCCCCGGCGCCGTGGCCGCCTTCGAGCGGGAGCCGGCCGACCTCGTGGTCCTCGACGTGATGCTCCCGGGCTTCGACGGGTACGAGGTGTGCCGGCGGATCCAGGCCGCGCAGCCCGTCCCGGTGCTGATGCTGACCGCCCGGACCGAGGAGGCCGACATCCTGGTCGGGCTGGGCGTCGGCGCCGACGACTACCTGACCAAGCCGTTCCGGATGCGCGAGCTGGTGGCCCGGGTCGGCGCGCTGCTCCGACGGGTCGAGCGCGCCGCGGACCTCGCCGGACGTCGGCCGCTGGAGCTCGCGGGCCTGCGCCTCGACCTCGACGCCCGCCGCCTCTGGCGCGACGGGGACGAGGTGCGGCTGACGCCGACGGAGTTCGACCTCCTCGCCTGCCTCGCGTCGGCGCCCGGGACGGTGATCACCCGCGAGCGCCTGATGGCGGAGGTCTGGGGCTGGCCCGGTGCCACCGGGACCCGCACGCTCGACAGCCACGTCCGCGGCCTGCGGGCGAAGGTCGGGTCGCAGCGGATCCGCACCGTCCACGGCGTCGGCTACGCCCTCAGCACGGACGACGCGCGCACCGACGACCCGCGAACCGAGGACCCGGCATGAGCCGCGAACCGCTCGCCCCGGTGACCTCGATCAAGGTCAAGCTCGGGCTCCTGGTGGTCGCGAGCGCGGCGGTGGCGGCCACGGTCGCCGTGGTCGGGGAGATCGGCGGCGTGCCGCTGTGGCTGAGCATCCCGGTCACGATCCTGCTCGCGCTCGCCGTCACCCAGCTGCTCGCGGTCGGGATGACCGCCCCGCTGCGGCAGATGACCGAGGCGGCCCGTCGGATGGCGACCGGCGACTACGCGGTCCGCGTCGCCGACGGCGGCGGCGACGAGGTCGGAGAGCTGGCACGCGCCTTCAACACGATGGCGCGCGACCTCGACGCCGTCGACCGACAGCGCCGCGAGCTGGTCGCGAACGTCAGCCACGAGCTCCGCACCCCGCTCGCCGGGCTCTGCGCCGTCCTGGAGAACCTCGCCGACGGGGTCGGTCCCGCCGACCCCGCCGCCCTGCGGGTCGCGCTCGACCAGGCCGAGCGGCTCAGCGCGCTCGTCGAGGACCTGCTCGACCTCGCCCGCGTCGACGCAGGGAAGGCTCCGCTGGACCCGGAGCGGGTGGCGCTGCGCACCCTGCTGGCCGACGCGGTGCGCGAGGCCGAGGGACTCGGCCGGCCCGTGTCGTACGCCGTCGCGATCGACCCGACGGACCTGGAGGTGGAGGCGGACCCGGCCCGGCTCCACCAGCTGGTCGCCAACCTGCTGGACAACGCCTCCCGGCACAGCCCGGCCGGGGCGAGCGTCCGGGTGACGGCGCGCCGCCACGGCGCCCGGGTGCGCCTCGAGATCCTCGACTCCGGACCCGGCGTCGAGCAGCAGGACCGTGACCGGGTCTTCGAGCCGTTCGGCACGCTGAGCGCGACCGAGGGCGGCGGCGGGACCGGCCTCGGGCTCGCGATCGCTCGCTGGGTCACCGACCTGCACGGCGGGACGATCGGCTTCGTCAACCCCGAGCCGGGCGAGCCGGGTGGCCGGGTCCGCGTCGAGCTGCCGCTGACCCAGGCGGACGGCGCACGCCGTACGCCCGCCGCCGACCCCGCGAACCGTCCTGTCAGCCCGCAGGAACGAACGAAGGAGATGCCCGTGCCCGCAGCCACGCCACCGCCGGCCGCGCCGACCCCGCCGTCGGCACCCGTCGACGTCGCGCCCCGGCCGATCCTCGACGACGTCTTCGGCGAGTTCTGGCCGGACCGGACCTCAGCCCGCCTCCCGATCCTCCTCGGAGCCCTCGCGGTCGGTGTGCTCGGCGGTCTCGTGCTCCCGTTCCACGACCTCGGGCTCGGCACGACACTCGTCCTCCTCGCCGCGGGCGCGGTGGTCCTGACCGCGAGCCGGCGCCGCACCGATCCGTACACGCTGGTCTGCGCCGGCTTGTGCGCGCTGCTCGCAGCCACCGCCTCGGTCCGCGCCGCCGAGTGGATCACGGTGCTCTGCCTGCTGGCCGGGGCAGCCCTGTGCGTCTCGGCGGTGACCGGCGCGCGCAGCCTGCTCGGCTTCGTCCTGTCGGGCCTGGCCTGGCCGCTCGCGGGGCTGCGCGGGGTCCCCTGGCTCGGACGGACGCTCGCGACGCTCACCGGCCTCGGCCGCGGCGCCGCGCTGCTGCGGACGGGAGTGCTGTCGATCCTGGCGCTGATCGTGTTCGGGGCTTTGTTCGCCTCGGCCGACGCCCTGCTCGCCGAGTGGATCGACGCCGTGATCCCGGACCTCACGATGGACACGTTCGTGCTCCGCGCCTTCGTCACCGTGGCGGTCGGCGGCGCGGTCCTCGCCGCGGCGTACGTCGCACTGAACCCGCCGCGCGTCGAGCGCGACGGCCGCCGGTCGCGACCCGTCGCACAGCGGTACGAGTGGCTCGCACCGGTGCTCGTCGTGGACGCCGTCTTCGCCGCGTTCCTGCTGGCGCAGGCGACCGTCGTCTTCGGCGGTCACGACTACCTGCTGCGCACGACCGGCATCACCTACGCCGACTACGTCCACCAGGGCTTCGGCCAGCTCACCGTCGCGACCGCCCTGACCCTGCTGGTCGTCGGTGTCGCCGCACGCAAGGCCCGCCGCGACAGCGCGGCGGACCGGGCGTGGCTGCGGGCAGCCCTCGGGCTGCTGTGCGTGCAGACGCTCGTCGTCGTGGCCTCGGCCCTGTACCGGATGGACGTGTACCAGGACGCGTACGGCTTCACCCGGCTGCGTCTGCTCGTCGACGTCTTCGAGGGCTGGCTCGGGGTGCTCGTGCTCGCCGTGCTGGCCGCGGGGGTCACGCTGCGTGGCGCGTGGCTGCCGCGGTTCGCGGTGATCACCGGCGTCGTCGCCCTCCTCGGCCTCGCCTCGATCAACCCGGACGCGTGGGTGGCCGAGCGCAACCTGGACCGCTACGCGGACTCGGGCCGGGTCGACAGCCGCTACCTCAGCGACCTCTCCGCCGACGCCGTGCCCGTCCTCGACGACGCGCCGCCGCTGATCCGGCAGTGCGCGCTCGCCGGACGGGAGCCCGACACGGACAGCTGGCTGGAGTGGAACCTCGGGCGCGCCCGCGCCACCGACGCGCTGGAGTCGGATCCGGTCGAGCCGCCCGCTGCGGGCGCCTGCCCGTCGTACTGACCGGCCCGACCCCCGGCCACGGACCGCTCCGACCCGGCCGTCCGCGCTGAATTCGTGATGCGGACCACGCTCGGCGGGCCTATGGTCGGCCCGCAGAACGTCCACCACACCGGAGGAGCCGTGAGCCACGTCGACACCACCCCCAGCGAGGAACGCCGGGGCGCATTCACCTCACGCCGGGTCTTCATCCTGGCTGCGATCGGGTCGGCCGTCGGGTTGGGCAACATCTGGCGCTTCCCGTACGTCGCGTACGAGAACGGCGGCGGCGCGTTCATCCTCCCGTACCTCGTCGCGCTGCTGACCGCGGGCATCCCGTTCCTTCTGCTCGACTACGCGCTCGGTCACCGCAACCGCGGTTCGGCGCCGTTGTCGTTCGCACGACAGTCCCGCGGGACCGAGGGACTGGGCTGGTGGCAGGTCGGGATCTGCTTCATGATCGCGGTCTACTACGCGGCGGTCCTGGCCTGGGCCGTCCGCTACACGCTCTTCTCGTTCACCGAGGCGTGGGGCGACGACGCCGAGGCGTACTTCTTCGGCGAGTTCCTCCAGGTCGGTGACCCCGGCGTCACGATGGACTTCGTCGCCGGCGTCGTGTTCCCGCTCGCGCTGGTCTGGCTCGCGCTGATCGTCGTGCTCGTCCTGGGGGTGCAGCGCGGGATCGGTGCGATGTCGATGATCTTCATCCCGATCCTGATCGTCGCGTTCGCGGTGCTCGTGATCTACGCCCTCACGCTCGACGGGGCGGGCGAGGGCCTGAACACGCTCTTCACCCCGAACTGGGACGCGCTGAGCGAGCCAGGTGTGTGGGCCGCGGCGTACGGGCAGATCTTCTTCTCGCTGTCGATCGGCTTCGGCATCATGATCACCTACGCCTCGTACGTGCGGCGCGGCACCGACATGCCGGGCTCCGGCCTGGTCGTCGGCTTCTCGAACTCCGGCTTCGAGCTGCTCGCCGGCATCGGCGTGTTCGCCGCGCTCGGGTTCATGGCGCAGGCGTCCGGCGTGCAGGTGAGCGAGGTCGCCAGCTCCGGCGTCGGTCTCGCGTTCATCGCGTTCCCGACGATCATCAGCGAGGCGCCGCTCGGCGCGTTCCTCGGCGTGCTGTTCTTCGGCTCGTTGGTGATCGCCGGCTTCACCTCGCTGGTCAGCGTGATCGAGGTGGTGATCTCGGCGGTCCGCGACAAGTTCGAGATGACCCGGCGCGGCGCCACGCTCGCCGTCTCGATCCCGGCGGCGATCGTCAGCCTGATCTTCCTCGGCACGACGTCCGGTCTGTACGTGCTGGACATCGTGGACAACTTCATCAACAAGTTCGGGATCCTGCTCGTCGCGGTCGTCAGCATGGTCGTGCTGGCCTACGCCGTGCGTGCGCTGCCGTCGCTGGCCGAGGCGCTGAACGACCACACCTCGGTGCACGTCGGAGCGTGGTGGCGTGCGCTGATCGCCGTGGTCGCGCCGATCGCCCTCGCCTACGTGCTGATCCGGGACTTCCTCGACACCCTCGAGGAGCCGTACGGCGGGTACCCCGAGTGGATGCTCGCGGTCTTCGGCTGGGGCGCCGCCGGGATCGTGATCGTGTTCGGCTTCCTGGCGGCACTCGTGCCGTGGCGACCCGGCACCTCGCTGGAGGTCCCGGACCTGCCGCCGACCAGGCCGGGCCCGGACCGGACCGACCGGTCGCGACCCGATGAGGAGGTGCGCTGATGAGCGGTGAGGCGATCGCGATGATGATCGTGGCGATCCTGGTGATCTGGGGTGGTCTGGCCGTCGCCGTGTGGAACCTGTCGGCCCGCAGCCCGGAGGAGTAGCCCGGCGCTACCGAGTCGCGGCGAGGGCCGCGCGCTCGGCGTCGCGCTGGTGCTCCGCGACCCACGCCTGCGTCGCCATCTGGACGGCGTCCCACGGCGAGCCGAGCGGTGGTGTGTACGCCAGGTCGAGCGCGGTCAGGTCCGCGACCGTCATCGCGTGGAAGAGGGCGGTGGCGTAGGTGTCGACGCGCTTCGCGACCTCCGCTCCCCGGCGCCCGACCAGCTGCGCCCCGAGCAGCCGCCCGGTCTCGGCGTCGCCGGTGATCCGGATCGTGATCGGGGTGGCGCCCGGGTAGTACGCCTTGTGGTCGTCGACGGCGACCGTGGTCGAGACCGGCGCGAACCCGGCCGTACGTGCCTCGTGCTCGCGCAGACCGGTCCGTGCCGCCACCACGTCGAAGACCTTGACCACCTGCGTCCCCACCGAGCCGGCGAACCGTGCCGCGCCGCCGAGTGCGTTCTCCCCCGCGACGCGTCCCTGCTTGTGCGCGGTCGTGCCGAGCGGGAGGTACGTGGTCCCGAGCTGGCGGTGGTGCGTGACCACGCAGTCGCCGGCCGCCCACACGTACGGGAGGTTCGTCGCCATCGACTCCTCGACCACCACGGCGCCGCCGGGGCCCGTCTCGGCGCCTGCCCGGACCAGCAGGTCGGTGTCGGGGCGCACGCCGACGACGACGAGCACGAGGTCGACGTCCCAGCCCACGGTCTCCCCGTCGTCGGTCCGGCCGTCGACGCGCAGGCCGGACCCGGTCGTGCCGATCGACGTCACGGTCGCGCCGGTCCGGACGTCGACACCGCGCTCGACGAGCTCGTCGCGCACGATCGCGCCGAGCTCCTCGTCGACCGTCGGGAGCACCTCGCCGAGCCGCTCGACCTGGGTGACCGCGATGCCGCGCGCGGTCAGTCCTTCGGCCATCTCCAGCCCGACGTAGCCCGCGCCGACGATCAAGGCCGTCCTCGGCTCGATCCGCTCGAGCGCGTCGGTGAGCGCGAAGGTGTCGCCCATCGAGTGCAGCAGGTGGACCCCGTCGGCCGGCCCGAGGCTCGCCAGGCCGTCGATCGGCGGCACGGCCGGGACCGCGCCGGTCCCGACGACCAGTGCGTCGTACGCGAGTGCGTCGGTGCTGCCGTCGGGGTTGCGCACGACCAGGCGCTTCCCGTCGACGTCGATGTCGGTGGCGAGGGTGTCCAGCCGCAAGGTCGTGCCGGTCGCCTCGAGGTCGGCGTGGGTGCGGTGCGCGAGGTTGCGCCAGTGCGTGACCTCGCCGGACACGTAGTACGGGATGCCGCAGATCGAGAAGTTCGGGTAGGCGTCGGCGACCACGACGGTGACGTCGGCGCCCGGGTCGAGCTCGCGGGCGCGCAGCGCGGCGGAGATGCCGGCGTCGCTGCCGCCGATCGCGACCAGCTTCATGTTCGGTCCTCGTCTCGAGTCGGTGGGGAACGGGTCAGGAGGAGTGCGGGACCACCACGTCGTCGGCCTTCTCGCCGGCATCGGGGTAGAGCGCCAGCACGACGAGGATCGCGACCGCCATGCCCACGACCTGCATGGCGATGAACGCGGGCGCGGAGGCGGGCGCGATCCCGGCGAAGGTGTCGGAGAAGATCCGTCCGACGGTCACCGCCGGGTTGGCGAACGACGTGGAGCTGGTGAACCAGTAGGCGGCGCCGATGTAGATGCCGACCGTGGGCGCGGCCAGGGCGCCGCGGTTGCTGCGGACGAGCGCGAAGATCAGCGCGACCAGGCCGGCGGTCGCCACGACCTCGCTGAGGAGGTGGCCGCCGCCCAGGCGGTCCTTCGTGGAGATCGCCTGGTCGACCTCGAACATCGCGTTCGCGAGCACCGCGCCGGCGACGCCGCCCGCCACCTGCGCCACCACGTACGCGCCGAGGTCGGGCACGGGCAGGCCCTTGCCCGACCGTCGCCCCAGGAACCAGTCGGCGATCGACACGACGGGGTTGAAGTGGGCGCCGGAGACGGGGCCGAACATCAGGATCAGGGCCGCCAGCCCGAACGTGGTGGCCAGCGAGTTCTCGAGGAGCTGGAGGCCGACGTCGTCGGGCGAGAGCCGCTGGGCGGCGATGCCGGAGCCGACGACCACGGCGACGAGCAGCCCCGTCCCGAGGAACTCGGCGAGCAGCCGTCGTGGGAGCGATGAAGTCACGGGAGCATCTTGACCGATCAGATTACCTCAGTCAAACTTGAGTCAATGAACGATGAGCGAACAGCGACCCTGGAGCACCGTGCCGCCGTCTTCGGTGCACTGAGCGACCCTGCACGACTGCGGATCGTCGACGTCCTCGCGCTGGGGGACGCATCCTCCAGCGAGCTGGCCGAGCTCCTCGGGATCTCCTCGAACCTGCTCGCCCACCACCTGAAGGTGCTGCGCGAGGCAGGCCTGGTCACGTCCCACCCGTCTCAGGGCGACGGCCGCCGTCAGTACCTCCGCCTGGTCGAGGACGCGCTCGATGCGGCACCGCCCCGCATCGAGACTCCGGCACGCGTCGTGTTCGTCTGCACCGCCAACTCCGCGCGCTCGCACCTGGCGGCGGCGCTGTGGCGTCAGCACAGCCCGATCCGCTCGGCGTCGGCCGGCACGCACCCGGCGGAGGCGATCGATCCCGGCGCGCTCGACGTCGCCCGGCGCCGCGCTCTCCCCCTCCCGCGGCGACGCCCGCGCGCTCTCGTCGACGTCGCCGAGGCCGGCGACCTCGTGGTGACCGTGTGCGACCTGGCCCACGAGGAGCTCGCCGTGCCCAACGACCTGCACTGGTCGGTCCCCGACCCCGTGCGCATCGGCACGCCGGCGGCGTTCGACACCGCCTACGACGAGCTCGAGGGCCGCGTGACGGCGCTCGCCGCTCGCCTCTCGCCCTGAAGCACCGCACCACAGCACGGAAGGCTCGACGATGAGCACCGACCCGCTCCACATGATCGACCAGCAGCTCGCGCTCGACTCAGCGGTGACCCGGCTCGCCGACGAGTTCGGGAGCACTTTCGACACCGCGACCATCGAGCGGCTCCTCCGGGCGTCGTTCGACGATCTCGCCGCCCACGCCGTCGTCACGACCTACGTGCCCGTGCTCGCCGAGCGGTTCGCACGCCAACGGCTCCACGCGCTCGCGAGGGTCGAGGAGCGACACGACGACACCCGCCCGGCCGTGCTCTTCCTGTGCGTCCACAACGCCGGACGGTCCCAGATGGCACTGGGCTATCTCCAGCAGTACGGGGGCGACCGCGTGATCGGGTGGTCCGGCGGCTCCGAGCCCGCCGCAGCGGTCGACGAGGTCGCCGTGGCGGCGATGGCCGAGCGTGGCATCGACATCGCCACCGAGTTCCCCAAGCCGTGGACCGAGGAGACCGTCCGCGCCGCCGACGTGGTCGTCACCATGGGGTGCGGCGACACCTGCCCGCACTACCCCGGCACCCGGTACGAGGACTGGGACCTCCCGGACCCGGCGAACGAGGACCTCGCGCACGTCCGACCGATCCGCGACGAGATCGAACGGCGCGTGCTGTCGCTGCTCGACGGCCTGGACGTCGCCGCCCGACCCTGAGCGGGCACGACCGGGTCAGCCGAGCGACTCCGAGCTCCCCCCGATCGTGAGCAGCTGCGGGGCCGGAGTGCAGCAGCCGCCGGCGGCGCCGGCCGGCTCGTCGTACAGCCCGGATCCGCCGCACACTCCTGTGTCCGGGAGCGCGAGCTCGACCCGCTCGGCGGCCTCGACGTCGCCGGCCAGCATCGCGACCACGCTGCGGACCTGCTCGTAGCCGGTCATCGCGAGGAACGTCGGCGCGCGCCCGTACGACTTCATCCCGACCAGGTAGAGACCGGGCTCCTGCTCGTGCGCGAGATCCCGCGCACCGGTCGCCTGGACCGACCCGCACGAGTGGATGTTCGGGTCGATCTCGGCGGCGATCCGCCGGGGCGCCTCGAGCGCAGGGTCGAGGTCGAGGCGCAGCTCGGAGAGATACGTGTGGTCGGGCCGGAAGCCCGTCAGCACGACGACCACGTCGGCGGGCGCGAGCGCACGCCCCTGCTCGTCGACCACGACGGCACGGTCGTCCGTACGCCGGATCTCGGCCGTGCGGAAGCCGGTGACGACCTCGACCCGGCCACGCTCGACCGCGCGGCGCGCGTGGACGCCGAGGGCGCCACGCCGGGCGAGCTGGTCGGCGGCGCCGCCGCCGAACGCGTTGGCGGTGTCCGCGCGCCGCACGGCCCAGGTGATCGCGGTGCCAGGGTGCTCCTCGGCGATCCGGTCGAGCTCGATGATCGCGTGCAGCGCCGAGTGCCCGGCCCCGATGACGACCGCGTGCCGGCCGGCGAACCGCTCGGGCGACGCGGCGTCGGGCACGGCGTACGAGAGGAGGCCGGCGTGCGCCCGCTCCCCGAGCGCCGGCAGTCCGTCCGCGCCCGCGGGGTTGGGCGTACGCCAGGTGCCGGCGGCGTCCACCACGGCGCGGGCGAGGACCCGCGACTCGCGCCCGTCGGCATCGACGACGTGCACGGTGAACGGCTGCGCGCCGCGGTCGGCGTCGACCAGCCGGTCCCGCCCGCGCCGCGACGCCCCGGTCACCCGCGCGCCGTACCGCACGTGATCGCCGAGCACCCGCCCCAGCGGCGCCAGGTAGCGCTCGACCCAGGCGGCGC
This sequence comes from Mumia flava, assembly GCF_002797495.1. Lineage (NCBI taxonomy): Bacteria > Bacillati > Actinomycetota > Actinomycetes > Propionibacteriales > Nocardioidaceae > Mumia > Mumia flava. The sequence continues at coordinate 811,532 of NZ_PGEZ01000001.1, forward strand.
CGGTGGGGTAGCCGTCGGTCGGCGCGGACCACCCGGTCGCTTCGAGCAGCCGCGCCGACGCCGGGTCGACCAGCTCCGGCCACGCCGAGAACAGCCGCACGTGCCCCCACTCCGCGACCGCCGCACCCGGGCCGTCACCGCACTCCAGGACGAGCGGCTCGATCCCGCGCTCGAGCAGGTGCGCAGCAGCGGCGAGCCCCTGCGGACCCGCTCCGATCACGACCACCGGGAGTTCGGACATGTGAGCCACCTTCAGATTGACGATCGTCGATACGAGCGTCACTCTGCCGCTCGTATCGACGTCTGTCAATAGGTCGGCTCAGCGGAACGCGGGGTGCCCGGTCATCGCCTGCCCGACGACGAGGGTGTGCATCTCCACCGTCCCCTCGTAGGTCAGCACGGACTCGAGGTTGTTCATGTGCCGGATCACCGGGTACTCCAGGGAGATCCCGTTCGCGCCGAGCACGGTCCGGGCCGTACGACAGATCTCGAGCGCCTCGCGCACGTTGTTCAGCTTGCCCAGGCTCACCTGCTCCGGACGCAGCGCACCGGCATCCTTGCGGCGGCCGAGGTGCAGGGCGAGCAGCAGGCCCTTGGTGTACTCGAGGTTCATGTCGACGAGCTTCTGCTGGGTGAGCTGGAACGCCGAGATCGGCCGTCCGAACTGCACCCGCTCGCCGGCGTAGTCCAGCGCCGCCTCCAGGCACGACCGCGCGGCCCCCAGCGCTCCCCAGACGATCCCGTACCGCGCCTCGTTGAGGCAGCTCAGCGGCCCTCGCAGCCCGACCACCTCGGGCAGGACGGCATCGCCCGGCAGCCGGACGCCGTCCAGCACCAGCTCGCTCGTCACCGACGCCCGCAACGACTGCTTGTGCTTGATCTCCGGTGCGCTGAAGCCGGTCGTCGTCGTCGGCACCACGAAGCCGCGGACGCCCTCGTCGGTCTGCGCCCACACGACCGCCACGTCGGCGACGGTGCCGTTCGTGATCCACATCTTGCGGCCGTCGAGCACCCAGTCGGAGCCGTCGCGACGCGCCCGGGTCCGCATGCTGCCCGGGTCCGACCCGGCGTCGGGCTCGGTCAGCCCGAAGCAGCCGATCGCCTCGCCGGCCGCCATCCGCGGCAGCCACTCCTGCTTGTGCTGCTCGCTCCCCCAGCGCCAGATCGCGAACATCGCGAGCGACCCCTGGACGGAGACCAGCGACCGGATCCCCGAGTCGGTCGCCTCGAGCTCGAGGCACGCGAGCCCGTACTCCGTCGCCGACATGCCCGCGCAGCCGTACCCCTCCAGGTGCATCCCGAGCACACCGAGGCTGCCGAGCTCCTTGGCGAGCCCGCGGACGTCGTCGATCGACCCGCGCTCGAACCAGTCCGCGACGTACGGGTCGATCCGCTCGTCGCACAGCTGACGGACCGACGCGCGGACCGCCAGCTCGTCCGGGCTCAGCAGGTCGTCGATGCCGGCGAGGTCGAGCGGCTCGACCGGACGGCGGGTGGTGGTGCTCATCGGGACTCCTCGGTCAGGAAGCGGCGGACGTGGTCGTTGTGCTCGCCCAGGCGCGGAGGCGGCGCGTAGGCCGAGACGGGGGTGGCGGAGAAGCTGATCGGGTTGCGGACCTGGTGCGGGTCGTCGGCACCGACGGGCACCGTCGGCTCCAGGCCGAGACGCTCGGCGAGGGCGAACCCGTCGGCGATGCTCCCGACCTTCCCCGTGGGGACACCGACCGCGCTGAGCCGTTCGACCCAGACGTCCACGGTGTCGTCCGCGAGCGGACCTTCGAGCTCGGCGACGAGCGCCGCCCGGTGGCCGACCCGGTCGGCGTTGGTCGCGAAGCGCGGGTCGTCGGCCAGCTCCGGGCGCCCCAGCACCGCGGTCAGCCGTCCGAACTGGCGGTCGTTGCCGCAGCACACCGCCAGGTCGCCGTCCTTCGCGGCGAGCGTCTCGTACGGCGCGATCGAGGGGTGCTGGTTGCCCATCCGGGTCGGGGCACGGCCCGTGGCGAGGTAGGACGAGGCCTGGTTGGCGAGCGAGCCCAGCAGGCTGGAGAGGAGGTTGACCTCCACGCGTTGCCCGCTCCCGGTGCGTTCGCGCGCCTGCAGCGCCGCGAGGATGCCGATCGTGGCGTCCTTCGCGGTCAGCACGTCGACGAGCGCGACCCCGGCCTTCGTCGGCGCGTCGTCACCGGTGATGCTCATCAGGCCGCCGACGGCCTGGACCAGGAAGTCGTAGCCCGCGAGGTCGGCTCCGCCGGCGGTGCCGAAGCCGGTGATCGACGCGTAGACGGCCCGGGGGTTGATCGCGCGGACGGACTCGTACCCCAGACCGTGCCGGTCCAGCGTGCCGACCCGGAAGTTCTCGATCAGCACGTCGCAGCGCGCGGCGAGCTCGTGGGCGAGCGCGCGGTCGCCCGGGTCGGCGAGGTCGAGCTCGACCGACTTCTTGGACCGGTTCGCGCAGGCGAAGTACGAGCTGCCGGTCTGCGTCCACGGCGGACCCCAGTGCCGGGTGTCGTCCCCGGTGCCGGGGCGCTCGACCTTGATCACCTCCGCGCCGAGGTCGGCCAGCATGACCGCGGCGAGCGGGCCCGCGAGGACGCGGCTGAAGTCCGCGACCAGCACGCCGTCGAGCGGGCGCGCGGACGGTGCCGCGCTCCCGCCCGACGACGGTGCCGCCGCTGGGTCCGCGTGCGTCACGACGGCTCGATCGTCCGGATCAGCTTCTTGTTGACGAACTCCTCGATGCCGTACCGGCCGAGCTCGCGACCGAAGCCGGAGCGCTTCACCCCGCCGAAGGGCAGCTCGACCCCGTCCGCGTTGACGCCGTTGACGAAGACCATCCCGACGTCGAGCTGGTCGGCGACACGGCGCGCCTGGTCGGCGTCCGGGGTGAAGACGTACGACCCCAGACCGTACGGGGTGTCGTTCGCCACCCGGATCGCGTCCGCCTCCGACGAGACCCGGAAGACCATCGCCACCGGCCCGAACAGCTCCTCGCCGAAGACCGGGTTGTCCTCGGTGACGTCGGTCAGCAGACCCGAGGGGAAGAACGCGCCGTCGCGCTCGCCGCTGGTCCGCAGCTTCGCCCCGCCCGCGACCGCACGATCGATCTGCTCGGCGAGCCGGTCGGCGGCCGCGACCGACGACAGCGGCGTCGCCGGCGCGGCCTCGGCCAGCGCGTCGCCGAACAGCGCGACGAACTCGTCGTACAGCGCGTCGATCACGATGAAGCGCTTGCCGGCGTTGCAGGCCTGGCCGGTGTTGTAGACCCGCGCGTCGACCGCGGCCTGCACCGTGGCGGGCAGGTCGTCGGCGCCGAGCACCACGAACGGGTCGGACCCGCCGAGCTCGAGCACGACCTTCTTCAGGTGGCGGCCGGCGATCTCGGCCACCGCCGCGCCCGCCCGCTCCGAGCCGGTCAGCGACACGCCCTGCACGCGCGAGTCGGCGATCATCGTCGCGACCTGCTCGTTGGTCGCGTACACGTTCACGTAGGCACCGTCGGGATAGCCCGCGTCGTCCATGATCGCCTGGAGCGCGGCGGCCGACTCCGGGCACTGCGGGGCGTGCTTGAGCACGATCGTGTTGCCGGTGACGAGGTTCGGGCCGGCGAACCGCGCGACCTGGTAGGCCGGGAAGTTCCACGGCATGATCCCGAGCAGCACGCCCACCGGGCTCCGCCGGATCACCGCGTCGCCGCCGCCGTCGAGCAGCGCGATCGGCTCGTCGGCGAGGAAGCGTGCTGCGTTGTCGGCGTAGTAGCGGTAGATCGCCGCGCTGAACTCCACCTCGCCACGGGCCTCGTCCTCGGGCTTGCCCATCTCGCGGACGATGATCGCGGCGAGCTCGTCGACGCGCTCCTCGTGGAGGTCCGCGACGCGCCCGAGCAGCCGGGCGCGCTCGGCGACGTCGGTCGTGCGGCCCCAGCCGCGCGCCGCGCCGTACGCGCGGGTGAGCGCCTGCTCGATCTGCTCGTCGGTGGCGGTCGGGTAGGTCCGGACGAGCTCGCCCGAACGGGGGTCACGTACTGAGTACTCGGTCATCTTCTCCAACACCTCTCGTGGGGGTCGTGGGTTCGCGTGCGGCGCACGCCTCGACGAAGCTGCGGAACAGGCGCATCCGGTCCCGGGTCGGCCCGTCGTCGTCCTCGGGGTGCCACTGCACCCCGATCGTCCACCGGGACGGGTCCTCGAAGCCCTCGATCACCCCGTCGCGCGCCCGCGCCGCCAGGACCAGCCCGGCGCCGAGGACCGCGACCGCCTGGTGGTGGCCCGACCGGGCGATCACGCGGTCGACGCCGAGGATCGACAGCAGCCGGGTCTCGCCGACGATGCCGATCTCCTCGTCGAGGAACATCGGCTCGCCCGGTCCGCCGCGGTGCAGCGCGTAGTCGGTGATGTCCGGCACGATCGTGCCGCCGCGATGGACGTTGATCAGCTGCGAGCCGCGGCAGATCCCCAGCACCGGCAGACCGCCCGACTCGGCGGCGTCGATGGCGGCCATCGCATCGTGGTCCGCGCGGCGGTCCGTGCCGTAGGAGTTGGGCACGTCGAGGCCGGGCGCTCCGTAGCAGGCGGGGTCGATGTCGCCGCCGCCGAGCAGCAGCAGCCCGTCGCAGCGCTGCACGGCCGCCGGGTCGGCGAGCGGACCGGAGGTGTCGAACAGCTCGAAGGACGCCCCGAGGGCGGTCAACGTCGCGAGCGTGACCCGGGTGAACCGGCGGACCAGCGCCGCGACCGCCTCGTCCATGTCCGGGAAGTTCAGCGAGACCAGCACGGCGACCCGCGCGACCGGGTCGTCGGGAGGCTCGATCCCGGCGAGCACCTCCTCGAGGCGGACGACGACGCTCACCTCGACACCATCCGCTTCTGCGCGCGCTCGACCAGATCGGCGAAGAGCGCGGCGTCGGTCGCCGAGGTCGCGTGGAGGTCCTCGGGGTGCCACTGCACGGCGACGACGTCAGCGGTGCGGTGCTCGACCGCCTCGACCACGCCGTCGTCCGACCTCGCCGTCACCACGAGGTCGGGCGCGACCACGTCCAGCGCCTGGTGGTGGTACGACGACACGTCGATCCGCGCCGCCCCGACGATCGAGCGCAGCCGCGAGCCCGGCGCCACGTCGACCTCGTGGACGGAGTCGTGGTGGGCGACCCCGTCCTCGGTCACGTGCTGGTGCAGGGTCCCGCCGAGCGCGACGTTGAGGACCTGCATCCCGCGGCACACGGCCAGCGACGGCAGCCCGACCTCCACCATGGCCCGGGCGGTGGCGAGGTCGAGGTCGTCCTGGAACGCGACCACCGCGGTGGTCAGCGGGTGGGGCTCCTGGCCGTAGCGGTCCGGTCCCAGGTCCGCGCCCCCGGGCAGCAGCAGCCCGTCGAACCGCTCGAGCCGCTCGGCCAGACCGGCGCACGGGTCGGCCGCCGGACCGTGGAGCACAGCCGGCTCGCCGCCGGCGGCATGGACCGCCTCGCAGATCGCCTCGGCCGCGAGCGTGGCGCTGAACCGCAGGATCGGCACGGAGTCGGCACGCCGCCCGATCACCGCCACCAGCGGCCGCACGTCACGCACCGCTCTCGAAGGGGTACTCCAGCGTCGGCAACCACTCCTGCCACACGGCCCGGTGCCGGCCGTCGGCGATCACCCGCGCCAGCGCCCCGTCCAGCTCCGCCAGGACGTCCGGCCGGTCCTTGGAGACACCGATCCCCCACCGGTTCCCGGTCCTGACCGTGAACGCGAGCTCGAAGCGCGGGTCGCTCTCGCCGAGCGGGACGAACACGACGTCGTCGTCGACGACCGCGTCCACCTCCTCCTTCTCGAGCGCGGCCAGCATGTCGGCGTACACGTCGTCGCTGCCGCCGGAGCCGAAGGGCACGGGAACCGCACCGGTGAACGTCTGCGCGAGCGCGAGGTTCGTGCTGCCCTCGATCGCCGCCACCGGCCTGCCGACCAGGTCGGCCGGTCCGGCGATCCCCGACCCGCGCCGCACCAGCACGCCCTCGTGGAACACGGCGTACGGCCGGGTGAAGTCGACCTGCTCCTGGCGCGACTCCGTGATCCCCTGCCCGCAGAGCACGCCGTCGGCGTCCCCGGCCTGGACGGCCGGGATCATCTCGGTCCACGGAACGCGCACCCACGCGACCGTACGGCCGAGCTCGGCCGCGATCAGGTCCGCGACCGCGGGCTCGTACCCGCCGCGGCCGGACTCGTCCGAGTACGGCGTGAACAGCGGCGGAGCGTCGGCGTCGATGCACGCCAGCCTCAGGACCCCGCTCACGGCGCGTCGTCCCAGTAGGTCGCGAGCTCCCAGTCGGTGACCGCGCCGCAGAAGCGCGCCCACTCGTCGGCGTGGTAGTCGACCAGCAGTCCGCTCAGCTCCTCGCCGAGCGCCGCGGTGAGGACCGCGTCGTCGCGGAACGCGCCGATCGCCTCCCCGAGCGTGGTCGGCAGCCGCCCGAAGCGCTGGTCGTCCGGCGCGTCGTAGGACGATCCCGAGGTGGGGGCGCCGGGGTCGGTGTCGTTCTTCAGCCCGTCCTCGCACGCGGCCAGGATCACGGCGTGCGACAGGTACGGGTTGACGGCCGCGTCGGGGAGCTTGTACTCCAGACGGCCGTTCGCCGACAGCCGGACCGTGCAGGTCTTGTTGTCCAGGCCCCAGTTGATCCGCGAGGGCGCGAACTGCCCGGCGTCCCAGTAGCGCTTGTACGAGTTCACCGTCGAGCCGTTGATCAGCATCGCCCCCGCGGAGTGGGCCAGCAGCCCGCCGAGCGCGTGCTGGCCGACCTCCGAGAGGTGCAGCTCGGTGACGCCCGGGTCCTCCAGGACGTTGACGCCGTCGCGCCAGAAGCTGAGGTTGTGGTGACAGCCGTTGCCCATCATCCCGGTGGCGGGCTTCGGCATGAAGCTCGCCTCGATCCCCAGCTCCCGGGCGACCTGCTTGCAGACCTGGCGGTACGTGACCAGGCGGTCGGCGGTCAGGTCCGCGCGGTCGTACATGAAGTTGAGCTCGATCTGGTACTCGTCCTCGTAGTCGCCCTCGATCATGTCGAGGCCGAGCGCCTGCGCGTACGCGATCACCTTGGCGACGATCGGACGGTTCCGCTCGAGGTGCTCGATGTGGTAAGCCGGGCTGGACTCCGGACGGAACCGACCCTCGAGCCCGTCCCCCTTCCAGGTCATCTCCGGCTCGCAGCCGGTCCGCATCTCCAGGCCGGTCCGCTCGGTGAACTCGCGGTGCACCCGGGCGAGCACGCCGCGGCTGTCCGCCGCGTACGGTGCACCGGCGAGGCCGGCGGACAGGTGGTCGGGCTCGTAGAGCCGGCAGAACACCCGGGCGAAGTCGTGGTCCCAGGGGAGGACGGCGAACGTGTCGAGGTCCGGGAGCGCGGTGTACTCGGCGGCCCCGACACCGCCGCCGAGGAGCACGCCCTCGCGGGTCGTCTGGAGGTTCGCCGCCGCCGTGCGGTGCTGCTGCACGCCCTTCACCGCGAGCCGCTCGAGGTGGGTCGCGGGGACGACCTTGCCGACGACGCGTCCGGTGATGCTGACGGCCTGGAAGTACACGTACTTCACGCCGCGGTCGCGGATCGTGTCGAGGGCGGCGACGAGGTCCGGGCTCGCGGCGTTGAGCTGCCGATGCTGGTCGAGTGCGCTGGTGGTCATGGGACTTCCTCTGGTCGAAGGCGGGTCACGCGGGCACGAGGGCCGCGAGGTCGTTGCGGAGGTCGCGCTGGCGCGCCGGGGTCAGGTTGACGGCGATCCGGCCGACGAGCCGGCCGTCGCGGCGGTACGTCGCGAGGACGCCGTCGACGAGGCCGTCGGGATCGCCCTCGGAGATCGCGACCTCGTCGGCCAGGGCCGGCGAGCCGAAGCTCTGCAGGCGCAGGTCGAGCTGGTCGCTCCAGAACGAGGGGACGGGGCAGAACGGCTCCGGGTCCGGCCGCTCGCCACGCATGAGGGCGACGAGCGTCGCCGCCGCGCGCTTCGCGGTGTCGGTGGGGATCGACCAGTGCTCGACCCGTCGCGGCTCGTCGTCGAAGAGCGGGTTGGGGAACCGTGCGACGTCGCCGACGGCGACGACGCGCTCGGCGCCGACGGCCGCCAAGGCGTTGTCGGTCAGGACGCCGTCGGTCAGGTCCAGCGGGCCACCGGCCAGCCACCCGACGTTGCAGACCGATCCGACCGCCTCGACGACGTGGTCGGCGGCGAGGAGCTCACCGGTGGTCAGGGCGACGCCCTCGACCCGTTCGTCCCCGGCGAACCCGGTGACACCCGCGCCGAGCCGGAACCGGATCCCGTGGCTCTCGTGGTGCCGCTGCACCGCGGCCGCCAGCTCCGGACCGAGCACGCGCTCCATCGGGCGCCCGGCAGGCTCCACGACGGTCACCTCGTGACCGAGCCGGCGCAGCGTCGAGGCGACCTCGCACCCGACGAAGCCCGCGCCGACCACGACGACCGTCGCGGGGCCGGACCGCGCGAGCGCGGTCCGCAGCGTGTGACAGTCCTCGACGGTGCGCAGCACGTGACGTCCGACGACCGGACCGGGGACGTCGAGCCAGCGGGGCCGCAGGCCGGTGGCGACGACCAGGCCGTCGTAGGCGACGGCAGAGCCGGAGGCGGTGCGGAGGGTCTGCTGCGCGAGGTCAGCGGCGACGACCGCGTCGCCCAGCCGGAAGTCGACGTCCGCGACGCTCCTGCGACGGCGGAACGCGAGCCGCTCGGCGAGCTCGGCCGGCGTCGCGGGCTCGGCCCCGGCGAGCACCTCCTTCGACAGCGGAGGCCGGTTGTACGGGAGGTGCTGCTCCGCGCCGAGGACGGTGATCGCTCCGGCGTGACCGGCGGCGCGCAGCTGCTCGGCCGCGCGCAGGCCGGCCAGGGAGGCGCCGACCACGACCGCGTGCTGGCTGCTCATCGGTCCGCGATCAGGATCGCCTGGACGGGGCACACGTCGGCCGCCTCCTCGACGAACTCGAGCAGCTCGTCGGACGGCGTGGAGTCGTACTCCAGGCGGCCCTCGTCGTTGATGGCGAAAACCTCGGGCGCGGCGATCGCGCACTGACCGTGGTCCTGGCACAGGCCCAGGTCGACCGTGACCTTCATGGTGTCTCCTCGTGGTGGTCGGGTCAGGCCGGCGTGAAGCCGACCGGCAGCCGGGTCGGACCGGTGTTGCCGGAGTCGGGCAGCCAGTCGTCGCCGGGCAGCAGACGGATGTCGCGCATCCGCCGGGCGAGCAGGGGCAGCGCCTCGCTCATGTCGGAGCGCGCGACGAAGTGCCCGAGGCAGTGGTGGGCTCCGCCGCCGAACCCGAAGTGCGGCTTGCGCTCGGCGGTGAGGTCGAAGCCGGCCGTGAACGTCCGGGGATCGGTGCCGGCCGACTCGCTGAACAGGTGCAGGGTCGTACCCGTGCGCAGCTCGACGCCCTGGAACTCGAAGTCCTCGAGCACCTCCCGGGTCACCCAGCGCACGGTGGGGTTGACCCGCATCACCTCCTCGACGGCAGCGCGCCCGAGATCGGGACGCTCGGCCAGCAGCTCCCACTGGTCGAGGTGGCGGCTGAAGGTCTGCATCGCGAGCCCGAGCTGGTTGCGGGTGGTGTCGAAGCCGCCGAAGATCAGCAGCACCATCGCGTCGCGCAGCTCGGTGTCGCTCAGCCGTCCGTCCTCGGCGCGGGCGGCGTGGACGAGAGCGGTGACGAAGTCGTCGCGGGGATGCGCGCGCCGGTCGGCGATCAGCTCGTCGCAGTAGGCGTACAGCCGCTCGAGCGCACCCTCGATCTGCGGCAGGTCGTCGGCGATCGTGACGCCCATCGCGAGCCCCAGCGTGACGGACTCACGAGCGATGATCGGCCACTCGTCCTCGGAGATCCCGAGCATGATCGCGATGACGCGCGCCGCGTACGGCTCGGCGAACTCGCTCACGAACTCGCACCGGTCCGGCTCGGCGAAGCCGTCGATCAGCTCGGTCGCGAGCGCCTGGAAGCGCGGGACCAGCCCGCCGATCAGCTTCGGCGAGAACGCCGGGTTCATCAGGCGGCGCAGCCGGTGGTGCTCCGCACCCTCCTTGTTCAGGATCCAGCTCGCCCACCAGCGCGCGAACGGGCCCTCGGTCACGCCGTTGTGAGCGGGCCACGCGACGCTGCCCTGCCGCAGCCTGGGGTGCTTGAGCAGGCGGCTCATCTCGTCGTAGCGCAGCACCGCCAGCCCGTACGGGGTGGTCGCGTACCAGCTCTGCTCGCGCGCGTCGTGCACCGCGTCGGAGGTGATCGAGAAGGCGGGGTCGGTGACGTCGAGGACCGGCGCCTCATCGGTGGCGAGGGTCTGCATCGAATACCTCCAAAGCCAGAGTCTCAGGACGACCTTTCGCCTAAGACTCTAAAAATGGAGGTATATCTGTCAAGACCTTCGGCCGAACTCTTTTCGCAGCTCCTGGTCCGTCGTCGCCACCGTCCAGCCGATCCCGAGCGGGATCTCGGCGACTGCGCTGATCGCGGCGCCGTCGACCGGATCACCCACCTGCGGGGCGCTGCGCAGGCGCGCTCCGGGGATCCAGCGCGCGGTGTTCGCGACGATCACGCGTCGCTCGGCGTTGACGACGACGGCCTCGAACTCGGCGCGTCGCAGCGCGGCGACGAGACGGCGCTCGAGCTCCTCGAACAGCAGGTCGACGCCGACCACGCCGACGAAGCGGCCCTCGATCTCGACGGGGACCGTCGCGGTGATGACGTAGCGCTCGGAGCCGGAGTAGTCGAAGTACGGGCCGTAGGCGACGCGGTCCGGGCCGTCGGCGCCGTACTGGAACCACTCCATCTCCACGTAGTCGTAGACGTCGATGCTCGAGCGGTCGAAGTTGAGCAGCAGCCGCGACGTGCGACCCTCGTGCTGCTGCCACCAGAGCATGTAGCGGTCCTGGCCGTCGACCAGCCCCGGCGCGGCGAGGAACCCCATCCCGACCTGCACGGGGTCGTCGCCGATCCGCTCCTCGATCTGGGTCCGGACGTCACGCATCTGCGCCTCCGACCAGCCGGTCGCACCCGGCGGGCAGCTGCGCTGCACGGCGCTCGCGAGGCCGTCGAGCCGCTCGAAGGCGGGCGCGACGATCCGCGCCAGGGTCTCGGCTGCGACGCCGGCGCCGTCGTGGGGGTCTGCGCTGCTCACGTCGTTGCTCCTTCCTCGATCAGCTGGAGATGTCGCTGCACCAGGCGTCGCAGGTTGCCTGCGACGTGGTCCTCGGCCAGCCTGCGCGCGGCCTCGGGGTCCTCACCGGTCACGGCCACGGCGATCGCGTGGTGCTCCTCGACCGTGCCGGTCACGTCCGACTCGGCGTCCGAGGGGAGCCAGAGCATCCCGGAGACCTCGGCCTGGAGACCGACCTCGCGCCGCGCGAGTCGGGTCGACTGCGACGCCACGGCGATCTCGATGTGGAAGCGGCAGTCGGCGCGGATCCGGTCGCCGCGGTTGTCCGCCGAGCCGAGCTGGTCGGTGAGCGTGAACAGCCGTCGCACGTTGGCCGACGACGCACGCTCGGCCGCGAGCCGCGCCGCCTGCCCGGCGACCGCGACGTGCTCGTCGACCAGGTCGCGGATGCCCGAGACCGACATCTCGGCCAGCCGCTGCTTCAGCGGACCGACCGGCGGCGACTGCGGTCGCCGTACGAACGAGCCGCCGTGGCGGCCCCGGCGGGTCTCGACCAGCCCCTCGTCGCGCAGGGCCGCGAGCGCGTCACGCACGGTCATCGGCGCCACCCCGAACTGGGCTGCCAGCTCGACCTCGGTCGGCAGCTTCTCACCGTCGCTCAGCAGGCCGAGGTGGATCGCCTCGCTGACCCGCGCGACGACCTCGTCGGCGCGACCGCCGGTGGAGGGGGGTGCGAGCAGCGGCGTCAGGCCGGACATGCGGTCTCCTTCTGCGGACGCGGGCGCTGCGAGCGCCGGTGGCGACGTCGTCATGTTAAGGGCGCGTAAGACCTCCGCGACAGTCGCAGCACACCCCTTGACCCTAAATCCCACAAAATTGTAGTCTTTCGCCGTCTGTTACCCGGGTCACAGTGCCCACCACCGACAGGAATGCGTATGTCAACTCCGACGAGGCCGGCCGGCGAGGCCGACGGCTACTACGAGTACGAAGACCAGTCCGACGCCGCCCACCTCCACGCGCTGGGCTACGAGTCCGACTTCCGACGCGACATGAGCCCGTGGGCCAACTTCTCCCTCGGCTTCACCTACTTGTCGCCGGTCGTGGGCGTCTACACCCTCTTCGCCTTCGCCCTCGCGACCGGCGGTCCCCCGATGATCTGGAGCTTCGTCATCGTCGGGCTCGGTCAGCTGATGGTCGCCCTCGTGTTCAGCGAGGTCGTCGCCCAGTACCCGGTGGCCGGCGGGGTCTACCCGTGGGCGCGACGATTGTGGGGGCGCCGCTACGCCTGGATGACCGGCTGGGTCTACATGGTCGCCCTCCTGGTCACGATCGCCTCGGTCGTCTACGGAGCCGGCCCGTACATCGCCGCCACCTTCGGCTTCGACGCGAGCGTCAACACGACGATCCTCTGCGCGCTCGGGCTGCTGCTCCTCGCGACCCTGATCAACCTGATGGGCACCCGCGTCCTCGCGACGGCCGCGATGATCGGGTTCACGGCCGAGATCCTCGGCGCCCTCGTCGTGGGCGGCTGGCTGCTCATCGCGCACCGCGAGCAGTCCTTCGGCGTCCTGTTCGACACGTTCGGCACCGAGGGAGACGGCAGCTACCTGCCGGCCTTCGCGGCCGCCGCCCTGATCGGCATCTACCAGTACTACGGCTTCGAGGCGTGCGGTGACGTCGCCGAGGAGGTCAAGGACCCGGGCCGCCTGATCCCGAAGGCCATGCGCCGCACCATCTACATCGGCGGAGCAGCCGCGACGTTCGTGTGCCTCGCCCTCGTCCTGGCCGTGACCGACATCGGCGCAGTGATCTCGGGCGAGGACGCCGACCCGGTCAGCACCGTGCTGAACGAGGCCTTCGGCTCGACCGGCGCCAAGATCGTCCTCCTCGTCGTGCTGCTGTCGTTCCTGTCGTGCGCGATCAGCCTCCAGGCTGCCGCGTCCCGGCTGGCGTACTCCTACGGCCGCGACGACATGATCATGGGCAGCTCGCTGCTGAAGAAGTTCTCGGCCAAGCGCCACGTCCCGCCGTACGCCCTGATCGTCGCGGCCGTCGTGCCGGCGGTGATCGTGATCGGCTCGAAGGTCTCCGAGGACGCGATCACGAAGATCATCAGCTTCGCCGCCCTCGGGATCTACCTGGGCTTCCAGATGGTCGTGCTGGCCGCGCTCCGCGCGCGCCTGAAGGGCTGGGTCCCGAGCGGGAAGTACACCCTGGGCGCGTGGGGCCTGCCCGTCAACATCGCCGCCCTGGTCTACGGCGTGGTCGCGATGATCAACATGGCCTGGCCGCGGACCCCCGACGCGGCCTGGTACGACAACTGGATCGTCGCCCTGTCCGGGCTCGTCGTGGTCGCGGTCGGCCTGATCTACATGGCCGTCCACCCGCTGCACGACCGCAGCACCGCGCCGTACGACGACGCGATCCCGAAGAAGGATCACGTCGCGCGCTGACCGCGCTCCGTGGTGGGGTGGGGGTCCGAGGGGGATCCCCACCCCACCGCCGTCCCCGACCGGAAGGCCACGACCGTGCAGGTGCTGGTGATCGCCCACGACCACGTCTCGCCCGCGGGCCACGTCGGGCAGCGGCTCGAGCAGCTCGGCGTCGACCTCGACGTCCACCAGGTCGTGCCCGCCGAGCGGTTCGCCTCCCCGGACGTCGAGCCGCGCTTCCCCGACCCCACCGACTACGACGCCGTCGTCGTGCTCGGATCCCCCTGGTCGGTCTACGACCGGGCGTCGGTCGGCTCGTGGGTCGTCGACGAGCTCGCGCAGCTGCGTCGCGCCGACGCCGCGGGGGTCCCGGTGCTCGGGATCTGCTTCGGCGGTCAGCTCCTCGCCGAGGCCCACGGCGGCACGGTCGCCGCGTCGAGCAGCCCCGAGATCGGCTGGACCGAGGTCACGAGCACGGACCCGCGGATCGTCGCCGACGGGCCGTGGTTCCAGTGGCACTTCGACGCCTGGACGGTGCCGCCCGGTGCGGTCGAGATCGCCCGCAACGCGGCTGCGTCCCAGGCCTTCGTCCTGCGCCGCAACCTCGCGGTGCAGTTCCACCCCGAGCTCGACGGCGCCGTGCTCGCCGGCTGGCTGGCGAGCGGGGACGCCGAGGCCGCCCGCGCCCGCGGGATCGACCCGGACCGCCTCGTCCGCGAGACCGCCGCCGCCGAGGAGCGCAGCCGTGCTCGCGCGCACGCGCTCGTGGACGGCTTCCTCGCGCACGTCGCGGGTCTCGACCCGGTGGCGGATCCCGGCGTGACCGGTCTCCCTCGGCCGGAACCCGCAGCGGGGCCGTCAGCGGTGTCGGGCGGACTCTGACCCGGCGATCCCGGCGAACGGGATCGGGCAGTCCTCCGCCTCGGCGCAGGCCAGGAGATCGGTGCAGCCGGCGTCCACCGCGGCGACCAGCGTCGCGCGCATCGTCTCCAGGTCGGCGACCCGTGCGTCGACCTCGGCGATCTTGGCCCTCGCCCGCGCCTGGAGGCCCGGACCGATCCCTCCGTGGTGGTGCCGTCCGACCTCGAGCAGGTCGGCGACCTCCGCCAGCGTGAAGCCGAGCCGCTGGGCCGCCTTGATCACCCGGAGCGTGACGACGGCGTCGTCGGGGTAGTCCCGATGCCCGCCGTTGCTCCGGCGGGGCTCGGGCAGGAGCCCGCGCCGCTCGTAGTAGCGCAGCGTCTGGAGGTTGACGTCCGCCGCACGGGCGACCTCACCGCTGCGCATCGCCCGGCCCCGCCTCGGCCAGAGCCTGCAGCCCGTCGAGCACCTCGACCTCGGTCTCGGGGACCCCGACCCGCAGCGTGACGGCCCCGCCGACCTCCCGTACGGCGAAGTCGAAGAACGAGCAGCACCGCGTCTCCCGCCGCGTCAGGTCCTCGACGGCTGCGGCCAGTCCGGGCTCGGCCTCGAGCTCGATCCGGAGCACGGTCGGGCGCTCGCGCGACACGAGCGCGCGGCGGGACCCGAACAGGTCCGCGAACTCCGCCACTCGCAGGGGCTGGGCCGCACTCGGAAGGGTGCAGGCGTCCGGTGCCGAGAACGTGGTCATGGCGACCTCCTGGTCGTGTGCCGTCCCTCCCCTCACGCTAGACCTGTACCTGGGTACGGGATGCAAGCCCGGGCCGTGACGCGTCGTCATCACGCCAGCCCGTCGGGGTGACCCCCGTCCACCGGCGGAACGCCGCGATGAAGCTGGACGCCTCGGCGTACCCGAGCCGCAACGCCGCGTCCTCCACCGAGAGCCCCCCGGAGGCGAGCAGCTCCTCGGCCAGCGAGCGGCGCACCTCGTCGAGCAGAGCTCGGTAGGAGGTGCCGGCGTCGGCGAGCCGACGCCTCAGCGTCCGCACGCTCAGGCCGAGGTCGGCCGCCACGACCTCCATGGGCGCACCGGTCAGGACGTGCTGCGTCACGAGCACGCGGACCTGCTGGGCGATGCCGTGCCGCTCGCGGCGTCGGGAGACGACGGCGCGGCACAGACCCTCGGCCGTCGCGCGAGCCTGGGAGTTCCCGAGCGGCAGCGGCTCGGCCAGCAGGGCCGCGTCGAACGCGATCAGGCTGCGGTCCGCCCCGTACGACGGCTCGAGCCCGAGGACCGCGGCGGCCGACCGCGCGGCCCCGGCCGACGGAGCGGGGTGCGTGAACGCGGCGCGGCGCAGCGGGACTCCCCCCGGCCGCAGCTCGTCGAGGCAGGTGTGGATCGCCGCGAGATCGCGCTCGACCAGGAACGAGCGCACGTCGTCCGGCACGCCCTGCTCGTCGAGCGTCACCACGACGTCGTCCCCGTCGAGGTCACCGGCCGGGATCGCGAACGCGAAGCTGAGGTCGACGAACCGGAGGGCGAGGTTCGCTGCCTCGAGCACCGTCCGGCTGCTGAGCAGCGCGAACCCGAAGATCCCGAAGGTCGTGAGGTGGTACCGCGACCCCACGGTCGTCCCCGAGACACCGGGCACCGCCCTGCGGAGGTTGCGAACCACCTGCAGCTCCTGCGCAGCGGTCACCACCTGCTCGTGGTCACCGACGGCGCTCGGCGCGAGGCCGGTCCCGCGGAGGAGCGTCGCGTCGTCGACGCCGTGCTCGCGGCCGCACTCGACCAGGACGGCGATCGCGGTGACCGCGCGCGGGAACGCCCAGTCTCGTGCCGCGGGAGGCTCCAGCCGGATCATGGCCGAAATTATCGATCAGGTGTCCCCCGATGTCTCGCACGTCGCCCCGGCACGCGTCTAGCGTTCCGGCATGGGCCCACGACTCCCCCGCGCGATCGTCGTCGGCGCCGGACTCGGCGGCCTCGGCGCCGCCGCCGAGCTCCGCCGACGCGGCATCGGGGACATCACCGTCCTCGAGCGCGCCGAGGACGTCGGCGGCGTGTGGCGGGACAACCACTACCCCGGGGCGGCGTGCGACGTGCCCTCCTCGCTCTACTCGTGGTCGTGGTCGCCGAACCCCGGCTGGACCCGCCGCTACGCCCGCCAGCCGGAGATCCTCGACTACGTCCGTCGTGAAGCCCGTCGCTCGGGCCTGCTCGACCTCGTCCGGACCGGCGCGAGGGTCACGTCGGCACGCTGGGACGAGTCCGCGGCGACGTGGACCGTCGAGGTCGCCGGCGGCCGGTCGTACGAGGCGGAGCTGCTCGTGATGGCGCAGGGACAGCTCAGCGAGCCGGTGGTCCCCCCGGTCCCCGGCGCCGACCGGTTCGCCGGGCCGGCGTTCCACTCCGCGCGCTGGGACCACGAGGTCGACCTCGCCGGCCGGCGCGTCGCGGTGATCGGGACGGGCGCCAGCGCCATCCAGTTCGTCCCGCGGATCGTCGACGCCGTCGGCGCGATGACGGTCTTCCAGCGGACCGCTCCGTACGTCGTGCCGAAGCTCGACCGGCGCTACACCGCCCTGCACCGGCGCGCGTACGGCCGGTTCCCGAGCACCCAGCGGTTCGGGCGCCGGCTGACCTGGGCACTGTCCGAGCAGCTGAACCGCGCGATGACCGAGCGCGGCCCGCTGGTCGGTGCGCTGGAGACCGTGTGGCGGCTCCAGCTGCGTGCCCAGGTCCGCGACCCGGCGCTGCGTGCCCGGCTCGTCCCCGACTTCCCGCTCGGCTGCAAGCGCCTGCTGTTCTCGAACGACTGGTACCCGGCGCTGACGCGCGACCACGTCGACGTGGTGACCGACGACCTCGTGGGCGTCGAGCGCGACGGCGTCCGCACGGCCGACGGCCGGCTGCACCGCGCGGACGTGCTGATCTGGGGCACGGGCTTCGCCGCGACGCGTTTCCTCGCGGACGTCGACGTGGTCGGCCGCGACGGGGCCAGGATCCACGACGTGTGGCGCGACGGCGCCCGGGCCCACCTCGGGATGACGGTCCCCGGGTTCCCCAACCTGTTCCTCGTCTACGGCCCGAACACGAATCTCGGCGGTTCCTCGATCATCACGATGATGGAGGCGCAGGCCCGCGCGATCGGCCGGGCAGCGGCCGCGCTCGGGGCCGGACGTCGGGCGCTCGAGGTGCGCGCCGACGTCGCCGACGCCTACGACGTCGAGATCCAGGACCGCCTCCGCGACAGCGTCTGGGCGGGCTGCACCAGCTGGTACCGCGAGCGGGGCGGGCGGATCAGCACGAACTGGCCCGGCCTCGTCCGCGAGTACGTCGACCGGGCCGCCGAGCTCGCGCTGGCCGACTTCGTGCCGGAGACCAGCGCGCCGGCCGGTGGCGACCGATGACCGGCCGGGCGTACCCGCCGGAGCCGTGGGACCTGTCCGGCCGCGGCTGGATCACGCTCTGGCGCGTCGCGACGGACGCGGTCCCTCCGCTGCCGCACGGGACCCGTCCGCTGCGCATCGGGCGCACGGCGCTGGCGGTGTCGGTGTTCGTCGACTACGCGCCGTCCGGGCTGCTCGCGTACCACGAGCTGCTCGCCGGCGTCGCCGTACGCCACGGTCGCACGCCGGGACTGTGCATCACCGACATCTGGGTCGACAGCCCCGAGTCGCGGGCCGGCGGTCGGGCGCTCTGGGGGATCCCGAAGGAGCTCGCGTCGTTCGACGACCCGACGGCCGCACGGCTGCCCGGTGGCCCGCCCCTGGCCGCGGCCGCCTTCGGTCCCGGGGGCCGGGCCGTCAGGCTCCCGCTGCCGCTGCGGACCCGCACGATCCAGGCGACGACCGACGGCACCGCCTGGCCCAGCCGGATCGTGGCGCGCGGCACCCTCGCGCGGACGACCGCGGCGTGGCGGATCCCGGCGGCCGGACCCCTCGCGTGGCTGGCCGACGGGCGACCTGTCCTGCACCTGACGGCGCCGGACTTCGCGATGACCTTCGGCCCGTCGCTGCTCTGACGCCCCTCCTCTTGCATCGTCCCTCGTCCGGCGCTACTGTCGGCTGTATACCCCCTAAGGGTATCTTGGAGGAGTGAGGATGAGCACGCAGCACGAGCACGCCGGCCACGACGCCCACCACGAGCACAGCGGCCACGGCGGAGCGGGACACAGCGGACACGGCGACCACGTGGCGATGTTCCGCCGCCTGTTCTGGGGCTCGCTGGTGCTCGCCGTGCCGACCGTGCTGCTGTCGCAGATGTTCGCCGACCTGCTCGGCTACGCGCTGCCGGACGTTCCCGGGATCACGTGGGTCTCCCCCGTCCTCGGCACAGTGCTGTACGGCTGGTTCGGTCGTCCGTTCCTGACCGGCGCCGTCTCCGAGGTCCGGGCCCGCCGGCCCGGGATGATGCTGCTCGTCGCGCTCGCCCTGACCGTCGCCTTCCTCGCCTCCTGGGGCTCGACGCTGGGTCTGCTCGCGCACCACCTGGACTTCTGGTGGGAGCTGGCGCTGCTGGTCGTGATCATGCTGCTCGGCCACTGGATCGAGATGCGCTCCCTGGCCCGGACCACCTCCGCGCTCGACTCGCTCGCGGCCCTGCTCCCGGACGAGGCCGAGCGGGTCGAGGGTGACGGGACCGTGACGGTCGCGCCGGGCGACCTGGAGATCGGCGACGTCGTGCTGGTCCGGCCCGGCGGCAGCGTGCCCGCGGACGGGCGTGTCGTCGACGGCTCGGCTGCGATGGACGAGTCGATGATCACCGGCGAGTCCCGGACCGTGCGGCGCGAGACGGGCGACGACGTCGTCGCCGGCACGGTCGCGACGGACTCCGGACTGCGGGTGGAGGTGACCGCGACCGGCGACGAGACGACCCTGGCCGGGATCCAGAGGCTCGTCTCGGACGCGCAGTCGTCCGGGTCCCGAGCACAGCGGCTGGCCGACACCGCCGCGGGCTGGCTGTTCTGGTTCGCGCTCGGGTCGGCCGTCGTCACGTTCGCCGTCTGGGCGCTGCTCGGGATGCCCGACGAAGGGGTCGTCCGGACCATCACGGTCCTCGTGATCGCCTGCCCGCACGCCCTGGGGCTCGCCATCCCGCTGGTGATCTCGATCTCCACCGAGCGGGCCGCGCGTGGCGGGGTGCTGGTCAAGGACCGGCTCGCGATGGAGGCGATGCGCGGCGTCGACACCGTGCTCTTCGACAAGACCGGGACCCTGACGAAGGGGCAGCCCACGGTCACCGCCGTCGAGCCGGCGCCGGACTCCGCCGCCGACGACGTCCTGGTGCTCGCGGCCGCGGCCGAGGCCGACTCGGAGCACCCGCTCGCCCGGGCGATCGTCCGCGCCGCCGGCGACCGGGACCTCTCCGTACCGTCCGCCCGCGACTTCGCCTCGCACCCGGCGGTGGGCGTCTCGGCGACGGTCGACGGCCACACGGTCCGGGTCGGTGGTCCGGCGCTGCTGGAGCAGGCCGGAGCCGACGAGCTCGCGGTCGCCGCGTCCTGGCGGGACGAGGGCGCGATCATCCTGCACGTCGTCGTCGACGACGCCGTGGCCGGCGCGCTGCGACTCGCGGACGAGATCCGCCCCGAGTCCCGCGCGGCCGTGAGAGCCCTGCACGACCGCGGCGTCGACGTCGTCATGATCACCGGCGACGCCGAGGCGGTCGCACGGGCCGTCGCCGCCGAGCTCGACATCGACCGCGTGTACGCGGGCGTCCGACCGGAGGACAAGTCGTCGAAGGTCACCGAGCTCCAAGGCGAGGGGCGACGGGTCGCCATGGTCGGCGACGGCGTCAACGACGCTCCCGCGCTCGCGACGGCCGACGTCGGGATCGCGATCGGCGCCGGGACCGACGTGGCGATCGGATCGGCCGGCATCATCCTGGCGTCGGACGACCCCCGCTCGGTGCTGTCGGTGATCGAGCTGTCCCGGGCGGCGTACCGCAAGAGCGTGCAGAACCTCGCCTGGGGCGCGGGCTACAACCTGATCGCCGTCCCGCTCGCGGCCGGCGTCCTCGCCCCCGTCGGGTTCGTCCTCCCGATGTCGGTCGGCGCGATCCTGATGTCGCTGTCCACGGTCGTGGTCGCGCTCAACGCGCAGCTGCTGCGCCGCCTGGACCTGTCCCCCGAGGCCGCAGCGCCGCTCGGCGACGGCGCCGACGCCGAGCAGCCGACGGGCGCCCGCAGCGACGCCGTGCACGCGCGATGACCGGCACGGCCCAGCCCCTAGACTGGCCGACGATGACGACACCGGACGCAGCGCAGCGACACCGCCACCGTGCGCTGCTGCGCGTCCTCGGGCTCGTCGCCGCGATCGCCGGAGTGCTCGCGATGCACGGACTGAGCGAGCACGGCGCCGCCCACCACGCACTCGGCGCGGCACCGTCGGCGACCACGACGGAGCACGGTGCAGCCACGGCGTCGAGCGCCGGCGGTTCGCCCCGTACCGCCGACCACGGCCGCGCCCGCACCGACGCCCGCGACGCGATGCACGTCGTCGGGTCGCTCGACGCGAGCGGCACCGCGGCGCTGGCCGTGGCAGGCCTGTGCCTCGCGGTGCTCGCCGCCTTCGCGCTGCGGCTGGTGCTCCGCGGGACGCGAGGTGGGCTGATCGGCATCGCTCCGATCGCACGCAGGTGGGCGCCGATGCGACCACCGGGTCGGAGGTTCCGGCCACCGCCCTGCCTGTACGAGCTGTCGGTCCTGCGGACCTGAGGGGCAGCCCGGTCCGGCGCGCACGTCGCGTCGGGTCCTCAGCCTGCCCATCGACCCACAGCTCCCAGGAGAGACCCATGCTCAAGAAGCTCACCGTGCTCGCCGCGATGCTCGTCGCCACCTCGATGGTGGCGGCGTGCTCGGAGGACGGCGCGTCCGGCCAGACCCGGACAGCCAGCAACGGCGACACCTACAACGACGCCGACGTGACGTTCGCGTCGGACATGATCCCCCACCACGCCCAGGCGCTGGCGATGGTGGACCTCACCCTCGAGCACGACCTCGACCCCGAGGTCCAGCAGCTCGCCGACGACATCCGTGAGGCCCAGTGGCCCGAGATCGAGGAGATGACCGACTGGCTCGAGGACTGGGGCGAGCCCGTTCCCGACACCGTGCGCGACCACGGTCACGCCCACGGCGAGTCCGGATCCGGCGAGGGCGAACCGATGCCCGGGATGATGTCCGCCGACCAGATGGCCGAGCTGGAGGGCGCCGACGGTGACCGTTTCCAGCAGCTGTGGCTGGAGATGATGATCGAGCACCACGAGGGTGCGGTCGCGATGGCCCGCGCCGAGATCTCGGACGGCGCCTTCGACGACGCCGTCGAGCTGGCCGAGTCGGTCGCGTCGTCCCAGACCGAGGAGATCGCCGTGATGGAGGACCTGCTCGGCTCGTGATCGAGCGGTCCACGGTCGGTGGTCCCGGTTGCCGGGACCACCGACCCGGTCGTCAGCCGAATGGGGCTTGATGCCGGTGCCACCATGGCGAGCATGCGGACCATGACGGCACAGGTGCTCACCGCCCACGGCGGACCGGACGTGCTCCAGTGGCACGACGACTGGCCGAGGCCGACGGCGGGCCACGGCCAGGTGCTCGTACGGGTGCGTTCGGCCGCGCTCAACAACACCGACCTGTGGACGCGCGAGGGCGCGTACGGGCTCCCGGGCGACCCGGACGCCCGAGCGGGCTGGCGCGGCCCGATCGCGTTCCCCCGGATCCAGGGCGGTGACATCGCCGGCGAGATCACCGAGGTGGGGGACGGCGTCGACGGGGCGCGGGTCGGGCAGCGGGTCCTCGTCGACCCGGCGCTGTACCGCGACGAGACCCCGGCCGCTCCCCCGGTCGGGCTGCTCGGCAGCGAGGCCGACGGCGGGTTCGCACAGTACGTGGTGGTGCGGGCCGACCAGGCTCACGACGTCACCGGGTCGCCGCTCACCGACGCGGAGCTGGCGACGCTCCCGGTCGCGTACGGGACGGCGATGGGGATGCTCGAACGTGGAGGCGTCGCCGACGGCGAGACCGTCGTCGTCACCGGAGCGTCCGGCGGGGTCGGCCTCGCGCTCGTGCAGCTCGCCTCGGCCCGCGGCGCCCGGGTGATCGCCGTCAGCAGCGCAGCGAAGGCCGAGGGGGTCCGGGCGGCCGGAGCCGCCGAGGTCGTCGACCGCGGCCGCGACGTCGCCGAGCAGGTCCGCATGCTGGCGCCGGACGGGATCGACGCGGTCGCCGACGTGGCCGGCGGGCCGCTGGTCGCCGAGCTCACCCCGCTGGTCCGCGACGACGGGCGGTGGGTCATCGCCGGGGCCGTGGCCGGCGCGGTCGTCGAGTACGACCTGCGCCGGCTGTACCTCCACAACCTCAGCCTGGTCGGGTCGTCGATGCACACGCGCGAGCACTTCGCCACGCTGCTCGACGCCGCCCGCCACGGTGAGGTCAGGCCGGTCGTCGCGGCGCGCTTCCGGCTGGAGGAGCTCGCGGAGGCGCAGGCGACGTTCCAGCGCCACGAGCACATCGGCAAGATCGTCCTGACGGTCGCCTGACGGGCAGGGGCCGCGACGCAGCCCGTGCATTCGTGGGGCGCGATCCTCCCGTACCGTCCTAAACTCCCCTCATGCTGGTCACCGTCGAGCGGGTGGCTCACCTCAGGCACGTCGACCTCTTCGCGGCCACTCCGGACCGTGTCCTGGCCGGGCTCGCGACTGCCCTCGACGAGGTGGAGTTCGCGGCCGGCGAGGTCCTGATCCGCGAGGGCGCCGTCGAGGACTGGCTCTTCGTGGTCGTGACCGGCGACGTCGAGGTCGTGCGCAGCGACCGGCAGGTGCGGCTGGGTCCGGGCTCGGTCGTCGGCGAGCTGGAGGTCCTCGATCCCCAGGCACGGTCCGCGACGGTCACGGCGCTCGGCTCGGTGCTCGCGTTCCGCCTGAGCAGGGCGGCGTTCACCGAAGCCGTCCGCGCCCGCCCCGAGGTCGCGCTCGGCGTCATCACGGAGCTCGTCCGCCGGATCCGCGAGATCCACGCCCCGCCTGCGAGATGAGGACCCGCCTCGCGCTGCTCACCGGGCAGGCGGTCGCCCTGGGGCTGATGGTCGCGTTCCTCGTCGTGCCCGCGAGTGCGCTGTTCCTGTCGCGCTACGGCGCGGACGCACTCCCGTACGCGTACCTGACCGTGGCTGCCGCCGGGGTCGCCGTGTCGGCGTCGATGCGCCGGGCCCAGCTCCGGCTCTCCCTCGCCGCCCTCGCCGCGGTGGTCCTGGCGACCTACCTCGTCGTCGTGCTGGCGGCCTGGATCGCGCTGGAGATCACGGACGCCCTGTGGGTCACCTTCGGCCTGATCGTCCTGTTCCCGCTGATCATCCCGCTCGGGTTCGTCCTGGTCGGCGCCCAGGCCGGCCGGCTGCTGGACGTGCGCCAGATCAAGGCGAGCCTGCCGCGCGTCTTCGCCGGGTTCCCGGCGGGGTTCGCGCTCGGAGGCATCCTCGCGGCCGTCCTCGTCGAACCGCTGGGGGGTCCCGCCCGTCTGCTCGCGCTCGACGTCGTGGTCTGCGCGGTCATGCTCGCGCTGGCCCACGCGACCGCGCGTCGCTTCCCCGGCGAGCTCCGGGTCCGTCCCGACCCCCAGGAGCGCAGCGCCGCACGTCCCCGGCTCCGCCGGATCCGCCCGGACCGGCTCGTCCTCGCCGTCTTCGGCTACCAGGTCCTCGCGGCCGCCCTCACGCAGCTGCTCGACTTCCTGGTCTGGGAGCGCGCGGCGGTCCGCTACCCCGACGTCGGCGATCTCACCCGCTTCCAAGGGCTCTTCGGCGCACTCACGAACGTGCTGGCGATCGCCTTCGTGGTCCTGCTCGCGGGACGGTTGCTGACGCGCTGGGGCGTCGGGTTCGGCCTCGCGGCCAACCCGGCCGCGCTGGCGCTGGTCGCGCTCGCTGCGACGGTCGCGGGCTACGCCGTCGGTGCCGCCGCCACGGCCTTCTTCGTCCTGGTCTGCGCCCAGCAGGTCGTGCACCTCGCACTCATGGACGGAACCACCCGTACGTCGGTGAACGCGACCTACCAGGCGCTGCCCACGCTCGCCCGCCTCCGCGCGCAGACCGCCGTCGAGGCCGCCGGTGTTCCGCTGGCACTCGGGTTCGTCGGGCTGTTCCTGATCCTGCGGCAGTCGCTCGGCCTGGACGTCCGGGTGGTCGAGCTGGTGACGCTCGTGCTGTCGTCGGCGTGGCTGCTCCTGACCCTGTGGGCCCACCGCGAGTACGGCTCCGGCCTGCGGCGACGTCTGGCCGAGCCTCCGTGGCGACCCACGTCCCTGACGATCCGTGACGCGGACCAGCAGGCTGCGGTCGACCGGCTGCTCGCGAGCACCGACCCGGTCGACGTGAGCGTCGGCCGGGCGGCGCTGGTCGACACCGACCAGCCCTGGGGTGTCGCGACCCCCGCCTACCCCTCGCGGTCACGTGACGACGTGCGCACGGCGCTGGAGTCCGAGGCCGCGCGAGCGGCCCAGGTGCTGGCGATGCTCGACCTGATCGACGACGAGCCCCAGACCGCCCCGCTCCGCCAGGCGCTGCGCGACCTGCTCGAGGCCTCGGCGCAGCAGGCGTCCGTCGTCCTCGCCCTCGCGCACGGGCACGAGTCGGTGACGCGGGCGGTCCGTGCGCTCGGCGAGACCGACGAGCGTGGGCTGGCCCTGGAGATGTTCGAGGTCACCCTCGGCCACCGCACCGCGCGTCTGGCACTCGGGCTCGTCGATCCGGTCGGCGACGACCGGGCGCGTGCCGAGGCCCTGGCCGCGTACGCACCGACCACTCCCCTCACGTTGGTGGAGTCCGTGCCGGGCCTGGTCGAGGACGTCGACGACACGTGGGGAGACCCGTGGTTGCGCGTCTGCGCCCTCTACGCGGCACCGGCCACGCTCGGGCCGGCTGCGGCCGCACTCGCGCTCGCACGACTCGACGACCCCGACCCCGTGATGGCCGAGACGGCACGCTGGGTGCTCGCCGAGCTCGCGCGGCCGGTCGACGAGACGCCCGAGCCGGCGTGAGCCCCGTGCCAGCAGCCCTCCGGTGACGCGCGAGCCGGGGAGCCGGTGCGCCGCAGCGACCTGTCGTCTCGAAACCGGTCCCGGTTCGGACGCATGGGATCGCGCCCGGATGGGAACTCCCTACGACGAGGCTGTCCGAGGAGGGTGTCATGGCAGGAAAGTTGTCGTTCCTCGTAGGACTCGGTGCCGGTTACGTGCTGGGAGCACGGGCGGGCCGCGAGCGCTACGAGCAGATGGCGGAGAAGGCGCAGGGGATCTGGCGCGATCCGCGCGTACGGGAGAAGGCCGACGCGGCCGGCACGATCGTCACCGAGAAGGCGGGCGAGGCGGGCGCGAAGGTCGCAGACACGGTCAAGGAGAGGGTCGGCTCCGACGATCCCGAACCGGGTTACGTGCGCGGAGGCGGGCAGTGAGCTCGGCTCCACGGCAGGACGCCGGCCCCGCGGGCTCGGCGGCGGACGAACCGTCGACCGGCGAGCTGGTCTCACGGCTCTCGAGCGAGCTGTCGACCCTCGTGCGCGACGAGCTGCGGCTCGCTCAGCTCGAGGTCACGGGCAAGGCGAAGCAGGCAGGGATCGGAGCCGGGATCCTCGGCGCTGCCGGTCTGCTCGCCCTGTACGGGGTCGGGACGCTCGTCGCGACCGCCGTTCTGGCGCTGGCGCTGGTCGTGGACGCCTGGCTCGCAGCCTTGATCGTCGCCGTGCTCCTCCTGGCCGCCGCCGGGTTCGCGGCGCTGATGGGCCGCAACCGCGTCAAGAGGGCCACGCCCCCGCTGCCGAAGCGGGCCGTGGACAACGTCAAGGCCGATGTCGACGCGATCCAGCACGCACGGGACCACTGACCGTCACCTGAATCGACGCCGGCTCGACGCCCAGGAACGGCACCGCGCGCACGCGCCGACCCACCGAACGAGTCCGGGAGGACCCATGACCCACAGCAACGACGCGAGCCGAGGTACGGACCACGGACGGGCGGCCGACCTGCAGGCCGAGATCGACCACACCCGTGACGAGCTCGCCGAGACCGTCGACCAGCTCGCGGCCAAGCTCGACGTCAAGTCGCGGGTGCGTGATCAGGTCCACCAGACGACGAGCGCCGCGGCCCGCCACGTTCGCTCGGTCCGTGACGGGGCCACCGACGAGCACGGGCGACCGACTCCCGCCGCGACCTCGGTCGCGGCGGGGGTGGCAGCTGCCGCCGTTGCTGCAGTCCTGGTCGGTGCGTGGCTGCGCAGACGACAGTGAGGCCGGCGATGTCTGAGCGCGGCGCCGACGAGCCGGGCGCACCACGGTCGCGCGCCCCGGACCCGGACGCGCCGACCAAGCCGGCCTCCCCCGACGACCTGACGAAGCCGTCGTGGCTCTACGTCCTGCGCAAGACCGCGCGCGAGCTCCTCGACGACCAGTGCACCGACCTCGCCGCCGCGCTGACGTACTACTCCGTCCTGGCACTGTTCCCCGCGGCGATCGCGATCCTGTCGCTCGTCGGGATCGTCGGGCAGGGCGACGAGACCGTCAGCACCCTGGTGCAGATCCTTCGCGACGTCGGCGCCTCGAGCGCGGCCGACACCGTCGAACCGACCCTCACCCAGCTCAGCCGGAGCCAGAGCGCAGGCCTCGGCCTCGTGATCGGGCTCGCGGTCGCCCTCTGGTCGGCCTCCGGATACGTGAACGCGTTCAGCCGTGGGATGAACCGGGTCTACGAGATCGAGGAGGGTCG
This sequence comes from Mumia flava, assembly GCF_002797495.1. NCBI lineage: Bacteria > Bacillati > Actinomycetota > Actinomycetes > Propionibacteriales > Nocardioidaceae > Mumia > Mumia flava. The sequence goes on from NZ_PGEZ01000001.1 coordinate 838,702, forward strand.
GCCGATCTGGAAGCTGCGTCCCGCGATGCTCGTCGTCACCGTCATCACGGTGGCGCTGACCGCGGTCGTGGCGCTCGGGCTCGTACTCACCGGACCGGCCGCGCGGGCGGTGGGAAACGCGATCGGTCTCGGCGACGCCGCCGTGACTGCGTGGAGCATCGCGAAGTGGCCGGTGCTGCTCGTGGTCGTCGTCGTGATCGTCGCTCTGCTCTACTACGCGACACCGAACGTGAAGCAGCCGAAGTTCCGCTGGATCAGCGTCGGCGCCGTCGTCGCGATCTTCACCTGGGTCGTCGCGTCGGGCCTGTTCGGCTTCTACGTGGCGAACTTCTCCCGCTACGACACGACGTACGGATCGCTCGCGGGCGTCGTCGTGTTCCTGCTCTGGCTGTGGATCACCAACCTCGCGCTGCTCTTCGGCGCCGAGCTGGACGCCGAGCTCGAGCGCGGTCGCGAGCTGCAGGCAGGGCTCGCTGCCGAGGAGGCGATCCAGCTGCCCCCGCGGGACACCCGCAGGAGCGACAAGGCGGCTGAGAAGGAACGGGAAGACATCGCGCGGGGGCGGCGCCTGCGCAGGACTCGCGGCGGTGGCACCGGCGACGGATGAGTCCGCCGCGACGCCGCGCATTCCGCCCGGCCCGAACGGCTGGGCCGACCGCCCTCGGGGTCAGCGGCGAAGCTCACCGATCCGGCTGTGCAGGCGCTGGCGCTCGTCGGCTCGGAGACCGACCTCCAGCTCGTCGAGCCAGACGTCCAGCTCGCCGTCGGCCAGCGGCCGGTGCTCGGTCTCGCTGCCGGGACGCCGCACGGTCAGGCGGTCGGTCGTGACGGTGACGTGTCGCCCGGGCTGGTGCTTGGTGAGCAGCAACCCCCGGGTGAAGTGCGACCCGGGGAAGGTGCTGGTGAAGTGGTGGCCGATCCGGATGTCGACCGGGGCGACCGGAAGCTCGTCGGTGGTGTGCGCGACCTCCCAACCCTGCTCACGCAGGCGCTCGAGCGCCCACCGGGTCGGGTCGGCGGCGGGGACCAGCCGGTAGGGCCAGCCGTCCTGGTCGTCCTCGCTCGAGCCGTCGCCGTCCATCGCGATCGGGCGCAGCAGACTCATCCCGAAGCCCGGGTCGCAGAGCAGCCGCTCCTCGCCGAGCGCGACCTCGACGACCATGTGCGTACGGCCCTGGACCTCCTCCTTCGCCGGATCGCCGACCCGGGCGAGCCGTCGCGTCACCGCGTAGCCGAGCCGCTGCAACGCGGCCGCCACCAGCGTCGTGTGCTCGAAGCAGTACCCGCCCCGCCCGCGGCCGAGGAACTTCTCCTGGACGGCGTCGAGCCCGACGCCGGGATGCTGACCGAGCAGCACGTCGATGTTGTCGAAGGTGAAGGACCGGACGTGGGCCTCGTGCAGCTCGTCGAGGGCGTCCCGGCTCGGCTCGCGCGCGGCGATCCCCAGCCGCGCGAGGTACGCGTCGAGGTCCAGGAGCTCGACCTGCCAGGGATCCATCGCCGTCTCCGTCCGTCGGTCGATCACACCGCGCCCGGCGGCGCGCCCTCGCATTCTCCGGCATGCGGGGGTCTCGTGGACGGTTCGGAGTCACCAACCGGCACCGCCGACGCGACGACGGCCGCCGTACGCTCCTCGCCGAGGCGGACGGCGACCACGCCGGCCAGGATCAGCACACCGCCGAGCAGCTGGACCGCGCGCGGAAGCTCGTCGAGCAGCAGCCAGGCGAAGAGCACCGCCGCGACCACCTCGAGCAGCGCGACGAACGACGAGAGGCGTGACCCGAGACGCCGGCCGGCGGCGATCCCGCTCACGTAGGCGACGCCGGCCGTGACCGCACCGAGCAGCGCCACGGGCAGCCACCACGGCACCGTCGCTCCGGCGAGCCCGACGGGCGCCGTCGTCGCGGTCATCGGCAGCAGCCCGACGAGGGCGAGCGACCCGAGACCGGTCGCTCCGACGAGCAGTCCACCCGCTGCCAGAGCCAGCGGCGGCAGCCCGTTGTCCAGGTCGCCGTTGATCACGAAGTACGTCGCGGCGCCGACCATGGCACCGAGGGCCCACAACACCCCGATCGGATCGAGGGTCGCGCCACCGAGCAGGTCGAGGACGAAGAACAGCCCGAGCGCGGCGAGCAGGGCACCGACGAGTGTGACCGGTCCCGGCCGCTGGCCGTGCCGGAGCCAGAACCAGACCACCACGGCGACCGGCGCGGTGTACTCGATCAGCAGGGCAGGCCCGACCTGCATCCGCTGGATCGCGGCGAAGTAGCAGAACTGCGCGCCGACCACCGCCAGCAGCCCGTACAGCACGACCAGACGGGCGTTGCGGCGCAGGACGCCCCACCGACCGCGGAGGGCGACGAGCCCGAACGGGACGACCACGACGGCGCCGAGCCCGATCCGCAGCAGGGTCACGGCGCCGGTGCTCCAGCCGGCGTCGAACAGCGGGCTGGCGATCGGCCCGGACAGTCCGAACGCCAGGGCCGAGGTCAGAGCGAACCCGAGCCCGCTCGCCGTGCGAGGGCCGGCGGCAGTCGCGCCCGCCGCGGCGGCGTCATGGGCCATAGTGCTCATGGCTCATGACGGTAGGCTCGAGGCGTGTAATCTGTCAACATGGCTTTTGCGCATGACACCGAGGCGGCGATGCAAGCCGCCGTCGCCCTGGTCAACGCGATGGAGCCGCCGTCTGACTTCGACAGCGTCGAGGCGCTCGACCGGTTCTTCCACGAGCACGGCTACACCGGCCGCCACGACGGCACCGCGTCCGAGCTCGCGGACGTGCGCGCGCTGCGCGGACCGCTGCGGGCGCTGCTGACCGCGGAGCGCGACGAGGCGGTCGCCCTGACGAACGCGCTGCTCGCCGAGCACGATGCCCTCCCCCAGCTCGTCCGGCACGGCGACACCGACTGGCACATCCACGCCATCGGCGACGACGCACCGCTGGCAGCCCGGATCGCGGTCGAGACCGCCATGTCGATGGTCGACGTCATCCGCGCCGACGAGCTCAGCCGGCTCGCGGTCTGCGCCGACGCCGACTGCGACGGCCTCGTGCTCGACCTCTCACGCAACCGCTCGAAGCGGTTCTGCTCGGTCACCTGCGGCAACCGCAACGCCGTCGCCGCCTATCGCGCCCGCCGGTCGGGGTAGCCCCACACCCCGCTCGCCCGGGCGCGGGCGCGCGAACGACCGAGACGCACGCGGTCCTCACACGCGCGGCCGTGGCGCGACGGCGACGTACCAGAGCGCCGCCGTCACCACGTGCATCGCGGCGAGGAAGAGCGCCGACTCGGCCGACTCCGCCGACAGGGCAGGCGCGAGCGCGGACAGGACGCCCAGTCCCAGCCCCACCCTCGCCAGGGGCCGCCGCCGCGGGGCGTGGTTCCGGGTGAGGAGCCACAGCAGCGTGCTCGCGAGGACGAACGGGACGAGGGTGCCGGCCAGGAGGTGCTCGACCCGCACCGGCACCTCCTGGCCGACGTCGTAGTCGGCCCCGAGCGCGTGGCCGACGGCGAGCAGCAGGAGGTTGACGAGCACCGCCACGAGGCCGAGTCCTGCCACCCGGCCCCACGACCACGCGGCCGCCTGGCCGGCCGCCGGGGTGATCACGACGTCTCGGTTCGTGCTCATGTCCTCGCTCCTCGGGTTGCGACTCCCTGGGTCTGGTCGATCCACTGACGCAGGATGCTGCGCAGGTCGTCAGCGCACCCGGCGACGTCGTCCACCCCGACGAACCTGACCGTCGCCCGGTCGGCTCCACGCCACGAGAGCAGGGAGCGCGGGTCGTCGACCACGATCCGTACGGGCACCGACTGCCTGCGCGCGCCCGTGTGCAGCACGAGTCGGACGGCGGGCGCGGTGCGTTCGAGGCCCGTCGTCGCGAAGTGATCCGTGATGGCGAAGCTGGGCGCGTTCCACTTGATCGAGCCCTCGATCCGGGGATCGACGTCCTGGATCAGGTCGCACAGCGCGGCGAGGGTCTCAGCGCGTGCCGCGTCGAGAGTCTCGAGGTACGCCGCGATCGTCGGGTGCGCGCTCACGTGCGCGTCCTCTCCGACGCCACCGTCACGCGACCGTGGGCCACGGCGTACGGGGCGTCGTCCCCTGCGAGGCCCAGTGTCGCCTGGCACACGGCCTGGCGCGCACTGCGATGAACCACCCGGGCCCGAGCCACCAGCACGCCGGTGCGGGCCGGCCGGAGGTAGTCGACGGTGATGCCGCCGGTCAGCACCCGCGGCCCGAGGACGCTGCCCCCGGCGAACGTGATCGCGTTGTCGGCGGCGTACGCCCAGACGCCACCGTGCGCGTACCCGAGCTGCTGGCGGTGCCGGTCGTCGAGGTCGATCTCGAGGACGGCGAACCCGTCGCCGAACTCCGCCAGCCGCGCACCCAGAAGCGCGCTGAAGGGCTGCGCGGCGAGGACGGCGCGCGCCTCGTCGAGCGTCGCGCTCGTGGTGGTCTGCGTCATCGTGCTCCCGGGGTCGTCGGTAGCCACGACGATTCCAGCGAGCCGAGCTGCGCGACAGCCGCTGAACGGCCGCGTCGCGATGGGTTCCTGCCGGGGCGCTGTGCACCGCCGTCCGCCCGGGTCAGCATGGTGGCGGCGAGAGGAGCCGAACCATGACCGCACGCGTGGTCCACCGCACGCTGGCCGTGGGCGACGTCCGCGTCTTCTTCCGCGAGTCCGTTCCCGACCGCGCCGGCGCCCCGACGCTGTTGCTGCTGCACGGGTTCCCCTCGGCGTCGCACCAGTTCCGCCGCCTGCTCGACGTGCTGGGGTCGCGGTACCGCCTCGTCGCGCCGGACTACCCCGGCTTCGGTCACACGCAGACTCCCGACGGCTTCTCGTTCACCTTCGACCACCTCGCGGAGGTCGTCGACGCCTTCGTGACGGCGATCGGGCTCGAGCGGTTCGCGCTGTACGTCTTCGACTTCGGCGCCCCCGTCGGATTCCGCCTCGCGCAGCGCCGAGCCGCGCAGATCACCGGCCTGATCGTGCAGAACGGCAACGCTTACGAGGAAGGGCTCTCCGCCGGGGCGCGCGACTTCATCGCGCTGCGGCCCGACACACCCGGCGCCACCGACACGATCGCCGACCTGCTGACCCTGTCGGGCACGCGCAGCCAGTACGTGACCGGGGTGACGCGACCCGAGCTGCTCGCCCCCGACTCGTGGATCCTCGACCAGTACTTCCTGGAGCAGCCCGGCAGGGTCCGCGCCCAGATCGCCATCGCGTTCGACTACCACGCCAACGTCGAGCGCTACCCGCGATGGCAGTCGTGGCTGCGCACGCACCGGCCCGCGACCCTGATCGTGTGGGGCGCGGACGACCCGTTCTTCCCGGCACCCGGCGCCACCGCGTACCTCCGGGATCTGCCGGACGCCGAGCTGCACCTCTTCCGGACCGGCCACTTCGCCCTCGAGGACCATCTGGAGGAGATCGCCCCGCTCGTCGCCGACTTCCTCGACCGGCTTCGGCCCTGACCGCGGACGTGCTCAGGTCCGCTAGAACCCCAGACCCTGCGCCCAGACCGCGTCGAGACCGCGAGCCGGCAGCACCGCCTTCATCGCGAGGATCGTGCGCGCATCCGTCCCGACCACCGTGCGCGGCCTCATCCGCCGTCGACCGAGCTGCCGCTCGACAGCGGCGGCGACGCGCTCGGGCGGCTTCGCGTTCCGGCGGATCCTGCCGACCAGCCGGCGCTCGCCGGCGAAGTGCGGCGCGTACAGCCGCTGGTGCTCGGGGGTGAGGCCGGCCTCGAGCTCGTCGAGCAGCCGGTCCATCTCGTGCCACGGGTCGGTGTCGGTCACCCCCGGCTCGACGACGGCCACCTGGACGCCGAACGGGCGCAGCTCCACCCTCAGGCAGTCGGCCACCGCCTCGGTCGCGTACTTCGAGGCGTTGTACAGGCCCGTGAACGGGAACGACACCCTGCCGTTGATCGACGAGATGAAGACGACGCGCCCACGTGTCCGGCGCAGACGCGGCAACACGGTGCGCGTGAGCGCGAGCGGGCCGATCAGGTTGACGTCGAACTGGTGGTGCATGTCCGCCGAGGACAACGTCTCGACCGGTCCGGCGACCGCGATGCCGGCGTTGTTGACGAGTGCGTCGAGCCGTTCGGGGAGCTCGCGGTCGAGCGCGGCGAGGTGCGCGGGGACGGTGAGGTCGAGCTCGACCGGCGTGATCAGTTCCGACTCGGCGGCCAGCTCCTTGCCGGCCGCCTCCGTACGGACCCCGCCATAGACCTCCCACCCCGAGCAGGCGAGGCGGACCGCGATGGCGCGGCCGATCCCCCGGCCGGCACCGGTGACGAGGACCCTTCGTGTGCTCATGCAGCAAGGGTCGCGCCGCTCGACCGCGCAGGCACGAGTAGTGCGGTACTCGAATCCGTGGCGCTAGCCTGAGCCCATGGAGCGGCCGTGGCCGCTCACCGGGCGTGACGAGGAGCTGCGGAGGGTTGCGGCGGCCATCCGACCCGGTGCTGCGGGGGTGGTGGTGGCCGGTCCGGCCGGGGTCGGCAAGACCCGGCTCGTCCGCGAGGCCCTCGAGACGTCCGCGCCGCGAGGCGCGGCGGTCGTCCTGGCCCACGGCAGCGCGGCGGCCCGACCGCTGCCGCTCGGTGCGTTGGCGGGTCTGCTCGACGTCCCGGCCTCGCCGGCCGCGGACGCCATCGGACAGGCCTTGGACCAGCTCGAGCAGCAGCAACCCCTGGTGCTGGCCGTCGACGACGCGCACCTGCTCGACGAGCACTCCGCGCTCGTGCTCCACCGTGTGGTCGAGCGACGGATCGCGCCTGCGGTGATCACGCTGCGGACCGGGGAACCGGCGCCGGACAGCGTGACGGCACTGTGGAAGGACGAGCACCTCCCCCGCCTCGATCTGGTCCCGCTCGACCTGGCGGAGACGACCGGCCTGGTCGCGCAGGTCCTCGGCGGCCCGGTCGACTCGGCGTCGGCCCAGCGGCTGTGGACACTGACCCAGGGCAGCCCGCTGTTCCTCCGACACCTGCTCGGCGGCGAGGTGGCGGCAGGCCGCTTCACCCCGGCGTCCGGGATCTGGCGGTGGACCAGTGAGCCGGCGATCTCGCCGGACCTCGCCGACCTGCTCCAGCACGAGATCGGGAGCCTCCCCCAGCCGGTGCACGACGTGGTCGACCTGGTCGCGCTCACGGAGCCCGTCGCGGTCGCGACGCTCGCCGCCCTGGTCTCGGCGACCGCGCTGGAGGAGGCCGAGGCTCGGCACCTGGTGCGCAGCGACGGGGTCGTCGCCCGTCTGGCGCACCCGCTGTACGGCGAGGTCCGCCGTGCCGCGATGGGAACGCTGCGCGCCCGCCGCCTGCGCGGGCTCGTCGCGCAGACGTTGGAGCCCGACCCGGACCCGCTCCCGCGGGCCGTGCTCACGCTCGACTCGGATCTGCCGGCCGACCCCGAGCTCTTCCTCAGGGCGGCCGAGGCCGCGACCCGGCTGTACGACCTGCCCCTGGCCGAGCGGCTCGCACGCGCGGCCGCCACGACGGGCAACCCCGTGGCCTTGCTCGTGCACGCCGCGGCCCTCTCCTGGCTCAGCCGCGGTGACGAGGCCGAGACGATCCTGGCGCACCTCGCCACGAGCACCTCGGACCCGGGGGTGTCCGCGATGGCCCACCTGCACCGCACCGGCAACCTGCTCTGGACGATGGCGCGCCCCGAGCAGGCCCGCGGGGCGCTCGCCGCGGCCGAGTCCGCCGGAGCAGCTCCGTTCCACGTGGCCGCGATGTCCCTCGCCCTCGAGGCCGCCGCCGGCGAGACCTCCGCCGTGCTGGACCGCGGACCGCAGCTGCTGCGCGCCGAGCTGCCCGACGACCTCGCGCGGATCCTCGTCGCCTCGGCGGTCTCGGCGGCAGCCGCCGTGACGGGACGCGCCGAGCTGCTCGACGAGGCCGCTGCGGTCGGCGGCCTCACGCAGGACCGGGTGCCGACCACCATCCCCGGATTCGGGCTCGCCGATCTCCAGGTGCTCGGGCACCGCCTGGCGGGGACGACCGGTCGGGCCGACGAGCTGGCCCGACGCATGCGCACCGCATCCGCGGACCTGCCGGGCCCGGCGCGGCTGATGGGCCTGGTCGTGGCGGGCCACGCCGCACTCTGCGGCGGCCGGCTCGGCGATGCGCTGCCGCTCCTGCGCGAGGCGTGGGCGGGCCTGGAGGGCTCGGGCCACGAGTTCCGCTTCCGGTGCCGGACGTTGCTGGGGACCGCGCTCGCGCAGGCGGGTCTCGCCGAGCAGGCAGGCCTCGTCCTGGTCGACATCGAGACCGAGCAGCACCCGGCGTACGGCCTGTACCGGCCGGACGACCTCCTCGCGCAGGCGTGGGCAGCCGCTGCCGACGGATCGACGACCGCGGCGATCGGCTTCGCCGCGAGCGCGGCGGGGCTCGCCCGTGAGACCGGCGCCACCGCGTACGAGGTGCTGGCGTGGCAGAGCGCCGTGCAGCTCGGCGGCACAGCGGAGGCCGGCCCTCGCCTGGTCGCCCTGGGCGACGCCGTCCCGCGCGCGCAGGTCGCGCTCGCCCACGCTCGCGCGTGGCAGGACGAGGACGGCACGGCGCTCCTGGAGGCCGCCGACCGCTGGAGCAGGCTCGGCGACCTGGTCGCTGCCGGGGACGCGGCGGCCCAGGCCTCCCAGGCCTACCGCCGTCGCGGGCAGCAGGGCGCGGCGCTGACGGCCGCAGCTCGTGCCGACGGCCTCGCGGCCCGGTCCGGTGCCCGGACTCCGGCCCTGTCGATCGCGGCGCGGCCCCTCCCGCTGACCGGGCGGGAGCGGGAGATCGTCACCCTCGCCGCGCGCGGGCTGACGAACAAGGACATCGCCGCACGGCTGACGGTCTCGGTGCGGACGGTCGAAGGGCATCTGTACCGCGCCGGGCACAAGCTGGGGGTCTCGGAGCGCAGCGCCCTCGCGGACCTCCTCGGGATCGAGTAGCCCACTACTCGATCCGACCTCGCCCGGTCGTCGGAGGCTGGACGCATCCGGCGAAGGAGGAGCCATGACCAGCATCAACGTCCAGCCCGGCGAGGGCCGACGCTACCGGATGATCGACGGCGACCATGTCGCGAAGGCGGCCGTCCACGACACCGCGGGCGCGTTCGAGGTGTTCGAGGTGATCGCACCCGCCGCACCGATGGCGCCGCCGCACGTCTCACCGTGGACCGGCGTGCTGTTCCTCCTCGAGGGACGCGTGAGCGTCATGGTCGACGCGACGTCGTACGAGGTGGAGCCGGGCGGGCTGGTCGTGATCCCGGCCGGGACGCCTGCCACGTTCGGGGTCGTCGGCGACACCGCGCGCTTCCTCGCGATCACGTCGGGCGACGGAGCCGGGCGGTTCTTCGCCGACTTCGCCTCCACGGTGCCGCTCGACCGGCCGGTCGAGGACGCGATGGAGGCGATCCTCTCGGTGACGCAGCGGCACGGCGTCGCGCTCGCGGGAGCGGCCACGCCGTGAGGTCGCGAGCCGTGGACGGCTCGGGTCCGTCCACGGTCCCCCAGCGGCGGCCTGCGCCGAGGCGCTTCCTGGGGTTGGCTGGTCGTCGATGGAGGTCAGAGCCCGACTCATCGCGACCCGGCTGCCGGAGGAACCGGCCGCAGCGGTCGTCGTCCTGCACGGGGGTGGGGGCCGTCGCGGCACCACGGTGGTGAGTCCCACCCAGCCGTCCGTCCTGCGGATGGTCCCGATCGCGAAGCGACTCGCGCACGCCGGTCGCGGCAGGCTGGCGGTCTTCCGACTGCTGAACAGCACCCGCGGCTGGAACCCCGGACGTACGCCGGTCGACGACGTGCGCTGGGCCTTGGAGCGCCTCCGGACGGAGCACCGGCTCGATGTGCCCGTGTCGCTGGTCGGGCACTCGCTGGGCGGCCGTGCCGCGATCCTGGCGGGTGCTCATCCGAGCGTCTCGAGCGTCGTCGCGCTCAACCCGTACCTGTACGCCACCGACGGCGACACCGACCTCGACGGCAGGTCGGTGCTGATCGTGCACGGCACCGACGACCGCGTCGCCGACCCGGCCATCGCTGCGGCCGTCTCGCACGCGCTCGAGCGCTCGGCACACGTCACCTTCGTCCGCGTGCGGGGCGGCAAGCACGCGATGCTGCGGCGGCACCACCTCTTCGACGGGCTCGCAGCCGGCTTCGTGACGACGACGCTCCTCGGCGCCCCGCCTCGCGGTGCGCTGGCCGATGTACTGGCAGGTCGTGCCGGGACGGACGTCTGAGCTGCGCGGCTCGGCCATGTGCTCGGACGCTGGTCGGGTCGCCCCGACCCTCACGGCCTCCCGTAGGCCGCGAGCACGGTGCGTACGGCCTGCGACGCGTGGACCGTGGCGCTCGTCCGCTCGGCGTCCGGCGTCAGCAGCGCGGCGTCGAGCGGATCGCCGATCAGCATCCAGAGGAGCTGCCGCGCCAGCATGGTCGCGTCGTCGACAGCGATCAAGCCGCGGGTGCGCAGCCGCGCGAGGTAGTCGGCGAGCTCATCCACGGTGGCCAGGACGGTCGAGCGCCTCCAGGCGGCGGCCAGCTCGGGGTGCCGGGGCTGTTCCGCGATGAGCACGCGGCGCAGGCCGACGACGTCCGGATCCTGCACGGTCGCGACGATGTCAGCCGCGATCGCGACAAGCGCGTCCTGGAGCCGCGACGCCTTGACATCGGCGTCGAGCGGCGGCCCGGCTGCCGAGCGCTCCGTGATCACCTTCTGGAGCACGCTGACGAACAGGTTCTCCTTCGAGGTGAAGTGGCTGTAGATCGTCATCTTCGACACCCCGGCGGCCTCGGCGACCTCGTCGAGATTCGTGGCGGTGAAGCCGCGCTCGAGGAAGCTCTGCTTCGCCGCGACGAGGATCGCGTCCCGTTTGCGACCGGAGACCGAACCGCTTGCCTTCGACATGGACGCAAGAGTACAGTTTTCAGAACTGTACTCAGAAGTACAGGTTAAGAACGATGGGAGTGATCGATGGACAGCACCCTGGATCGTGGCGAGTACGTGCTCCATTACACGGTGGTCGGGAGCGGTCCACGCCTTGTGTGGGTCGACCCCGCGCTCGGCTCGAGCGCGATGCGACCGCTGCAGGACGCGATCGACGCGCTGGCGGGGCGGTTCGAGGTGGTGACGTACGACCGCAGGGGCCGCGGTCGCAACGCCGCAACCTCTGACCTGACTGTGCGCCACGAGATCGCGGACCTGAGAGCGCTGCTGGCGCTCGTCGGCGGCGCCTGCGCGGTGCTCGGGTTCTCCTCTGGCGCCGCGCTGGTGCTCCAGGCCGCCGCGGCGGGCCCGCTCGAGGCTCACCACGCGGTCCTGCTCGAGCCCGCCGTCGACTCCGCGGCCGACGACTCCGGGTTGCGCACACGGATCGCCGACGCGCTCGCCGCCGGCGAGGACGAGGCCGCCGTCGTCGCGTTCTACGAGGCGACCGGCGTGCCGGACGAGATCCTCGACGACCTGAGGGCATCGCGTGCGTGGCCCGGCGTCGTCCGCGCTGCGCCGACCCTGCTCGGCGACATCGATCTCGCCGTCGTCGACGAGGACACGCTGGGCGCCGTCGCCGTCCCGACCCACGTGGTGGTCAGCACGGCGTCGCCGCCCGAGATCGTCGGCATGGCCGAGCAGCTGGCGGGCCGGATCGACGCTCGGGTCTGGCGCGAGCCCGGGCACTGGCACGGCGTCGATCCCAAGGCCCTCACCGCTCGGCTGGAGGCGCTGCTCGACTCCTGAGCGCTGCTCGACTCCTCGGCGACGCTCGGCGACCGGTGCGACGTCAGGCCCGCGGCTACAGTCGCGCCACCAGCGCCTTCGCACCTCGAGGAGTCTCATGCGTCGCCATTCGCGGTGTCCGCGGTGAGGGAGTCGCTCGCTGACCGTGCCCTCGACCGTTCGGTCGCACTCGGCTACAGCAAGATCGGCTACGCGCTGCGGTCGCGGCACTGGGAGCCGTTGCCGCCGGACGCTCTCGCCGGCAAGACGGTGATCGTCACCGGCGGCACCGCCGGCCTCGGCAAGGCCGCGGCCCGCGACCTGGCCCAGTTGGGAGCCGAGGTCCGCATCGTCGGCCACAGCCCCGAGCGCGCCCGGGCAGCCGCTGCCGAGCTCGCCGCATCCGTGCCCGACGCCTCGATCACGGCGCACGTCGTCGACATGGCCGACCTCGACGACGTCCGGCGGTTCGCCGAGGAGCTGATCGGCCTCGACGTCCGGCTGCACGCGATCCTGCACAACGCCGGCTCCATGCCGCCGGAGCGCACCGAGTCGGCGCAGGGCCACGAGCTCTCCCTCGCCCTGCACGTCCTCGGCCCGCACCTGATGAACCGCCTCCTGGCCCCCCCGCCTCGAGCCCGGCGCGCGCGTCGTCGCCGTGGCCTCCGGCGGGATGTACGCGACGCGGGTGGAGATGGACGATCTCGAGTTCCGCCGCGGCTACTCCGGAACGGCTGCGTACGCCCGTACGAAGCGCATGCAGGTGGACCTGACGCCGTTCTGGAACGAACGACTCACCGACGCCACCGCGCACAGCATGCACCCGGGCTGGGCGGACACGCCGGGCGTGCAGACCTACCTCCCGCGGTTCCGGGCGCTGACGCGGCCGATCCTGCGTACGCCCGAGGAGGGCGCCGAGACGATGGTGTGGTTGATCGCCGCCGACGAACCCGCCCGGCACGGCGGCGCGTTCTGGCACGACCGCCGGATCCGGCCGACGTCCTACCTCGGCCGCAACGAGACGACGGACGACGACAAGCGCCGCCTCTGGGAGTACTGCGAGCAGGCGACGACCTGAGCTCGTGCCCGCCGGCACACCGAGCGACGGGAGCCATCGAGCGCCGAGACAGCGCCAGCACGGGCGATTCTCTCGACGAGATCGGCGCCGGTCCCTACTCTGCGGAGTGGATTCCGGCCGAGGGCCGCGGCCCGGAGCGGGAACCACGGAGCCTGTGACGAGGAGCCTGGACGATGGACACCGACCTCACCCGACGGAGCGTGCTGACCAAGGCCCTGGCGGCCTCAGCGCTGGCAGCGGCTTCGAGCTCGCTGATGGCGTGCTCGGGTTCGGCGGACGATTCCCCGGCCGACGCAGAGCGAGGCGCGACGGACGATCCCCTCTCCCTGTCCACCTGGCAGGACGTCCGCGACTCCTTCCCGCTGTCGACCGAGCAGGCCCACCTCGCGGCGTTCGTCCTCGCGGCCCACCCCGATCCGGTGCGTCGCGCCATCGAGCAGTGGCGGGATGCGCTGGACGCCGACCCCGCGCTGGTGCTCGAGGACGAGCAGGCCCACGAGCAGGTGGCGCGCGAGGCCGCCGCGGCGCACCTGGGCGTCGATCCGATGGAGGTGGCCCTCACCGACAGCACGACCATGGGTCTCGGGACCGTCTACAACGGGCTGCGGCTCCGGCCCGGGGACCGGATCCTGACCACCACGCACGACTTCTACTCCTCGCACGAGTCGTTACGACTCGCCGCTCAGCGCTCGGGCGCGAGGCTCGACGTCGTCACGCTGTACGACGACCCGGCCGACGCCACCGCCGACGAGATGGTGCGACGCGTGGAGCGGGGCATCACCGCCCGCACCCGGGTGGTGGCGCTGACGTGGGTGCACTCCGGGACGGGGGTCAAGATCCCCGTCCGAGCGGTCGCGGACCTCGTCGCCGACGCGAACCGCGGTCGACCGCCCGAGCGCCGCGCGGTGGTGTGCCTCGATGCGGTGCACGGCTTCGGAGCCAGTGCCGAGCGGCCGGCGGACCTCGGCGTCGACGTCTTCATCAGCGGCACGCACAAGTGGCTGTTCGGCCCTCGCGGGACCGGCATCGTGTGGGCGCGGTCGGAGTCCGTCGACGGCGTCCTTCCGACGATCCCGGCCTTCTACGCACCCAGCTTCACCAACTGGATCACCGGCGGATCGGATCCCAGTCCGTTCGGCCTCGCGATGACCGCCGGCGGCTACCACTCGTTCGAGCACCGGTGGGCCCTGCCGCAGGCCTTCGCGTTCCACGACGCGATCGGTGTCGAGCGGATCGCATCCCGGACGACGGAGCTCGCCGGCCGGCTCAAGGAGGGGCTCGCCGATCTGCCGAACGGGCGCCTGGTGACACCCGCCGCTGCCGAGGTCTCCGCCGGGATCGTCTGCTACGAGCTCGACGGCCTCTCGCCCTCGGACGCGGTCGCCACCTTGCGGGAGCGCGATCACATCGTGGCGGGCGTGACCCCGTACGCCACCCCGTACCTGCGGTTCGGCCCGAGCATCGTCAACTCGACCGACGAGGTCGATGCGACGATCGCGGCGGTCGCGGAGCTCTGAGCGGCCGCGTCCTCTGCTCGTGGGGCTCGTCGTGCCGGCGCCAGAGAGCGGCGGCTTCACCGCGGTTGCGTACGCCGAGCTTCGCGAGCACGTTGCTGACGTGGTGGGCCACGGTCTTGCGACTCAGGAACAGTCGTTCGGCGATCTCGGGATTCGTGAGGCCGCTGGCGACCAGGGACAGGACCTCCCGCTCTCGGTGGGTGAGAACACCCGTGGCGCGCGGTTCTGGGACCCCTCGCCCACCGAGTCTGCGCAGCACCGCCGAGGCCCGGTCGGTCTCGCTGCGGGCGTCCAGGGAGACGAGGATCTCTGCGGCTGCCCGACACTCGGCCAGTGCGGAGGCTGGGTCCGACTCGGCCAGCACCTCGGCCAGGGCGACTCCGGTCGTGGCTTGCTCCAACGGCAGCCGGGCGCGAGCAAAGCGACGCACCGCCTCACGCAACAGGTCAGCAGTGTCGGGGGACGCACGCGACGCTGCGACCTGACCCTCGGCAAGCCGCGCGTACGCCGTGAGCGCGGCGCCGACGTCGTGGGTGGTGACCTCGGTCAGCCTCGCCGCAGTGGTGGCAGCATCCTCGGGCTCGTTGCAGGCGATCTTGAGCTCGACGAGCAGGGCGAGCTCAGGGATCACTGCCGGTTCGTCTCTGCGAGGCCTGATCGCGTCCGAGAGCGCCGCCGCCGCGGCCCGACGCTCGATGTCGCTGACGGCCTGCCGCCAGGCGAGCCGTGCCGCAGGGCGGGATGCGAAGCCGTCCTCCCTGCCCTCCTGAAGATGGCGCTCGGCCTCCTCGAGCCGTCCCTGGCGAACGCGCAGCTCCGCCATGCGTGCGCACGCGGCCGGCCGCAGCGCGCGGTACGTCGCGTCGTACAGCTCGATGGCTCGGGCCAGCTCGCGCTCGGCCTCGTCCCACCTGCCGGCGACGGTCCACACGGCGCCGACGTGCATCCGGCAGATCGCCGAGGCCCACGCGAGATCGAGCCGCTGCTCGAGCAGCGTGACCACCCGGTGCCACTCCTCGGCGCGCGGCACGTCCAGCACCTGCTCGCACGCGACCATCAGCTTGCAGAAGATCTCGCCGGCCACGACCGGACTCGTCACCTCGCCGCTGTAGGCGGCCGCGACCGCCTCGTCGAGCAGCCGCATCCCGCGCCCCACCCGACCGCGCTCGACGGTGGCGAGCCCCCGGTACGCCAGGGCGTCGAAGCCCAGGTCCGCGTCGCCGAACGTGGCGGCGGCGCGTTCGGCCACGCCGGTCCAACGATCCCGCTCGCGCGTGTCCGCGGCGTGGAGCGCGCGGGCCAGGGCGACCCAGCCCGCCTCAGCGCAGTCACCGGAAGCGGACGCAAGCCTGATGCCCCGCTCGAGCCATCCCTGCGCCACGGCCTTGTTGCCGAAGAGAGCCAGGTGGTCGAAGGCGATCTGGTACGCCGCCAGCCGTGACGCCGACCGGGTCTCCCCCGCCTGCCGCAGCCGGGTGTACGCCTGCTCGCGAGCAGCCAGCGCCCCCGCGTAGTCACCTTCCGCGGCGCGGGTGTCGGCCACGCTGAGAAGCTCCTCGGCCTCCATCCCGACAGTGTCCCTCGCCGAACATGGGTCACGCGATGGGACGGGTGACCGATCCGTCGAGAGGATCGGAGACCGACGCTGGGGACATGGCGACCGAGCAGTTCATGATCGATGCCGAGCAGGCCGAGGCGTACGAGGAGCGGTTCGTCCCCGCGCTCTTCCGGCAGTGGGTGGAACCCGTCCTCGAGGCGGCAGAGGTCGGCCCCGGGGACCAGGTCCTGGACGTGGCGTGCGGGACGGGCGTCGTGGCGCGCGCAGCGGTGACGTTGGCTGCACCGGGTGGGAGCGTCACCGGGGTCGACCTCAATCCCGCCATGCTTGCTGTCGCGCACCGCGTCGAGCCGCGCGTCTCCTGGGAGCAGGGCGACGTGGCGGCGCTTCCGTTCCCGGCCGGCGGATTCGACGTCCTCACCTGCCAGGCTGCGATCTTCTTCTTCCCCGATCCTGCCGGCGCCCTCGCCGAGATGCGGCGGGTGACCCGACCCGGTGGACGTGTCGTGGTGCACGCCTTCTCGTCGCTGCATGCGCAGCCTGCGTACGGACCCTGGGTGGAGATGGTCACCCACCATGCGGGACCGGAGGCGACCGAGCTCCTGGGGACCTACTGGTCGCAGGGTGATCCGTCGGCTCTGGCCGACTGCTGCGCAGATGTCGGGCTGCGGGTGCTAGCAGTCCGCCGGCACACCCGACCGGCCTTCTTCCCCAGTGTCGAAGCGATGGTGAGGACCGAGGTGAACGCGACGCCGCTTCGGGACCGGCTCGACGTCCCGACCCTCGACCGGATGCTCGTGGAGTCGCACGAGCTGCTCGAGACGTTCGTCGAGGACGGCAGGCTGGTCATCCCCATCGCCGGCTACACCCTCTCGGCCACCCCATGAGGGCCACGTCCGAGCCACGATCGAGCCGGCTCGTCGAAGGCTTGACTTGAAGTGGGCTCGAACTACCACCATGGCCGTCATGACCGCACAGGAAGCACGCACCGAGGCCCCCGATCCGACGCGCGTCGCGGAGCTCGCCGCCCTGCACGCGCTGGTCGCGGCCGTGGAACATGCCCAGCAGAACGAGCTCGTCGACGAGTTCCTCGACCTCTTCCGGGAGGATGCGATCTGGACGACCGGGCACGGCAAGCGGCTGTTCGGGCGCGACGCGATCGCCGAGTTCACCGCCCAGGTGCTCCCGGGCTCCAGCACGCTGGGAACGACCACCTACGAGCTCGAGCACGTCCTGTTCATCCGACCGGACGTGGCGGCGGTCAAGGTGCGCCAGCGCTTCTTCACCGCCGACGGCATGCCCGAGAGCGAGGGATCGCCGATGTACGTCGTCGCCAAGGAAGCAGGTCGCTGGCTGCTCACCGCGAACCAGAACACGCCGGTCCTCTCCACCTGAGGACCGCAGCTCGCCATCAGCGAGGTCGGAGCGCCGCCCGCGTGCGCTCGTAGTGCGCCTTGCCCCGCCAGCGCCACAACAGCCGGACCGGCGCCGGCAGGTGCTTGCGCATCCAGAGATCGCCATCGGGCTGGGCATCCAGGATGGCCCCGAGCTGGTCCCACGTCTGACCCTTGGGCGTCGCCTTGCGCCCGTGCGTGGAGAACCACTGGATCTCCTTCTCCGTGAGCGTCGTCTCCATCGCGGGCACGATGGTCTTCTCCTCGTCGGGCAGGTGCTCCGCGAGCGCCGCGTTGATCCCGCCGAGCGCAGCGAGGACGGCGGCGGGATCCGTGGCGGACGTCCGCCAGGACGGCAGAGCCGCATCGAGTGCATCCAGCTGGACCAGCATCTCGGCATGCTGCGCCTTCATCCGCTCGACGTGCAGCGCGCAGGCCGGCGCGCGCGCTTCGAGTGCCGGCCACAACCGTTCGTCCTCCCCCTCGTGGTGGGCGTGCAGCCCGACGGAGAGCATGGTCAGATGTCGCGCCACCGTCTCGGCGTGGGTCGTGTCGCCCTGGCGTACGCCGCGCACGAGCTCGGGCCCTTCACCGAACCCCGCCCGGAACATCCGGTGGATCTCGGCCATCCCGCTCGCATCGCAGGTCTTCCTCGGTGGGGAGTCGGCGTCGTCAGGCGTGGGCGTGGTGTTCACGATGTCTCCTTCATCGGGCGTGCCGGTCGTCGGCCGGGACCCGCGCGTCCCGCGAGGGTGCGCAGCGATGCCGCGTGCAGCGCTCTTGACTTCACGTCGACTTGAGCTCCTACCGTGCTGCGATGACGACTTCCACGACGGACAACGACGCCGCTCTCGCCCGCCAGGTCGCGGCGTACTGGACACGACGGGCCTACGAGTCCGTCATCACCTTCACTCGGCGGGAGCAACGGCTCCGCGGGTACACGCAACCTCAGTTCTGGCTGCTGCGCCACCTGGATGCGCACGACCTCGCCGAGGACGACCAGGGCGCGACCGTCGCCGAGCTCGAGCACGCGATGGCTGAGTACCTTCGCGAGGAGGACGATCTCGACACCGAGGCCGACACCCTGGTTGCACGGGGCTGGCTGGAGCGCGAGGGAGTCCGGCTGCGCATCACCGAGGCCGGCAAGGCGGGCCGGTTGGAGCTCGCGCGCCACGCACCTGCGATCCGCGCGCTCATCCATGACGGGATCGACGACGCCGACTACGTCACCACGATCAAGGTCCTCCAGCGGCTGATCCACAACACCCGCGAGGACCGCGCCCTCGAGCGGTAGTCGCAGGTCGCCGCAGCGCGATCGTGTGGCACCGGGGACGGCCGGTCGCCCGGACCCGTCGACAGAAAGCAGTCAGGCCCGGAGATCCGTGGATTTCCGGGCCTGACATCTGGTAGCGGGGGCAGGATTTGAACCTGCGACCTCTGGGTTATGAGCCCAGCGAGCTACCGAACTGCTCCACCCCGCGTCGCAAGAACTACAGTAGCCGACGCCCCTGAACGACCCAAACCGGGGTCCCCCGAGGAGCCGCGATGCCTTCCCCGAACGCCCCCTCCGGCCTGCTCACCCCCGAGGGCCTGCGCCTGATCGACTTCGCACGGGCGTCGGCCGCACCGCCGGTCGGCTTCGCCTGGCTCGACGACGACGGCCGCCCGGACCCGAGACAGCCGATCCACACCTGGATCACCACGCGGATGACGTACGTGTTCTCGCTCGCGGCGCTGCTCGACGTCGACGGCGCCGAGGAGATCGCGGCGATCGGGGTCGACGCGCTGCTGGGCCCGCTGCACGACGACCAGCGGGGCGGGTGGTTCACCTCGATCGCGACCGACGGGTCCGGTCCGGTCGATGCGGCCAAGGGGGCCTACCCGCACGCGTTCGTCGCGCTCGCCGCCGGCACCGCGTACGCCGCCGGGATCCCACGCGCCGACGCCCTGGTCGAGCGCGCGACCGACACCTACGAGCGGCGCTTCCTCGACGGCGACGGGCGGGTGGTCGAGTCCTGGGACCGCGGCTTCACGCGCGCCGAGCCGTACCGCGGGGCGAACGCCACCATGCACACCGTCGAGGCGTTCCTCGCGCTCGGCGACGCTCTCGACGAGCCGGCCTGGCACCGCCGCGCGCTCGCGATGGCCGACCACCTGGTCCACGACGTCGCCCGCCACCACGACTGGCTCCTCCCCGAGCACTTCACGCCCGACTGGCAGCCCGTTCTCGACTACAACGTCGACCGCCCGGCCGACCCGTTCCGCCCGTACGGCGCCACGCCCGGCCACCTGCTGGAGTGGGCACGCCTGCTGGTCCAGCTCGAGGCGTCGCTGCCGGAACCGCCGGGCTGGCTCGCCGACGACGCGACCGCGCTGTTCGGCACGGCCGTCCGCGCGGGATGGGAGGTGGACGGCGCGCCCGGGTTCGTCTACACCGTCGACTTCGGCGGCACCCCGGTCGTCCGGAGCCGGATGCACTGGGTGATCGCCGAGGCGATCGCGGCGGCGGGCACGCTGGGACGCCGCACCGGCGATCCGGCGTACGACCGGTGGGCCGCGACGTGGTGGGACTTCACCGAGGAGCACCACGTCGACCGCAGCGGCGGGAGCTGGCACCACGAGCTCGACGCCTCCAACCAGCCGGCGTCGACGGTGTGGCACGGCAAGCCGGACGTCTACCACGCGCTCGGCGCCATCCTGGTGCCACGGCTCCGGCCGGCGCCGTCATCGGCGGTCCAGCTCCGCAGGTGACCGGATCCGGTCAGCGGACCGGACTCGCTGCAACCCGCGTTTGCACTACGCTCACGACCACACGCACGACGACGTACGCAGGCGGCCGCCCCCGGCCGACGAGGAAGGACCACCCATGGACACGATCGTGACCGGTGTCGACGGCAGCGAGACCGCGACCGCGGCAGCCCGTACGGCCGCACGGCTGGCGGTAGCACTCGGAGCGCGCCTGCACGTGATCTCGGCGTACGGCAAGTTCGAGGCCGAGCGCGTGGACACCGCCGGTGAGGAGATCCTGCTCACCACCGAGGCGGCGGCCGACGGCCTCGCGCACGACACGATCCGTGCGCTGCGCCAGGAGTTCCCGGGACTCGACGCGACGGCGGCGCCGGCCGACGGCCAGGCGGCCGACGCGCTCGTCCGCGCGGCCGACGAGCTCAGCGCCAGCCTGATCGTGGTCGGCAACAAGCGCGTCCAGGGTCTTGCGCGCGTCCTCGGCAGCATCGCGACCGACGTCGCGCACAAGGCGCCGTGCGACGTCTACATCGCGCACACGCACCAGCGCTGAGCGTCGTACGGCGCCGCCCCCGGCGTCGCGCCGTACGCCGTCGGGCCCGGCTCAGCGCGGAGCCATCCGGATCGCACCGTCGAGCCGGATCGTCTCGCCGTTGAGCATGGGGTTCTCGACCACGTGGGCGGCGAGCGCGCCGTACTCCGCCGGCTCACCGAGGCGGGCGGGGTGCGGCACCTGTGCGCCCAGGGACGCCTTCGCCTCCTCGGGCAGGCCCGCGAGCAGCGGCGTGTTGAACAGGCCCGGCGCGATCGTGACGACGCGGATGCCGAGCGAGGCCAGGTCGCGGGCGATCGGGAGAGTCATGCCGACCACGCCGCCCTTCGAGGCGGAGTAGGCGGCCTGACCGATCTGCCCGTCGAACGCGGCCACCGAGGCGGTATTGACGATCACGCCGCGCTCCTCCCCGACCGGGTCCGAGGTGGCGATCCGGGCCGCGCCGAGCCGGACCACGTTGAACGTGCCGATCAGGTTGATCTCGATGATCCGCTGGAACGCCTCCAGCGGGTACGGGGCTCCGTCACGACCCACGGTCTTGATCGCGTCACCGGTCCCGGCGCAGTTGACGACGACCCGGAGCTCTCCCACCTCGGATGCGGCGTCCACGGCCGCCTGGACCGCGTCCTCGTCCCGGACGTCGGCCTCGACGAAGCGCACGGCCTCCCCGAGCTCCTTCGCCACCGTCGCACCCGGGGAGCCGGGCAGGTCGGCGATCACGACGCGGCCGCCCTTCGCGAGCAGGGCCTCGACGGTCGCCCGCCCGAGCCCGGAGGCCCCTCCGGTGACGAGGGCGACGGTGTTGTGGATCTGCATCGGGGGCCTCCGTAGATTTTTAATCAAGATTCGAAAGAGAACCTACGGTCGGGCTGCGCGACTGTCAACCAGGTCGACCGGTACGTCTCAACCGATCAGGTGGCGCACGGCGAGCTGGTGCAGACGCACGAAGCCGAAGTCGCGCTCCGCCGCGACCGCCGGGTCGACCTCGTCGTCCGACGCGACGAGCTGCGCCGCCGTCTCCCCCGGGCCCAGGGTGGGGCGCGCGAGATCGGTCACGCCGGCGTACGTCATCGCCTTGTTGACCTCCGGATCGGCGCGGAACGCCCGTGCCCGCTCGGCGAGCATCAGGTACGTCTCCATGTTCGCCGCCGCCGACGCCCACACACCGTCGAACCCCTCGGTCCGCGACGGCTTGTAGTCGAAGTGGCGGGGCCCGGCGTAGCGCGGCGCGTCGGGATGTCCCGGTAAGCCGTTCTCGAGCAGGTCGACGGTGAAGAACGCCGACATCAGGTCGCCGTGCCCGAAGACCAGGTCCTGGTCGTACTTGAGACCGCGCTGGCCGTTCAGGTCGATGTGGAACAGCTTGCCGCTCCACAGCGCCTGGGCGAGCTGATGGGTGTAGTTGAGGTTCGCCATCTGCTCGTGGCCGGTCTCCGGGTTCAGCCCGACCAGGTCGGCGTGGTCGAGCTCGGCGATCAGCGCCAGCGCGTGCCCGACGGTCGGCAGGAAGATGTCGCCCCGCGGCTCGTTCGGCTTCGGCTCGAGCGCGATCCGCAGGTCGTAGCCCTGCGACAGGATGTAGCCGGCGACCGTGTCGAGACCCTCCTTGTAGCGTTCGAGCGCGCCGTAGACGTCCTTCGAGCCGTCGTACTCCGAGCCCTCCCGCCCGCCCCACATCACGAACGTCGTGGCGCCCATCCACGCGGCCACGTCCACCGCCCGCAGGATCTTGCGCAGCGCGAACCGTCGTACGCCGCGATCGTTGCTGGTCAGCCCACCGTCCTTGAAGACCGGGTGGGTGAACGTATTGGTGGTGACCATCTCGATCACCAGCCCCGCCCCGTCGGCGGCGTCCTTGAGCCGACCGAAGCGCTGCTCGCGGGTCGCCTCGTCGGAGCCGAACGGGACGACGTCGTCGTCGTGGAACGTGATCCCCCACGCCCCGAGCTCGGCGAGCCGCCCGACGTACTCCCAGGGGTCCAGCGCCGGCCGGGTCGCCGTGCCGAACGGGTCGACACCGGTCCATCCCACCGTCCACAGGCCGAAGGAGAACCGGTCCTCGGCCGTCGGCATCCTCGTCATCGTGCCTCCTGGCATCTGGTCGCTGGGTCGGGTCAGTCGGTGGCGAACGCGGCGTCGAACGCCGCCTCCGGCGGGTCGAACGCGAGCCGCCGCACGAACTCCAGCGCCTCCGGCGCCCCGACCAGGCGGTCCATCCCGGCGTCCTCCCACTCCACCGAGATCGGACCCTCGTACCCGATCGAGCTCAGCGCGCGGAAGCACCGCTCCCACGGCACGTCGCCGTGCCCGGTGGAGACGAAGTCCCAGCCCCGGCGCGGGTCCGCCCACGCCAGGTGGGACCCCATCCGACCGTTCCGCCCGTTGCCCGTCGCCTTCTTCGCGTCCTTGCAGTCCACGTGGTAGATCCGGTCGGCGAAGTCGAGGATGAACCCCACCGGGTCGAGGTCCTGCCACACGAAGTGGCTCGGATCCCAGTTCAGTCCGAACGCCTCACGGTGCCCGATCGCCTCGAGGGTCCGGACCGTCGTCCAGTAGTCGTACGCGATCTCGCTCGGGTGCACCTCGTGAGCGAACCGCACTCCGCACTCGTCGAAGACGTCCAGGATCGGGTTCCAGCGGTCCGCGAAGTCCGCGTACCCCGCATCCACCTGCTCCTGGCTCACCGGCGGGAACATCGCGACGTACTTCCAGATCGACGACCCGGTGAACCCGATCACCGTGTCCACACCCAGCCGCTGCGCCGTCCGCGCCGTCAGCTTCATCTCCTCGGCGGCGCGCTGCCGCACGCCCTCGGGGTCGCCGTCGCCCCACACGTTCGCCGGCAGGATCGCTCGGTGCCGGTCGTCGATCGGATCGTCGCAGACCGCCTGCCCCTTCAGGTGGTTGCTGATCGCCCACACCTTCAGGCCGTACTTCTCCAGCATCGCGAGCTTCGCCTCGACGTACGCGTCGTCCGTGGCCGCCTGCCACGGATCCAGGTGGTCGCCCCAGCAGGCGATCTCCAGACCGTCGTAGCCCCACCCCGAAGCCAGCTTGCACACCTCCTCGAACGGCAGGTCCGCCCACTGCCCGGTGAACAGCGTGATCGGTCGGCTCATGTCTCGATCCTCTCCTTCGGCGTCATGGTGTCGCGGGCGTCCAGGTCCGGCACCTCGGCATCGACCCACCGACCGGACTGCGCGCTGGTCACGACCGCGTCGAGCACGGTCTGCACCTGCAGCCCGTCGGTGAACGACGGGAGGGGCTGGGACCCTGCGGCGATCGCCTCGACGAGGTCGACCACCTGATGGGTGAAGCCGTGCTCGTACCCGAGCCCGTGCCCGGGCGGCCACCACGCCGCGAGGTACGGATGGGTCGGCTCGGTGACGACGACCCGCGTGAACCCCGCGACCTCGGCCGGAGCGCCCGCGTCGTAGACGTGCAGGACGTTCATGTCCTCGAAGTCGAAGGCGAGGCTGCCGTCGGTCCCGTTGATCTCGATCCGGATCGCGTTCTTGCGACCGGAGGCGTAGCGGGTCGCCTCGAAGACGCCCATCGCACCGCTGTCGAACCGAGCGAGGAACGTCGCGGCGTCGTCGACCGTGACCGTGCCGGTCGCGCCACCGGCGGCTCCCGTCCCGGTCAGCCCGCCGACCCCGTCGTCGGGCCACGGACGCTCGGTCACGAACGTCTCGAGCCGGCTCGTCACGCTGGCGACCCGGTCGCCGGTGATGAACTGCGTCAGGTCGACGATGTGGGCGCCGATGTCGCCGAGGGCCCCCGAGCCGGCCCTCTGCTTCTCGAGGCGCCAGCTCATCGGGGCGGCCGGGTCCGCCAGCCAGTCCTGGAGGTACTGCGCGCGGACGTGCCGCACGGTCCCGATCCGGCCCTCCTCGACCAGGCGGCGCGCGAGCGCGATCGCAGGGACCCGACGGTAGGTGAAGCCGACCATCGCCCACACGCCGTCCCTCGCGGCACGGTCGGCGGCCGCGGCCATCGCCCGGGCCTCGTCGACCGTGTTGGCCAGCGGCTTCTCGCACAAGACGTGCTTGCCTGCCTCGAGCGCCGCGATCGCGATCTCGGCGTGGGTGTCGCCGGGCGTGCACACGTCGACCAGGTCGACGTCGTCGCGCTCCAGCAGCCGGCGCCAGTCCGTCTCGACCTCGGGCCAGCCGAGCCGGTCGGCCGCTGCTCGGGCTCGGCCCTCGTCACGGCCGCACAGGACCCGCATGTCGGGCGTCAGCGGCAGGTCGAAGAAGCGGTGGGCGTTGCGCCAGGCCTGGGAGTGCGCCGCGCCCATGAAGGCGTAGCCGACCATCCCGATCCCGAGCGCGGGTCGTGAGCTGTCCATCTGCGGTCCTCTGCTTCGAAGGGAGGCTGCCCGCCGGTCGTCGTCGCCCGGCGGGCAGCCGCTGGCACACCCCGAGGGTCAGGAGTCGAAGCAGAGGTCGCGGTACTCGTCGACGTTGTCGGCGTCCACGACCGGTGCGTTCAGCACGACCCGCTTGGGGACCTCGACCTGGACCAGGTCGGACATCCCCTTGTCCTGCGCGATCAGGCGAGCCAGCTTGATGCCGTCGGCCGCCTGCGTCGGCGGGTAGATGACGGTGGCCTCCATCTCGCCGTTCTCGATCCAGTCCATCGCGTTGCAGGATCCCGCACCGCCGATGAAGGAGAACTCGTCACGGTTGGCGTTCTCGAACGCGGCCTTGACGCCGACGCCCTGGTCGTCGTCGTGGTTCCAGATGATGTCGATCTGCGGCGCGGCCTGGAGCAGGTTCGCGGCCTGCTCCTCACCGGACTCGACGGTGAACTCGGCCGCGACGCGGTTGTCGACCGTCTGGTCGCACGCCTCGAGGGCGTCGGCGAAGCCCTGCGACCGGTCCTGGGTCAGCGGGAGCGAGTCGATGCCGGCGATCTCGGCGATCACCGGGTCCTGGAGATCGTTCTCCTCGACCAGCTCGCACGCGTACGTGCCGGCCGAGACGCCCATGCCGTAGTTGTCACCGAGGATGGTCGTCCGCGCTGCGAACGGCGAGGAGAACTCGCGGTCGACGTTCACCACCGGGATGCCGGCGTCCATCGCGCGGGTGGCGACCTGGGTCAGAGCGGCGCCGTCGGTCGGCAGCAGCACGATCGCGTCGACCTCGTCGTTGATGAACGTCTCCACCTGCGCGATCTGCTGGCTCGGGTCGTTGGTGCCCTCCGCCATCTGGAGATCGATGTCGTCGTACTCGTCGGCCTCCGCCTGCGCGGTGCTGTTGATCGCGCCGAGCCAGCCGTGGTCGGCCGCCGGGCCCGAGAACCCGATCACGACGGTGTCACCGGTCTCGTCGTTGTTCGAGACCGCGGTGTTGCCACCGTCGTCGCCGTCGGAGTCTGAGGTGTTGCCCGTGCACGCCGAGACGAGGAGCAGCGCGGAGAGACCGGCTGCGGCGCTCGCCGCGATGCGGCGTCGGGGGGTCTTGTGGGTGGTCATGGTCGGCTCCTTGCCTCGGGTGGTGCGATCGGTGGGTCGGGATCGGTGGTCGGGTCGTACGTCCGGGTCGGTCGGCGGTCAGGTCCGCGTGTCGCTGCGGCGGGCGAACCGCTGCTGGAGCAGCACGGCGACGACGATGATCACGCCCTTGGCCACGGCCTGCGCCGAGCTGGACAGGTTGTTGAGCGTGAACACGTTGGACAGCGTCGTGAAGATCAGGACGCCGAACACGGTGCCGGTGACCGTGCCGCGACCGCCCGCGAGCAGCGTGCCGCCGATGACGACGGCGGCGATCGCGTCGAGCTCGTAGAGGGTGCCGTGGGTCGACGTCCCGGTGGTCGTGCGCGCCACGATCATCACCGCCGCGATGCCGCAGCAGGCACCGAGCAGCACGTAGAGCAGGACGGTGTGGCGACGCACGTTGATGCCGGCGAGGCGGGCCGCCTCCGGGTTGCCGCCGACGGCGAACGTCCGGCGGCCGAACGTCGTACGGTTCAGCAGCACCCAGCCGAGGGCGGCGACGACGGCGAAGATCAGCACGAGCATCGGGATCCCGAGCACCGAGCCGCGGAAGAAGTCGACGAAGTCCCGATCGGTCACGATCTGGGTGCGGCGGTTCGCGATGATCTCGGCCAGGCCGCGGGCACTCGCGAGCATCGCGAGCGTGGCGATGAACGGGACGACGCCCCCGTAGGCGATGAGCAGGCCGTTGATCAGCCCGCACCCGATGCCGACCGCGAGGGCGGTCGTCACGATGATGATCCAGTGGGTGTCCTCGGCGAGGGTCTGCGTCGCCAGCGTCGTCGCCCACACCGACGCGAGCGCGACGATCGCGCCGACCGACAGGTCGATCCCGCCGCCGGTGATGACGAACGTCATCCCGATGCTGACGACCCCGATCACCGACGCGAGCCGCAGGATCGTGAGCATGTTGTCGACGTCGGCGAACTGGCTGCCCGCCGTCGCGACCCCGACGCCGCAGAGGATGAGGAGGGCGACGACGAGGCCCAGGTTGCGCCCGACGGAGGAGCCCGCGAGCAGGCCGAGGCGCGCTCGCGGTGTCCTCGGAGGTGAGCCTCCGGCCTGGTCGTCGACCGTGGTCTGGCTGTGCTCGCTCACGCTGCGTTTCCTTCCATCACCATGTCGAGCACCTGGTGCTCGTCGATCTCGTCGGCCGGGCCTTCGTGCACGACGCGTCCCTCGGCGACGACCAGGACGCGGTCGGCCAGCCCCAGCACCTCCTCGAGCTCCGACGACACGACCACGACGGCGACGCCGCGCTCGGCGAGGGACCTCACCAGTGCGTAGATCTCGCTGCGCGCCCCCACGTCGACGCCGCGGGTCGGCTCGTCCAGGAGCAGCACGCGGCAGTCGCGCAGCAGCCACCGGGCGAGCACGACCTTCTGCTGGTTGCCGCCGGAGAGGGTGCCGACCGGCCGCTGGACGCCACGGGGGCGGACGTCCAGCGACGCGGTCAGGTCTTCCGAGGCGCGCCGCTCGTCGGCGGAGTCGAGGAACCCTCCGGTCGAGAACCGCGCCAGGCTGGCGAGGGTGATGTTGCGGTCGACCGGCTGGTCCAGCAGCAGGGCCTGGGCCTTGCGCTCCTCGGGCGCCAGCCCGACGCCGGCCTTCACCGCCGCGGGCACCGAACCGGCGCGCAGCCGCCGCCCGTCGACCCGGACACGGCCCCCGGATGCCCGGCGGGCTCCGTAGACGGTCTCGAGGATCTCGGAGCGCCCGGCCCCGACCAGCCCCGCCAGGCCGACGATCTCGCCGGCCCGGACCTGCATCGACACCCCGGAGAACGTGTCGGCGAGTGCCAGGTCCTCGACCTCGAGCACCACCGGCGCGTCCGCGGGAAGCGGCACGCGCTCACCGAAGACGTACTCGATCTCGCGTCCCGTCATCAGGTGGATCAGCTCGGAGGTCGGCGTGGTCTCGACCGGGAGGCCGCTCGCGACCGTACGGCCGTCCTTGAGCACGGTGACCCGGTCCCCGACCCGCCGGATCTCCTCGAGGCGGTGGGAGATGTACACGACGGCGACGCCCTCGGCGGTGAGCTGCTCGATGACGCGGAAGAGGTTCTCCACCTCCTGCTGGTCCAGCACCGCCGACGGCTCGTCCATGACGATCAGCCGGCTGTGGTGGGACAGGGCGCGGGCGATGCTCACGATCTGCTGCCCCGCCGCCGGGAGCATCCCGACCTCGCGGTCCACCGGGATCTCGTCGTGGCCCATCCGCGCGAGCAGCTCGCGCGTGGCGCGGCGCATCTCGGCGCGACCGATGAAGCCGGCGCGTGCGGGCTCGTGCCCGAGGTGGACGTTCTCGGCGACCGACAGGCCCGGGACCATGTCGAGCTCCTGGTAGATCGTGGAGATCCCGTGCTCGATCGCCGCGAACGGGGTCGACATCGTGACCGGCTCGCCGTTCCAGCGCAGCTCGCCCTCGTCAGGCTGGTGGGCGCCGGAGAGCACCTTGATCAGCGTCGACTTGCCGGCACCGTTCTGCCCGAGCAGGCAGTGCACCTCGCCCGGCCTCACGTCGAGGTCGACGCCGTCGAGGGCCCGTACCCCGGGGAACACCTTGACGATCCCGTGCATCTCGAGGATCGGCCCCGTCGCCTCCATGCGCCCCCCTGGACGTGATGTGGATCACTGTGAGAGCGAGGCTAAGGACCGGATACGCAAGTGGGCAACACTCTTTCGCAAGAAACTTGCGAAAGTTACCGTTGCGTGACCTTCACCGCACCGCGTTCCGGATGCGGGGAGCTGCGCCGCCGCCGACTCAGGGCGCGTCGTAGACCGCGTCGCTGATGAGACGCGCCGCCCCGACGACACCGGCGTCGTCACGAAGCTCGCTCAGCACCACCGGGAGGTTGCCGGTCGCCAGCGGCAGCGACTGCCGGTAGACCACGCTGCGGATCTCGGCGAGCAACGGGTGCCCCAGCGCCGACAGACCGCCACCGATCACGATCAGGTCCGGGTTGAAGAACGACGTCAGGCTCGCCAGGACGGAGCCCACGCGTCGACCGCCGTCGACCACGAGCCGCCGCGCGGTCGCGTCACCCTGCGCGACCGCCTCGCCGACGTCCTCGGCCCGCAGGCCCCCCTCCGCCGCGAGCCGTGCGGCGAGCACCTCGGAGCGCCCGTCGCGCGCTGCGGCTGCAGCATCCCGGGCCAGGGCCGCACCACCGAAGGTCGCCTCGAGGCACCCCACGCGCCCACAGGCGCACACGGGACCGGACGGCGCCACGCCGATGTGCCCGATGTCGCCGGCGCAGCCGTCGGCACCACGGTAGAGCTGACCGTCCACCACGATCCCGCACCCGATGCCGGTCCCGATCTTCACGAAGAGGAAGTCGCGTGCACCCCGCGCGACCCCGTTGTGCTGCTCCCCCAGCGCCATGACGTTCACGTCGTTGTCGATCAGCACCGGGGAGCCGAGCTCGCGCGAGAGCGCGTCCCGTACGGGATAGCCGTCCCACCCGGGCATGATCGGCGGCGAGACCGGCACGCCGGCGTGGAAGTCGACCGGCCCGGGCAGGCCGATCCCGACCCCGGCCGGACGCTCGACCCCGTCCTCGGCCAGCAGCTTGCGGGTCAGGGCCAGCGCGTCCGCCAGCACCAGCTCCGGGCCGCGGCGCACGTCGCTGGGCTGGCTCGTCCGCGACAGCACCGTGAGGCGTCCGTCCGTGACGGCGACGTGCACGGACGTCGCCCGCACGTCGATCCCGACGAACCTCAGCCGCCCGTCGAGGTCGACCATCGTCGAGCGACGACCGCCCCGGGACGCGGCCGGCCCGGCGTCCTCGGCGAGCCCGAGGTCGACCAGCCGGCTCACCTCCGCCGCCACGGTCGTCCGGGAGACCGCGAGGCGGTCGGCCAGGTCGACCCGCGACATCGGGCCCTCGTCGCGGACCAGACGCAGGATCCGCGACTGGGTCGGCGTCTCGGCTCGTCCCGCCAGCGTGTGTGCCACGGTGCTGATGGTGCCACGCGCTCGTGCGCCGTGCCACGGCCCCGGCTCGTCTCTCGCCGGTGTCGTCAGGTCCCCGTCGGCTGCCCGGTCCGTTGCTCGGCGCGGCGACCGCGGCGCTCGGCCATCTCCACCAGGACCCCCGAGCCCGTGATCGCGATGTACGACGTCAGCACCGCGAGCCCGATCGGCGCCGTCTGGAGCGGACCGAGCTCCATCATCAGCGCGGCGAGGAGCACCAGCGTGAACGGCGCCGCCACGATCGCCCCGGGCAACGCCGCGAACACGCACGAGAAGGCGAGCGCCAACGGGAGCTCGGGGAACATCAGGTGCACGGCGTACCCGAGCGTGCCACCGGCGAACAGCATCGGGAAGAACGGTCCCCCGATGAACCCGGAGCCGATGCTGACGGCGAACGTCACCATCTTCGCGAGCACGACGACCAGCAGGAAGCCGGCTCCGAGGGTCGCGCCCGACTCCACCACGGTGTCGAGCTGGTGGCTCCCGGTGAACAGCGTCAACGGAACGACGACCGCGACCAGCCCGAACGCCGCGCCCCCGATCGTCGGGCGGAGGATGGTCCGGCCGTCGAGCGGCGTGAGCAGCCACTTCACCACGGCCGTCATGACGGCGAGCACGATCGCGGCGACCGCGGCGACCAGCCCCAGCCCGACACCGGCCAGCAGGTGCCAGTTCTTGTACTCGTAGTCGGGCACGTCGTAGATGCCGAGGAACGTGGCCCCCGCGATCGGGTAGAAGACAGCGAACCCGACCGAGGCCGCGGCCAGGCTGCCGAACAGCGCGTGCAGCATCCGACGGCGGTGCGGACGCGCGAGCTCGATCACGAGCATCGCCGCCAGGAACGGTGAGGCGAGCAGACCCCCGAACGCACCGGAGATCCCGGTGA
Source organism: Mumia flava (assembly GCF_002797495.1). Lineage (NCBI taxonomy): Bacteria > Bacillati > Actinomycetota > Actinomycetes > Propionibacteriales > Nocardioidaceae > Mumia > Mumia flava. The sequence continues at coordinate 869,628 of NZ_PGEZ01000001.1, forward strand.
GCGTCGTCGCCTTGCGCAGGTCCTCGTCGACGTCGTCGCGACGCTCGGCAACCCACGTCCCGACCCCGCCGCCCAGCGACCCGAGCGCCGCCTCGGGCCCGAGGCTCGCTCCGCCGACCAGCGAGACCGCCGAGACCGTCACCGTCGCGGGGACGGAGCGAGGCTCGACCCGCTCCTCGGCCAGCTCCTCGGTCAGACCCGGGACGTGCGCGGGCATCTTCAGGACGTGCCGCAGCACCCCGACGGCGAGACCGGCCCCGGTCGTCACCGCCACCCACCACCAGTGACCGCCCCACCAGCCGTCATCGGCAGGCTCGCCCCAGAAGTCCCCGCCCTCGACGATCGCGAGGAACACGAGACCGCCCAGAGCGAGCACGACGCCGAAGACGACGGCGTCGCGCATCAGAACCCAGAACGACCTCGACCGAGCCAGCGGGGCGAGCTCGATGTCACCGATCCGTTCCTCGACCACCGGATCCCCTTCCGACGACGGCGCGCTGACTCAGACGTCGGTGACCCGCAGCCCCGCGTGTGCCTTGTAACGCCGGTTGACGCTGATCAGGTTAGCGGTCAGGGCCTCCACCTGGAACGCGTTGCGCAGCCGGCCGCCGTAGATCCCGCGGACGCCGGGGATCGTCGCCGCCAGGTCCTGCACGAGCGTCGTCGCCTCGCGCACGTCCCCGAGCACCAGCACGTCGGTGTCGACGCTGGTCACCTCGGGATCCTCCAGCAGCACGGCGCTCACGTGATGGAACGCGCCGACCACGGTCGAGTCGGGCAGCAGGAGCTCCGCCTGCTGCGCTGCCGACCCCTCCGGGACCGGCAGGGCGTACGCACCCTGCTTGTCGAAGCCGAGCGCGTTGACGCAGTCGACGACCACCTTGCCGGCGAGCGCGGGCGCGACCTCCTTCAGGAGCGCGGCGTGGCCGTCGTAGGGCACCGCGACGACGACGACGTCACCGGCAGCCGCGGCATCCTCGTTCGCCGCGCCGGTGACCGTGCCGCCGGTCGCCGCTGCGAGGTCCTCCGCGGTCTGCTCGGCGCGGTCGGCCGCGCGGCTCCCGATCACGACCGGGAGGCCGGCCGCCGCGAACCGCCGCCCGAGACCACGACCCTGCGGACCGGTGCCACCGAGCACCGCGATCGTCAGGCCCTCGAGCGACTCCGGAATCTGCTGCGCCATGCCTCTCCTCGTCATCCTTCCCCGTCCGGCGACGGGGTCGCCGCAGGTGTGCCGTACTGCTCCTGGATCTGGTCCAGGATCCCGGCCATGTCGTTCACGCGGTCCTGGTACTCACCGAGGTCACCGCGCTGCAGCGCCTCCTGCGCCGCGTTGTACTCGGCGTCGGCCTGCTGGAGGAGCTCCTCGAGCGTGGCCGGCTCGGCACCCCCGGCACCGCCGGAACCGCCCGAGCCCTCGCCGCCGGAGCCTCCGCCACCGGCGGAGCCCTCCTCGACCTCACCGTCCTCGGTGCCGTCGCTGACGTCAGGGGTGCCCTCGGTCCCGGTCGCGACGCGCAGCGCCTCGTCGAGGCTCTGCCCGAACCCGATCTCGTCGCCGAAGGACGCGATCACGAACTGGAGCACCGGGTAGGAGCCCTCGGTCGCGCTTCGTCTGATGTAGACGGGCTGCACGTACAGCAGCCCGTCACCCACCGGCAGCGTCAGGAGGTTGCCGAACAGCACCTTCGTCCCGGCCGACTTGAACGGCAGCAGTGCGCTGGAGACACGGCTGTCCGCCTCGAACCGGTTCGCGATCTGGTTCGGGCCGTCGACGGTCGTCCCCGCCCCCAGTTGCAGGATCTGGATGTTGCCGAACCCGTCGGGATCGCTCGCCTCGGAGTTCACCGAGACGAAGGACGCGAGATTCTGGCGGTTGTTCGGGAGGTAGACGCTCGTGAGCGAGTAGCGCACGTCGTCGTCCCCCGGCCGCTGGATCGAGAGGTAGTACGGCGGCTGGAGCGAGCCCTTCGAGGTGGGGTCCTCGGGGATCTTCCAGCGCTCGCCGCCCTCGTAGAACGTCTGCGGGTCGGTCACGTGGTACGCGCCGAGCATGAACCGCTGCACCTTGAACAGGTCGACCGGGTAGCGCAGGTGTGCCAGCAGGTCGTCGGAGATCGCCGACTTCGGCTGCACGGTGTCCGGGAACGCCTTCATCCAGGTCTGCAGCACCGGGTCCTCGGTGTCCCACTCGTACAGGTCGACGGTGCCGTCGTAGGCGTCCACCACCGCCTTGACCGCGTTGCGCATGTAGTTGACCTGGTCGCTCGGGAGCGCGATCTGGTTGCCGGTGCCGGTCCGCGAGTCCGACGTGGCCTCCTGCAGCGAGACCTTCTCGGAGTACGGGTAGGAGTCGCTCGTGGTGTAGCCGTCGAGGATCCACACGACGCGCCCGTCCACCACCGCGGGGTACGGGTCGCCGTCGATCGTCAGCCACGGCGCGACCTTCGCGACACGGTCGCGCGGGTTGCGGTCGTAGAGGATCCGCGACTGGTCGTTCACGCGGTTCGAGAGGATGATGTTCGGCTCGCTGAACTTCACGGCGTACAGCAGCTTGCGGAACGTGCTGCCGATGGTGACGCCGCCGTCGCCGTCGTAGGTGTTCTGGGTGACGTCCTCGGTGTCGGACTCGTCGGTCGACGGGTTCGCGCCGTTGCCGCGCGGGATGTCGACCTCGATCGGCGCGTCGCCCTCGGGACGCCCGACGATCGAGTAGCTCGGGGAGTTCTCGCCGAAGTAGATCCGCGGGGCGGTCTCGATGTCGAGCTCGCCGGTCGGGGGGATGTCCTTCTCCACCCACACGGGCTCACCCTGCGACCCGCGCTGGTTGCCGCGCGCGGCGATCACGCCGTACCCGTGCGTGTAGACGGTGTGGTCGTTGGCCCAGTTGCGCTGGTTCGGGGGCAGGCCGTCGAGGTTCAGCTCACGCGCCGCGATCACGATGTCCTGCGGGTTCTCCTGGCCCTCGAGCTGGTAGCGGTCGACGTCGAGCGTGCCCGGCACCGTGTAGTAGCCGCGGACCTGCTGGAGCTGCTCGAAGGCCGGCGACACCAGCGTCGGGTCGAGCAGCCGCGTGCTGACCCGCGACTCGGCGGTCTCGGTGAGCTGCTGCGGGGTCAGGGACGTACGGGCGTTGTACGACTCCTTCTCGACCGTGTCGATGCCGTACGCGTCTCTCGTCGCCGTGATGTTCTTCTCGAGGTACGGAGCCTCCTTGTCCGGCTCCGACGGGTTGACCTGGAACGACTGCATGATCGCGGGCCAGATCCCGCCGATCAGCACCGAGGTGAGCACCAGCAGCGCCAGGCTGATCCCGGGGAGCAGCCAGTTCTGCCAGATCGCGTTCGCGAAGAACAGCAGGGCGCAGATCAGCGCGACCACCATCAGGATGTTCTTGCTGGGGATCCGGGCGTTCGCGTCGGTGTAGGTGATGCCGGTGACCAGGTTGGAGGAGTCGATCGCGAAGCCGAAGCGGTCGAGCCAGTAGGCGAAGGCCTTCAGGAGCATGAACAGACCGACGATGATCGACAGGTGGACCTGCGCTGCGCGCGAGACCCGCTGCGACTTCGACGACAGCGAGATGCCGCCGTAGACGTAGTGCACGAACGCGACCGCGATCCCCGCGACGATCAGCACCGCGAACCCGAACGCGGTCAGGAACCGCAGGAACGGGTAGTCGAACATGAAGAACGACAGGTCGACGCCGAAGGTCTGGTCGTCCTGGCCGAACTCGGTGGCGTTGCGCCACAGCAGGAACGTGCGCCACTGGCCTGCGCTCGAGGAGCCGGCGAAGATCACGAGCAGCACGCCGAGCGCCAGCATCGCGGGCTTCTTCAGCGGCTCCAGCGCATCGCGGTAGCGCGCGACCGGGTCGTTCTGGCGCTGCGGGCCGGTCATCTTCGGACGCGCTCGGTAGGCCAACCAGATGTTGACCAGCACGATCGCGGCGAACAGCACGCCGAACACGAGGAAGAGCAGCACGCGCGTGCTCAGCAGGGTCGAGTAGACGCTGCCGTAGTCGATCGACGCGAACCACAGCCGGTCCGTCCACACGCCCGTGAAGATCGCGCCCAGGAAGAGCAGCGCGACCAGCGTGATGATCGTCGGGATCAGGACGCGTCGGCCCTGACGCGAGATCCCGGGCCGGTCGGGCGGGGCGGCGGCGGATCCGTGACTCACGCGACTCCTTCGTTGGTACGGACTGCCAGTCTGCCAGGTCAGTCCGTCAAGGTCTGCCGCAGCATCGAGACGAGACCCGGAACGAGGTCCGGACCCTCGGCGACCTCGTCCACGCCACGCAGGCGCAGGACGCAGTGCGCACCACCGTCCCGGGTCACCGCGACGGTGATCCGGACCTCCTGGCGATCGGGGTGCTCGGCCACGTACGACAGCAGGTCGGTCTGGTCGTCGGGCAGGGCCGCCTCGGCCTCCGGGGGCAGCATGAGCCGCTCCAGCACCGCCGCCGTGCCGTGGACCTGAGGCGGCCACACGATCTCGGCGACGAAGTCCTCGAAGTCGCGGTCCGCGGGCAGCTCGTCCTGGGCCACCGCGGTGTAGCCGTCCTCGTCGGAGTCCTCGTCGAGCCCGAGCTCCCGGGCGAGCGCGGGCTCGTCCGAGCGCAGCCGGGCCGTCTCGACCAGGGCGTACAGCGACGGCGCCTGGTCCCAGCCCTCGGAGTCGGCGAGGTTCTCGATCTCCCACGCGACGTCGCGCAGGGGGTTGCTCGGCATCAGCGACATGTCGGTACCGTCCCGTCGGGGTCGTCGGCCAGGACGCCCAGCGCGTCCACGGCGTCGTCGAAGGTGGCCACCTCGACGAGGACGGCACCCGGGTCGTCGAGCGCCGCCGCCTCGTCGCAGTTCGCGGCCGGGACCAGGAACACGCTCGCGCCCTCGTCGACCGCGCCGGCGATCTTCTGCTGGATCCCCCCGATCGGCCCGACCGAGCCCTCGAGGTCGATCGTCCCGGTCCCGGCGACGGTCTGGCCGCCGGTCAGCGGGCCGGGCGTGAGCTCGTCGTAGAGGCCGAGGGCGAAGATCAGGCCGGCGCTCGGCCCGCCGATCGTGTCCCCGATCGTGTTCGTGACGTCGAACGGCAGGTCGACGTCGGTGCCCAGGGTGATCCCGATCCGTGCCTTGTCGGGGTCGTCGGGCTGCTCGCCCGCGACCACCGTCTCCGTGGAGGTCTCGCCGTCGCGCCGGATCCGCAGGCGGATGCTGTCGCCCGGCGCCTGCGCCCCGACCAGGTCCACCACGTCGCCGGGCGCCTCCACCCCGGTCCCGTCCACCGCGAGCACCACGTCGCCGGGCCGCAGGACACCGTCCGACGGGCTGCCCTCCTCGACGGCCCCCACGACCACGACCTGCTGCACGTCGTACCCGGCCGCGCGCAGCGCGACGGCCTCCGAGTCGAGCTTCGAGCCCTCCATCTGCGCGGTGTTCTGCTCGCGCGACTCCTCCGCGGTCTGACCCGGCGGGTAGATCAGGTCGCGGGGCACGACCGCCTCGTCGTCGTCGAAGTACGCCCAGAACGCCTCGGGAAGCGTCAGCCGGGCATCCGCCCGTGTCACCGACACCGTCGTCAGCCGCAGCTCGCCCTCGGTCGGATAGGTCTCGACCGACTCGTCGATCTCGAGCACCGGCGCGTCCTCGTAGTCGCCGAGGACGTCGACGGTCGGGCCCGGACGCATGGTGACGTACGGGACCGGCAGCACGAGGGCCACCGCGAGCAGGCTGACGAGAAGGAACCCGGCGGTCGCCAGGGTGAAGGTGCGACGGCTCATCGTGGCGCGTTCACCGCCCGGCCCGGCGTACGACCACGCCGCTGCCGCGGACGGGGGCCGAGCGGCCCCGTACGACCGGGGTCCTGACCGGGCGACGGACCGCGGCGGCGAACCGCCGGTCGCGCGCACCCGAGCCCGGCACGGCACCGTGCCGTCCGTCCCGCCGGTACGTCACCACCTCCACCTCGGGGGTGGCGCGACGCCCCGACCGGGCGTACCAGGCGGCCCACAGCGCCGCGACCGCGGTGATCGCGAGCGGGACGGCGAGCCAGAGCAGGATCCTCACGCGGCACAGTCTAGGCACGCCCACCCCGCCGGGGTCGGACCACGGCGCACGGCGGTGGCGTGGCGGCTTCCCGGCCCTGGGTCGCGGTGGCGCCCCGGTCCGACGGCCGACGCGACCCTCACGGAGTGCCGACCCACTCCTCGCTGCCGTCGTCGAAGAGCTGGAGCTTCCAGATCGGGACCTGCGCCTTGAGCCGCTCGATCAGCTCCCGGCAGGCGGCGAACGCCTCGGGTCGGTGCGGGGCCGACGCGGCGGCGACCACCGCGACGTCGCCGACCTCCAGGGCTCCGATCCGGTGGACGACCGCGAGCGCGGTGACCGCGCACTCCTCCGCCACCGACGACGCCACGGCGTTCATCGCGTCGAACACGCTCGGGTGCGAGGAGTAGGACAAGGCGTCCACGCCCCGGCCACCGTCGTGGTCGCGGACCGTGCCCACGAACATCGCGACCGCGCCCGCGACGTCGTCGCCCACCGTCTCGAACACCTCGGTCAGGTCGAGCGGCTCGTCTCGCACGTCGACCAGGCGGATCACATCGCTCATGGCGAACAACTCTAGGGTGCCCGCGACGACGCGGGTACGTTTGGAGCCATGGCATCCGACGAGGACCGCGACCGAGACGACCTGCCCGAGGAGCCGGGCGACGGCTCGTCGGAGCCCACGCCCGACCGCGGGATCGGCTTCGGCAAGATCCCGGGCCGGCCGGGCGGGGACGCCGGAGCCGGCGGTCCCGCAGGCGCGAACCCGTTCGCGGGCACGCCGATGGAGGGCCTCTTCGGTGCGTTCGGCGGCGGCCAGATGCCCGACATGAACCTCCTGATGCAGCAGATGCAGCGGATGTTCGCGCCGCACGACGGCTCGGTGAACTGGGAGCTGGCCAAGGACGTCGCCCGCCAGACCGTCGCGGCCGGCAAGGACCCGGCACCGCTGAGCACGGAGGACGCCGCGGTCGCCGACGCCGTGCGGCTCGCCGACACCTGGCTGGACTCGGTGACGGACCTCCCCGCGGCCTCCGTACGGGCGAAGGCGTGGAGCCGCTCGACGTGGGTCGAGGAGACGATGCCGACCTGGCAGGCCATGGTCGAGCCGATCGCCGCGCACGTCGTCGGGGCGATGGCCTCGGCGCTGCCCGAGGAGGCCAAGGCGATGGCCGGGCCGCTGATGGGGATGCTCAGCCAGGCCGGGGGCGCGATGTTCGGCGCCCAGGTCGGCCAGGCGGTCGGCGGGCTCGCCGCCGAGGTGCTCAGCTCGACGGACACCGGCCTGCCGATGGGCCCGAGCGGCGTGTCGGCGATGCTGCCCGCGAACCTTCGCGCGTTCGCGGAGGGCCTCGAGGAGTCGGAGGCCGACGTCTTCCTGTACGCCGCGCTGCGCGAGGCCGCGCACCAGCGGCTGTACGCCCACGCCGGGTGGCTGCGCGCCCGGATCCTCACGACCGTCGAGGAGTTCGGCCGCGGCACCACGATCGACGTGCGCGCGATCGAGGACAAGCTCAGCGGTTTCGACCCCACGAACATGCAGGCCGCCCAGGAGGCCCTGGCCGGCGGGCTGTTCGAGCCCGAGCGGACCCCGCAGCAGCAGGCCGCGCTCGATCGGCTCGAGGCTCTGCTCGCCTTCGTGGAGGGCTGGGTCGACGAGGTCGTCACGCAGGCCACCGACGGCCGCATGCCGAGCGCGGTCCGGCTGCGCGAGGCGATGCGCCGCCGCCGGGCGGCCGGTGGGCCGGCCGAGGAGACGTTCGCGTCGCTCGTCGGGCTCGAGCTGCGACCGCGCCGCCTGCGCGACGCCGCCGCCCTGTGGGCTGCGCTGCGTGATCGCCAGGGCGCCTCGGCGCGCGACGCGGTGTGGGCCCACCCGGACCTGATGCCGACGGCCGCCGACCTGGACGACCCGATCGGCTTCGCAGTCGACGACACCGATGCCACCGACGACTCCGCGAGCTTCGACGCTGCGCTCGCGGACCTGCTGGACGGCAGCACGGAGCGGCCCGACGACGGGGGCACGGACGACGGGGGCGCGGACGACGGGGGCACGGCGCCCGACGCCGGCCCGGACGCTCCGGGCGACGGCGGCCCCACGGACTCCGGCGACCGGTGAGCCTGCACGCCGACGCGCGGGCGCTGCTCGCGCGCTGGTCCGCGCCCGACGGCGTCCAGGACGCGTTGCGAGCACGCTACGTCGAGCATCTCGACGCTCACCCCGACGCGATGCAGCGGGCGTGCCATCCCGACCACCTGACCGCGAGCGCGCTCGTCGTCAGCGCGGACGCGTCGCGGGTCCTGCTCACGCTGCACCGCCGGCTGCGACGCTGGCTCCAGACCGGCGGGCACTGCGAGCCCGGCGACGAGACCCTCGCCGCCGCGGCTCTGCGGGAGGCGACCGAGGAGTCCGGGATCGACGGGCTGCGACTCGATCCCGAGCCCGTGCTGCTGTCGCTGCACGAGGTCCCGTGCGGGCCGGTCCGGCCGTCGCACCATCTCGACGTGCAGTTCGTCGCGGTCGCGCCCGCGAGCGCCACGCCGGTGATCAGCGAGGAGTCGATCGACGTGGCCTGGTTCGATGCCGAGGCGCTGCCCGAGACCGACGCGTCCGTGCGCGCGCTGGTCGCGGCAGCACGCGCACGGACCGCGCTCATCCGGTGATCGTGAGCGGGGTCGAGCCCGCCACCAGCCGCCAGTCGACCTGGTGGAACGTCGGAGGGTCGATCACGCCCTGGGCGCTGACCCAGTCGATCAGCAGCTGCCGGATCTCCACCTGCGCGTTGTAGACCACCTCGGCGCTCGTCACGCCCGGGAAGTTGCCGCCCCCGGACTGGCGGTAGTTGTTGATCGCGACGACGAACTGGTCGCCGGCGGCCACCGGCACACCTCCGTACGCCAGTCCGACGATCCGGCTGCCGACGGGCGCGGTGAGGTCGATGTCGTACGTCAGCGGGGCGTCGAGCCCGCCCATCACGTCGTAGTTGTAGTCCGGCGTCCCGTTCGGGGCGGTCGCGGTCGGCGCATTCGTCACGTCGCCGGCAGCGTAGGTGCCCGGCCCCGGGACCGCCTTGAAGTACTCCGCGGACTTCTCGAGGTACGCCGCGATCTGCGCACCCGACATCCTGATCCCGAGCAGCGTGTTGTCGTAGATGTACAGGCCGGCCACGTCCCGGACCGACACCTCGCCGGCCGGGATCGCCGCCTCGCGGTTGAAGGGCGCCGCGATGCTGAGGACGGGCAGTCCTTCGCTCGGCGAGCCCACCAGGGCGTCCTTGACCGCACCGGCCTGGACGACGTTGATGAAGTCGAGAGCCGCGGTGTCCTCGTAGCGGGCGGTGGCCGCCGACATGGCCTCGGTCGCGGTGCCGATCACGGAGTTCACGTACGCGACGACGGTCTCGTGGTCGCGACGGAGCAGCCGGACGATCTCCGGGTCCTCCTCGACCGTGTTGGCGTTCAGGACCTGCGCGGACACCGACGTGACCTCGTACCGCCCGCGGGTCTTCCTCACCGTGACGTCGAGCGCCGACAGGCGCATGCCCCACCGCAGCGGCTCGGTCAGCACGACGGGCCTGCCGGTCTCGATGTTCGTGACGACGCGCTGGGCGATCTCGGCGTGCGCGTGCCCGACGAGGATCGCGTCGATGCCGGGCACCTGCTCGGCGACCAGGCTGGCGGCGTTCTCCGGGTACGGGAGCGCGTCGCCGTACGACGAGGACGTGTCGGCGCCGGAGTGCGCGGAGACGATCACCACGTCCGCGCCGGCCCGCCGCATCCTCGGCACCCAGTGGGCGGCCTCCTCCACGAGGCCCGGGAAGACCATCGTGCCCTCGACGTTCGCCTTGTCCCAGATCGCGATCCCCGGGTTCGTCAGCCCCAGGATCCCGACGCGGATCAGGTGACGCCCGACCTTCACCTTCTTGATGACGAACGGCGGGAACGCCGGCAGGCCGGTGGTGGCGTCGTGGGCGTTCGCGCCGAGCAGCGGGAAGTCGCACTGCCGCTCGAAGCGGCGCAGGAGCGGGATGCCGTAGTTGAACTCGTGGTTGCCCAGGGCCGCGGCGTCGTAGCCGATCGCGTTCATCGCACGGGCCATCGGATGGATCACGGTCCGGCTGATCGGCTCGACCTTGGCGAAGTAGTAGGCCAGGGACGTTCCCTGGATGGTGTCGCCGGCGTCGATCAGCAGCGGGCTCGGATACGTGTGGCTGCGGCGCATCGCGTCGACCAGCGTCGAGATCTTCGCCAGACCGATGTCGTTGTGCGCGGAGTCGTCGTACTCGGCGTTCTTGAAGTAGTCCCAGTTGAAGACGTTGCCGTGCAGATCGGTCGTGCCGAGCACGGTGAACGTCGCGCTGTCGTGGTGGCCGTGGCCGTGGCCGTGCTTCGGCTTCGCGGCGGCCGGCGCTGCGTACCCTGCGGCCGCGAGGGCCGCCGCGGCGGCCGACCCGGAGATCAGCGTGCGGCGGGTGACGTGCTGCGAGGGGTTCTCCTCGGGGGTGGTGTTCATGATGCTCCTGAGGGACGGGGGTGAGCCTCCCTCATGATTGCGCCATGCACTGATTTTTGCGCGGAGGCCTCGGTCACGATCCGGTGACGACTCCGTGAAGCGTCGCTGTCCCGCAGGCAGCGAGGCTTCAGCCGCCCAGAGAGCGGCCCGCCACGACCCCCTCGAGGAATCCGCGGGCCCGCTCCGTACGCGGGTAGGACTCGAGGTGCGCCCAGAACCGCGGCCCGTGGTGCGGGACCAGCAGATGCACGAGCTCGTGCAGCAGCACGTAGTCGACGACCCACGACGGCAGGCCCTGGAGTCGCGAGGACAGCCTGATCGTCCGGTCTTCGACCGTGCACGATCCCCAGCGGTGCTCCTGGTTGTCGACCCAGCGGACGCTCGACGGCACCGCGGCCCCGTCGAGATACGTCTGGGACAGCGCGGTCGCCCGCTCGAGGAGGTCGACGTCACCCAGGCGACTGCGCTGCTCCTTGCGCAGCACCTTCGCCACCATCTCGCGCACCCAGCGGGTCTCCTCCGCGCGGCTGAACGAGTCGGGCATCAGCACGACGATCCGATCACCGTCGCGGTAGGCCTGGACGGACTTGCGCCGGCGGGCGCTGCGGCGCACCTCGACGCGTGCGTCGTCGACCGGATCGGTCGGGTCGATCCGATCGAGGCCGGTCTCGTCGTGCTCGAACGGGGCGGTCACGAAGCCACCGTACGACCTCGGTGCGACAGGTTTGTGCCGTCCACAGCCTCGCTTCGCGTGTCGCCGCAGGTCAGACCGCCGGAGCGGCTCCGTACGGCCCGGCTCCACACACCGTCGTCCACCGCTGCATCGAGCTCTCCACAGCGTCGCCCGGCGGTTCCCACAAGCTATCCCCAAGGTTCTCCACAGGCGTGGACAACGTTCTGCCCGCTCGGATTGCCGAGTCGGCCCGGCGGCTCTAGCGTGTGGAGGTCAGGTCCTGGTCCGCGCGCGTCGCCGGCAGGGGAAGGCGGGCGGCTGCGCGCGGCCAGGACCCTCGACGCATCGAAGCTGTGGATGAGTTCCCCGGCTCCGGTCCCTCCTCGGGCATGGTGGGTCGACCCCCTCGCCCACCAGCCCGAGGAGCCTCGATGAAGCCCCTGCTGCACCCCGCCGTCACCGTCGTCCGCCGCGACCGGCGCACCCTGCAGGCCGGGACCGTCGCCGACCGGCCGATCCTGGTCGAGGACCGGCCCGGCACCGCCGCGATCCTGCGGCTGTGCGACGGCACCCGCGACATCGCGATGCTGGCGGCGATGACCGGACTCGAGCCCGGCGAGGCGCGCGCGACCGTCGCGTCGCTGGTCGCCGCCGGCCTGCTGCTCGACGCCGAGACCTGGGCCGGCACGGCCGGTCGCGAGCTCGTCGCCGAGGCCGTCGCCCTCAGCGCCGCCGGCCACGACGCGCGCGAGGTCCGTCGTCGGGTCCGCTCCCGGTCGCGCTGCCGGGTCGAGGTGCACGCGGACCCGGCGACCCAGCCGCTGGCCGAGGCCGTGATGGCGGTGCTCGCCACCGGCGGCGTCACCGCGACGAGCGCCACCGTGGACAGCCCGACCCTGGTCCTCGTGCTCTCGACGGGCCCGTGCCCGCGTGAGGTGGTCGACGTGCTGACCGGCGCCGGAGTCCCGCACCTGCCGGTGGTGTGCGAGTCGACGTCGGTCCGTCTCGGGCCGCTCGTCCGGCCCGGCACCACCCCGTGCGTCCGGTGCGACGACCGCGACCGCGCAGGCTGGGACCGGTCCTGGCCCTTCGTCCTCGCCCAGCACGCCCGCCCGATCGCCAGCACCGCCGGGCACCCCTCGCCGCTGCCCGCGGCCACTCGTTGGCGGTTCGCGGTCACGATCGCCGAGCAGGTGCTCGACTACGGCGATGCCCGGCCCGCGGCCACGGAGGGCAGCGTCCTCGTGCTCGGTCCCGGACCCGACGACCGCCACGAGCACGTCCTCGCCCAAGCGGTCGGCTGCGCGTGCCAGATCGTCGAAGCGGCGACCGGACCCGAGGTTGCGCCGGGTGTCAGAATGACGGCATGAGCGAGGGCGACGCCGGATCCGCTGGTCGCCGCGGTCGCCGCGACCGAGACGACGCACCCCTGCCGCAACGCTCCTTGGCGCGTGCGGCACGCCTGGCGACCCTGCCGATCGGGTTCGCGGGGCGGACGACGGTGGGAGTCGGTCGCCGACTCGTCGGGACCCCGACCAATGCCGTCCTCAACGAGGTCCAGCTCCGGACCGCCGAGCAGATCTTCGCCGTCCTCGGCGAGCTCAAGGGCGGCGCGATGAAGTTCGGGCAGGCCATGAGCGTCTTCGAGGCCGCGATGCCGCCCGAGCTCATCTCTCCCTACCGCGAGACGTTCACCCGCCTCCAGGACTCCGCTCCGCCCATGCCGATCAGCCGGGTTCACCGGGTCTTCGACGCCGAGCTCGGGCCCCGCTGGCGCGACCAGCTCATCGAGCTGGACGACGAGCCCGCCGCCGCGGCGTCGATCGGTCAGGTGCACCGGGGTCGCTGGTACGACGGCCGTGAGGTCGCGGTCAAGGTGCAGTACCCGGGAGCGGCGGCCGCGCTCCGGTCCGACCTGCGCCAGATCGGACGGCTCAGCCGCATGTTCGCCGTGGTGTTCCCGGCGATCGAGGTCAAGCCGCTCGCCGACGAGCTCGCCGCCCGTGTGCGTGAGGAGCTCGACTACGGGCTCGAGGCGGAGGCGCAGCGCGCCTTCGCCGAGGGCTTCGCGAGCGACTCCGACATCGAGGTCCCCGAGCCCGTGATGCACACCGACACGGTGCTGGTCTCGACCTGGATGCCGTCCGTGGGGTCGCTCGCGCAGATCATCGACACCGGCACGCCCGAGCAGCGCGATCACTACGGAGAGCTGTTCGCCCGGTTCCTCTTCGCGGGCCCGGCGCGCGTCGGGATGCTGCACGCCGACCCGCACCCGGGCAACTACCGGGTGCTCGACGGCGACCGCCTCGGGGTCGTCGACTACGGTGCCGTCGCCCGGCTGCCCGGAGGTCTCCCCCGTGTGATGGGCCGGCTCCTGCGCGCCGCCGTCGACGACGACTACCCCACGGTGGTCGAGGGTCTGCGGGAGGAAGGCTTCCTCAAGCCGGGCGTCCGGTTCGACGAGGACCTGCTGCGCGACTACCTCGAGCCGTTCGTGGAGCCGGCCCGGCACGACCAGTTCACCTTCTCCCGCGAGTGGATGCGCGAGCAGGCCCAGCGCATCGCCCGTCCGTCGCGGGAGGGACTCGGCACCGCCATGCGGATCAACCTGCCGCCCTCGTACCTCCTGATCCACCGGACCTGGAGCGGCGGGCTGGCGGTCCTCAGCCAGCTCGGCGCCACCGCGCCGTTCCGTGCGGTGCTGGAGGAGAGCCTCCCCGGCTTCGCCGACTGATCCGGTCCCCGCCGCCGCCGGTCCCCGATGTCGAGAAGCCGCGCCCTGCTTCGACATCATGACGGGAGCGCGGGCGCGCCCCCGACCGTACCGACCAGCGCCAGGGAGACAGCCATGAAGTACGTGATCCTGATCCAGTCCAACCCGCAGCCGTGGGGCCACCCGACCTCGGACTTCATCGAGGAGCACCGGGCGCTCCCCGCCGAGACCCGCGACCGCCTGAACCAGCAGTTCGAGAGCGCCCTGGAGGAGCTCGTGGAGCGCGGCGAGTTCGTCCACGCCGAGGCGCTGGGCGACCCGGCGAGCTCCCGCCTGTTCCGGTGGTCGGCCGGCGACCGCGTCGTGACCGACGGCCCGTACGCCGAGGGCAAGGAACACCTCGCGGGCTTCTTCCTGATCGACGTCGAGAGCCAGGAGCGGGCCGAGGAGATCACGGCGAGCTTCGGCGGACCCGGTGAGACCGTCGAGCTCCGCCCGGTGATGAGCGGTGACCGCACCGACGGGTGACGCGTCGGCGGGCGCGTACGAGGACGTGTGGCGACGCGAGCTGCCGCACGTCCTCGCCGCGCTCACCCGCCGGTACGGGCACTTCGACGACTGCGAGGACGCGACGCAGCAAGCGCTGATGGCAGCGGCGGACCGGTGGCCGGCCGACGGGCTGCCGACCGACCCGCGCGGCTGGCTGCTCCGTGTGGCCTCGCGCCGCATGATCGACCAGCAGCGGCAGGAGATGAGCCGCCGCGCCCGCGAGGAACGCGCCGCTCAGCTGGACGTCCGGCCGGACCCGGACCCCACGACCGGCGCCACGACCGACGTCGACGACACGCTCGCGCTCATGATCCTCTGCTGTCACCCGAGCCTGACGCGGGCCTCGCAGGTGGCGCTCGCCCTGCGTGCCGTGGGCGGCCTGACGACCCGGCAGATCGCCGACGGGTTCGCGGTGCCGGAGGCGACGACGGCGCAGCGGATCAGCCGGGCGAAGGCGACGCTGACACGGGAGGGCGTACGGTTCCGGCCGCCACCGGTCGCCGAGCTCCCGGGGCGCGTGCTCGCGGTCCGGCACGCCGTGTCGATGATGTTCACGCAGGGCCATCTGCGCACCGAGGGCGCCGACGCCACGGACAGCGCCCTGCGGGAGACCGCGATCGGCCTCGCCCGCACGCTCGTCACGGCTCTTCCCGGCGATCCCGACAACGCCGGGCTGCTCGCCCTGCTGCTGCTCACCGAGGCTCGGTCCGGTGCGCGCCTCGACGCAGCGGGCGACCTCGTCCCGCTCGAGGACCAGGACCGATCGGCATGGGACCGCGGCCTCGTCGCCGAAGGCGTCGCCCTGCTCGAGGACGCGCTCCCCCGCGGGTACGTGGGGCCGTTCCAGGTCCAGGCCGCGATCGCGGCCGTGCATGCCGAGGCGCCGTCGGCCGAGCAGACCGACTGGGAGCAGATCGTCGTCCTCTACCGGATGCTCGACGAGATCGCGCCCTCGGCCGCGGCGTCGATCGGGTTGGCCACCGCCACCGCCGAGGTCGACGGCCCGGCGGCCGGGCTCGCCGTCCTCGACGACGTCACCGACCCGCGCAACCACCGCGCGCACGCGGTCCGCGGCCACCTCCTGCTCCGTCTCGGCGACCGCGACGGCGCGCTCGCGTCGTTCGAGGCCGCCGCACGGCTGACCCGGAGCATCCCCGAGCAGCGGTACCTGAACCGCTGCATCGCCGAGGTCGGGTCACCAGGCTGACACGCCGGACGTGCGAGTGCGGGCGCCCCGGGAGTCGGGGCGCCCGCACTCGGGCTTGGCGGCCGGTCCGGTCACAGGATCCGGGCGATCCGGATCCGGGCACCGTACGCGGCCCGCTGTGCGCTGCGCGCGATGCGGCTCAGCACGGTCGTGCTCCTGTTCTGTTCTCGGTCGAGCGCACGCGCGGCCGGTCCGGCCGCACACGCGCGCTCGGGTCGTCGTGACGTCGCCTCAGGCGACGGCGTCCTTGCGCGGGCGTCCGCGGGGCCGCTTGCGCGGGATCACGGTGCCCTTGAGGAAGAGCTGTCCTCCCCACACCCCCCAGGGCTCGGCACGGTCGAGCGCGCCGGCCAGGCACTCGGCGCGGATCGGGCAGTCGAGGCAGAGAGCCTTGGCCGCTTCGACGTCGGCGGGCGACTCGGCGAACCAGAGCTCGGGGTCGTGGGCGTGACAGGGAATCGTGCGGAGCGACGGCTGCTCGAGCACGGCGGTCATGGTGGTTCTCCTGGTCTGAGAGAGGTGCGGTGTGTCGGCGGTGGTGACAACAGAAAAGCCGCGGATCCCGGTTCGGGTTCCGCGGCCTGTGAGGTCCTGTCTCATCGGGTCAAGGCGATGGGACAGAGCTCCGGGCAGCGGCCCCCGGGTCGAGGAAGGCGTGGACGTTCGTCCAACCGAAAAACGGCTTGACGGCGCCCGTACGCGTGCGCGTCATGGCACACGTGCCTGCGGCGGCGACGAACGCGGCGGGCTTGGAACCATAGATCTCCATGACGCACACTCCTCTCTCAGTCGTTGGGGCTGACGTTCCCTGACAGTACGCCTGCCCTTCGACAGCGCGCAAACCAATTATCGGCCTTGTTGCGATCTTTTTCGGCCACCCCGTCAGGACGCCCCGTCGGCGACCAGGGCCAGCACCTCGTCGCCGTACTTCGCGAGCTTGCCGCGCCCGACTCCCGGGACCCGCAACAGCTCGTCCTCACCGCCCGGACGAGCCTCGGCGATCGCCGTGAGCGTCGCATCGGTGAACACGCAGTACGCCGGCACCCGCTGCTCGCTCGCCTGCTCGCTTCGCCACTGCCGCAGCGACTCGTACAGCGTCTCGTCGTAGGTCGACGGACAGTCGAGGCACCGACCGAGCTTGCGCTCCGCGCCGGTCGAGAGCACCGTGTCGCAGCTGCGGCACCGGGCGAGGGTGCGCTCGCGCCGCACGCGACGCTGACCCGGACCGCGCTCCTCGGCCGCATCGCGCGGACGCAGACCGTCGAGGAACCGGGTCGGACGCCGCGACGCCCGGCCACCGGGGTTGCGGGCCTGCGCCCAGGACACCTCGAGCCGGTCACGCGCGCGCGTCACCCCGACGTAGAACAGCCGGCGCTCCTCCTCGATCGCCGCGTCCCCGTGGGCGTAGGTGATCGGGATCGTGCCTTCCTGCGCGCCGACCAGGAAGACCACCGACCACTCCAGACCCTTCGCGGAGTGCAGGGTCGCCAAGGTGACGCCGTCGGCCAGCGGGGCGTGGGCGTGCTGCGCTCGGCGCTCGAGGTCCTCGACCAGCTCGGCGAGTCCTGCGTCCGGACGCTCCGAGGCCAGGTCGGTCGCCATCGACACCAAGGCGTGCAGCGACTCCCAACGGTCGCGCTGTGCTCCGCCGCTGCTCGGAGCGCGCTCGGTGTAGCCGGCCGAGCCGAGCACCGCCCGAACCTCGGCGACCAGCCCGTCCTCGGCCGGAACGCCACCGCGCGCCTGCCCACGCAGCAGCGTGACGGCCTGCCTGACCTCCGGACGGTCGAAGAACCGCTCCACGCCCCGCACGACGTACGCGAGGTTGCGGGCGGCCAGCGCCTCCTCGTACGCCTCCGACTGGGCGTTGGTCCGGAACAGGATCGCGACGTCGCGCAGGGCCGTCCCGCGCTCACGGAGCGCCAGGATGCTGGCGGCGACCTGCTCGGCCTCCGCGACCTCGTCGGCGAACTGCGTGTAGGACACCTCCGCGCCCGCGTCGCGCTGCGCCCGCAGGACCACACCGTCGCGGCGCGAGCGGGTGAACACGGCGTTGGCCGCCGCGACCACCTGCGGCGTCGAACGGTAGTTGCGGACGAGCTCGATCCGCTTCGCCCCCGGGTGGCGGCGGGGGAAGTCGGTCAGGTGGCTCGGCGACGCGCCCGCGAACGAGTAGATGGTCTGCTGCGGGTCGCCCACGACGCAGACGTCGTCGCGCCCGCCGAGCCACTGGTCGAGCAGCGTGGCCTGGAGCGGGTTGACGTCCTGGTACTCGTCCACGACGAGCCAGCGATACTGGCGGCGAACCTGCGCCGCGACGTCCTGGTGGTCGGCCAGCATGGACGCGGTGCACAGCAGGATGTCCTCCATGTCCATCCGCTCGCGATCGCGCTTGACCTCCTCGTACGCCGCCATCACGTGCGCGATCGTCGCCGGATCGACGGCGTCGAGCCCACGCCCGGCCGACCCTGCACGCCGCGGGTAGTCGTCGGGGAGGACGTTCGACACCTTGGCCCACTCGATCTCACCCGCGAGGTCACGCAGCAGCGCAGAGTCCGGCTGCACCCGGCACCGCCGCGCCGCCTCGGCGACCAGCGGGAGCTTCGACGCGATCAGCTCGGGCAGCGCGTGGCCGTACAACCGGGGCCAGAAGTAGCCGAGCTGACGCAGCGCGGCGGCGTGGAACGTCCGGGCCTGCACACCGTCGGCACCCAGGGCGCGCAGCCGGCCGCGCATCTCGCCGGCCGCGCGGCTCGTGAACGTGACCGCCAGCACCTCGGTCGGCTTGTAGACCCCCGAGGCCACGCCGTACGCGATCCGGTGGGTGATCGCCCGCGTCTTGCCCGTGCCCGCGCCGGCGAGCACGTAGACGGGACCCCGCAGGGCCAGGGCGACCTCGCGCTGCTCCGGGTCCAGCGCCTCCAGCAGGGAGTCGGCTGATCGGTCGTCGGCGGGCACGGTCCTCCTCGTACGCGGAATAAGCTCGGCAGGCGGCGACGTTGTGCGTCGACGACCACCCTAGTTGGAGAGAAGGACAGGAATGTCGGCCACGTTCACGATGTACTCGACCCCCTGGTGCGGCTACTGCCACCGGCTGAAGCGCCAGCTGAACCAGGAGGGCATCACCTTCGCCGAGGTCGACATCGAGCAGGACCCCGACTCGGCGTTCATCGTGGAGCAGGCCAACGGGGGCAACCAGACCGTCCCGACCCTCGTCTTCTCCGACGGCTCGGCGCTGACGAATCCGTCGCTCGCGCAGGTCAAGGACCAGCTCGCCCTGATCTCGGGCTGACACCCGAGCCCGGCGTCGAGCAGCCGCCACGGGCGTCGATGCATCCGAACCCGCCCGTGGTCGGATGTCATCGTCGTTCGTCGACGGCCGGCGGGGATGGACGGCGCCGGGTCAGCGCCAGGCGCCCTCGACGTGGCCGCCGTGCCAGCCCTCGATCAGCCAGCGTGAGATCGAGACGATGCCCGGGAGCGACAGCGCACCTGCGGCGGTCATCTCGGTGACCTCGTCGCGGGTGAACCACCGGGCATCAGCGGTCTCGGTGCCGTCCACGGTGATGTCGGTGCTCAGCGCCCGGCCGTAGAACCCGAGCATCAGGCTCGAAGGGAACGGCCACGGCTGGCTGCTGGCGTACCAGACGTCGCCGACCGTGACCGCGGTCTCCTCGTGGGTCTCACGACGGACGGCGTCCTCCAGCGTCTCGCCCGGCTCGACGAAGCCCGCGAGCGTGGAGAACCGGCCGTCCGGCCAGGTCGGACGGCGACCCAGCAGCGCACGGTCGTCCTCGTCGGTGATGAGCATGATGACGGCCGGGTCGCTGCGTGGGAAGTGATCGGCCCCGCAGACGGGGCAGTGCCGGACGTGTCCTCCCTGCGCGGCATCCGTCGGCTCCCCGCACCGCGCGCACCGCGGGTGGGTGCGGTGCCACTGGGCGATCCCGACGGCGTGGACGGCCATCCGCGCCTGCGCCGGATCGAGGTCGGCCGCGATCAGGCGCAGCGCCGTCGCAGGCGACGCGACCCGATCGACCATCACCGCGACGTGCTCGAGCCCGTCGAGCGTGCCGAGGTAGATCACCTCTCCACGGGGCGACTCCGCGGGCGAGCGCCATCGCAGCGTCGGGTCCTCGGTCCCGACCACCCCGACGTGCTCGCCACCGACCTCCAGGACGCGGGTCGTCGGGTCGGCGAGCAGCGTAGGGATCAGGGACTCGAGGTCACGCCGCTCGGAGTGCCGGTCGTGCTCGCCGCCGGCGAACGTGAAGCCAGATGTCACGACGCCGACCCTACGCCCGCGCCTGACGCGATCCTCTCCAGGTCCCCGCGACCCGGGAGGTCGTGGTGGTAGACGAGCTCGCCGAGCCGGACGAAGCAGAACGCAGCTCGAACCTGCTCGAGCGGGACGCCGTGCATCTCTGCCCAGGCGAGGCGGTAGACGGCGAGCTGGAGCGGGTCGGCCTGCGCGGAGCGGCTCGTCTTCCAGTCGACGACCTCCCATCCGTCGTCGGTGCGGTAGACGGCGTCGATGCGACCGCTGATCGTCTGACCGGCGAGCCGGATCGTGAACGCGGCCTCGACGACGTGCGGGACGCGGTCGGCCAGCGGCCCGCTCTCGAACGCACGCACGACCTCGGCGAGCTCCACGTCGTCGGCGATGTCGAGATCGTCGCGGCCGGGGAGGTCGTCGTCGGCGAGCAGCACCTGCTGACCGAACCGCGCCTCGACCCACGCATGGAACCGCGTGCCGAACCGGGCCGCCGGCGCGGGCGGCCGGGGAAGCGGGCGCGCGAGCGTCCGGGCGTACCCGTCCGGGTCGGCGTTCATCGCCATCAGCGCCGTCGTCGACAGGCGCGCAGGAACCGGGACCTCCTGGAACTCCGAGGTCCCCGCCCTCGCCTCGGCGAGCAGGTGAGCGATCTCGACATCGAGCTCGGACAGACGACGCAGCTCGCGTTGCTCGGCGTCGTCGGCTGCATGGGAGGGCTCGACGTCGGCGTCGGTCGGGGGTGTCACCGAGGCGGGCACGAGGTCGGGCTCCTTCGAGTCGGCGTCGGTGTCCCCCGGCGCCCGCGCAGACATCCAGGCACGCACGCGCCGCGCAGCCTCCCGACGCGATCCGACGGCCTCGGCGTCGAGGGGCGCCGGCCACGCGA
This sequence comes from Mumia flava, assembly GCF_002797495.1. NCBI lineage: Bacteria > Bacillati > Actinomycetota > Actinomycetes > Propionibacteriales > Nocardioidaceae > Mumia > Mumia flava. Next base: position 890,492 of record NZ_PGEZ01000001.1, read on the forward strand.
ACGCCGCCCGTGCTGCGCGCAGGGGATTGTCTTCGCCGTCCTCGGGAGCCGGCACCCAGAGCTCGGGCTCGCCCGCCTGCTCACGCAGCCAGTCCGTGATCGTCTGCAGGAACGGCGAAGGCCCGTGGACCGTCCGGCGGCGACCCCAGTGGTGGCCGCTCGTGACGAGCAGGTGCCGCGCGCGGGTGAGCGCGACGTAGCCGAGCCGGATCTCCTCGAGCAGCGCGTCCTCTCGCATCGCGGTGGCGAACGCAGCGTGACCGGCACGGTCGAGGCTCTCCAGTGCGGGCAGGTCGTGGGAGTCGCCGCGCAGGTCGTGAGGAAGCGTCCTCGCGCTGCGCGGCCATGCCGAGCGTGCTCGGTCGCTGGGGAAGACGCCCTCGCTCAGGAAGGGCACGAACACGACGTCCCACTCCAGTCCCTTCGCCGTGTGGACGGTGAGGATCTTGACGGCGTCGGCCTCGGACGGCGCCGCGACCTCCATGCCGCCGTTGTAGCGCTCCTCGGCGTCCAGGTAGGCCAGGACGGCGGTCAGGCTCGCCGCGGGCTCGGCCGCGACGAAGTCGGCGACCGCGTCGATCAGCGCGGCGAGGTTGTCACGGGCAACCTGAGCCGCAGCGCCGCCCGTCGCGATCAGCTCGAGGTCGACACCGAGCGCCGAGATCGTGTGCCGGACCAGCTCCACCGGGGAACCACCCGCGCGTCGCCGCAGACCACGCAGCGTGGTCGAGACCTCGGCGAACCGGCGCCGTGCCTCCTCGGAGTAGCCGAGCCGGTCGTGCGGGTCGTCGGGACTGTCGACGGCGTCGGCGAGCGACACGATCTCGGTCGGGTCGATGCCGGCCACCGAGCGTTCGAGCTCCTCGACGAGCGTCGTCGTGCGTTCGACGTCGAGGCGCCCGGCGAGGCGGCGCGCCCGGGTGCCGAGCAGGGCGAGGTCGCGCGGCCCGATCCGCCAGCGCGGGCCGGTGAGCAGCCGCAGGAGGTCGGCGTTGGCGGTCTGGTCCGCGACGACGCGCATCGCCGCCAGCACGTCACCGACCTCCGGCTGGGACAGCAGCCCAGACAGCCCGACGACCTCGACCGGGACCGCACGCTCGCGGAGCGCCGCGACCAGGGCCGGAATCTCGGTGCGCGTCCGGACGAGGATCGCGATCTCCGACCAGCCGGCACCCTGCCGTCGCACCTCCGACCGCGCGGCCACCACCTCGTCGGCCACCCAGCCGACCTCGTCCTCCACCGTCCGGTGCAGCGCGGCGCGGACGACCCCGCCGTCGCTGTCGGGCGCAGCGGCCAACGGGCGGACGTCGGTGTTCGCTGCGTAGAACGGGCGGGCGAGGCGGTTGGCGACGTCGAGGATCTCCGCGCGGCTGCGGCGGTTGACCTGGAGGTGCAGCGGGTGGGCGAGGGACTCGCGGCAGGCAGGAGCGGCTGACGCCTGCTCGGTCGAGGCCGTGGCGGCCGGGAAGTCGCCGAGGAAGGACTGGAGGTTGCTCGCCGCCGCGCCGCGCCAGCCGTAGATCCCCTGGCAGGGGTCGCCGACCGCGGTCACCGGGTGACCACGACCGTCCGCGACGGTGGATCCGGAGAACAGCGCTTGGAGAAGATCGCGCTGGGCCACCGACGTGTCCTGGTACTCGTCCAGCAGCACGACCGCGAACCGGTCGCGCTGGCTCTGCGACACCTCGGGGCAGCCGAGCGCCAGCCGCGCGGCCCGCTCCATCTGGTCGGAGAAGTCGACGACACCGGCGTCGTTCTTGGCGGCGCGGTAGCGCTCGACCAGCGCGACCAGCTCGTCGCGTCGGTGGGCGGCCGCGACGATCTCGTCGTGCAGCCTGACCCGTCGGATCTCGGCGGTCGTCCGCTCGACGTCGTCGCGGAGCTGCCGGTCGAAGGACCGCACGTCCGCCGCCGTCACGAGGTGCTCGGCCATCTGCCCGTCCAGCGCGAGAACGTCCGCCACGAGGTCGGGCAGCGACGTCGATGCGTACGCGAGCGGGCCCGGGTAGCTCGCGATCGCGCGGTAGGCGCGCTGGAACCGGGATGCGTCGGTGCTGATCCGGACGTCCGGCTCGTGTCCGTGCAGGAGGCCGTACTCGGAGATCAGGTCCCCGGCGTACGCGTGGTAGGTGGAGACCACCGGCTCGCCGCCCTCGTCCATCAGACCGCGCACCCCCGACTCGTCGGCGAGCCGACTCAGCGCTCCACGCACCCGGTGACCGAGCTCGCTCGCGGCCTTGCGGGTGAAGGTCAGCCCGAGGACCGCACCGGGGTCGATCCCCTCGTGACCGACCAGCCACACCACCCTGGCTGCCATCACGGTCGTCTTGCCGGAGCCGGCGCCGGCGATGATCGCCGACGGACGATCGACGGGCGCGGTGATCGCCTCGAGCTGCTCGGACGAGAACGGGATGTCGAGCACACGGCACAGATCGGTGGTGTCGCGGAGCAGGGGCTTCGTCACGCGGTCGCCTCCTCGGCCCCGTCGGCACCGGTGCCCGGACCGGCCGTACCGCCCCGACGGCCGGTCGCACCGCCTCCGGACGACAGGACCGTCGTGCCCTCGACCTTCGCCGGACAGGATCGCCTGAACGTGCAGAACCGGCAGGCTCGCTCGCTCGGCGTCGCCACGAACTCCTCCTCGCGGACCGTACGGACGGCACGTTCGAGGAGCTCGAGCGCGAAGAACGGCTCGTCGGGGTGAGGCGCATCCTGCGGCTGCACCTTCGGGTGCTCGAGGTCGCGGGTCGATGCCGGGACCCGCAGCTGGACGAGCTCCGCACCTCCGCTGAACGCAGCGGCCTCGGCGTCGGTGGGGTCTCCCGCCACCTCCCCGGCGTCGTCGGCAGGACCACCGAGCAGCTCGTCGGCGGCGCCGTGCTCGACCGCCAGCTGGTAGACGCCGAGCTGCGCGTGCTCGGCGAGCTCGGCCCCGCTCACGGGAGAACGGCCGGTCTTGAAGTCGACGACGTGCACCAGCCCGGCCGCGTCCACCTCCACGCGGTCCATCGACCCGCGCAGCACGACCCGCTCGTCGCCCACGGCCAACCGGACCCGGAACTCGTGCTCGGCCGCGATCGGGCGGCGAGCGGAGGCCTCCTGCTGGGCATGGTGCCAGAGCGCGAAACGACGGATCGCCGTCCGCGCCTCCTCGCGCTCGCGAGCCGAGACCCACCCGGCGGCGAACGACAACCGGTCCCAGACCGCATCCAAGGTCGCGTCCAGTGCGGCCGGGTCCGCTGCCGACTCCCCTCGGACCACGTCGGCCGCCAGGGCGTGGACGAGCAGCCCGAACCCCTGGGCGGTCGTGCTCGTGGTCTCACCGCGGGCCTCGTGCCCCAGGAACCAGGACAGCGGGCACGAGACGATGCCGTCCAACGTGCTGCCGGAGAGCACGATCGGGTCACCGGCCGGACGGACCTGGGCGTCGCTCTCGGTCGGCTCGCGCAGTCCCCACCAGGTCGCGGGGTCAGCCCCTGCCGCCGCGTCGACACCGCTCTCGACGAGCTCGGCGAGACGCCGAGCCGCGCCGTCACGGACTGCCGCGGTCGCACCCTCCTGCGCGAGGCGACGGAGCTCCCCGACCACCCCACGCAAGGAGAGCGGGCGATCCGGGCGGCGCACGGGGTGTGCCGGCGCGCGGGACGCGAGCGGGCGCAGGTCGTCGAGGAACGGAGACGGTTGGTCGCCCTCGGGATCGATGCTCTCGACGGCCGTCACGACGAGCCGCTGTCGCGCGCGGGTGATCGCGACGTAGAACAGGCGGCGCTCCTCCGCCAACAGCTCCACGTGACTCGTCGGCCCTCGCAGCTCGGCGCCGTGCTCGAGCCCTCCCAACCGCTCGGCGGCGAGGAGACTCCCGCGGTGCCGCACGTCCGGCCAGACGCCCTCCTGCACCCCGGCGACGACCACGAGGGGCCACTCGAGACCCTTCGCGCGGTGTGCTGTGAGGAGGCTCACCACGGAGCCGCGGCGGCCGCGCTCGGGCAGCGAGTCAGCAGGGACCTCGTGGTGACGGACCTCGTCCAGGAACGCACCGACGCGGCGGCGGCGCTGGGTCTCCTCGGACCGCGCGGCCAGCGCGAACAGGGCGACGACCGCGTCGAGGTCGCGATGGGCCGCAGCGGCCGCCTCGCCGCCGGCCGCGGTGGCGTCGAGCAGACGACGCTCCCACGCGGTCCCACGCCACAGCGTCCACAGCACGACCTCGGGCGAGGCGTGCTGGGCGACCAGCGTCGCGCAGCGACGGACCAGGTCCGCTACCCGGCGTGCGCGACGGGCGACGTCGTCGACCCTGCCGCCGCGCAGGCCCGCGAGGACGCCGGGCTCGACGAGGGCGTCGACGAGCAGCTCGGTCGACGGCCGGGGCGGACGGCGCTCGCCGTCGTCGCCGAACGCGTCCCGCCGTCTGAGCTCCCGGCACAGCACCCGGAGGTCGGCGCCGTCGAGGTGGCCGAGCGGACCGGTCAGCAGAGCCTCGACCGCCTCGGGGTCGGGCCGGGCTTCCTCAGCCAGCGTGACGGCCAGCTCGAGCGCGGCGAGCAGCCCGCCGACCGCGGGCTCAGCACGGAGGGGCACCTCCGACCCGGCGACCTCGACCGGAACGCCCGCTGCGACCAGGGCACGGTGGAGACGTCCCATCGCGGCGCCGCCGCGGACCAGGACCGCCATCTCGTCCCACGGCGTCCCCTCCTCGAGGTGCGCGCGCCGCAGGAGCTGCGCGACGTGCTCGGCCTCGGCCGCCGGGTCGGTGAACGTCGCCAGCCACAGCTCGTCGTCCCCTGCGCGGAGGTGCGCGGCCGGGGTCGGCACCGTGTCGCGGAACCCGCGGGCCTCGAGCGGCAGGGTGCCGAGCCCGATCCTGTCGGCGACCCGCTTGGACGCCGCGAGCAGGCGCGGCCCGAACCGGCGCGTGCGGCGGAGAGCCCGCACCGGCGCCGGCCGACCGTCCGCGGCCGCGAACCGCCCGGGGAACTCCCAGACCCCACGGACCTCGGCGCCACGGAACGCGTAGATCGACTGGTCGGGATCACCGACCGCCACGAGGTCGCGGCCACCCCCGCAGAGGGCCTCCAGCAGCGCGACCTGTGCCGGGTCGGTGTCCTGGAACTCGTCGACCACGACGTACGAGAAGCGCTCGGCCAGCTCGCCTCGGTGATCCTCCACCGCCAGCCGGGCACGGTGCACGAGCTCGGCGTAGTCCAGCATGTTCTGGGCGTCGAGGACGTCGAGGTACTCCTCGAAGAAGTGGGCTGCGGCGACCCAGTCCGTACGGCCCGTCGCGGAGCCCGTGGTGGCGAGATCGACCGGGTCGAGACCCAGGGCGCGGGCCCGGCCGGCCAGCCGCTGGAGCTCGACGGCGAAGCCGTGGGTGCGCAAGGCCGGGAGCAGCCGCGCGGGCCACGGGTGGCGGACTCCGTCGGCCGCGCCCTCGAGCAGCTCGCGGACCCGGTGGTCGGCCTCGGCAGCTGACAGCAGCTGCATCGGCTCGGCGTAGTCCTTCGGGTCCTGGAGCTCGCGCACGAGTCCGTAGCAGAACGAGTGGAACGTGGTCGCCAACGGCGTCGCGACCGTCCGCTCGAGCCGTGCGGCGATCCGCTGCCGCATCTCGTCGGCCGCGCGACGGCTGAACGTGAGCACCAGGACCTGCTCCGGCGGGACTCCCCGCCGCTCGATCCGGTCGACGACCGACTCCACCAGCGTCGTGGTCTTGCCGGTGCCGGGCCCCGCCAGGACGAGCAGCGGACCCCCGGGGTGATCGACGACCGCCTGCTGGTGCTCGTCGAGCTCCGGCCGCTCCGCACGCTCCGAGGGGGGCGAGAGCACGTACCGCGGGGTCATGGCTCAATCCCAGCAGAGCCCGCTGACAGTTCGCGGAGACGCGCCGACCCCTTCCCGCTGTGTGACGTCAGGACCGTTGCGCAGCAGGAAGAACGGCGCTCGCGTCACACGGCGCGAAGGGGATCCCAGGCGGCGGCGCGCACGTCGACCCGCAGCGGGCCGTCGAGATCTCCACGCAACGGCGTCCCCTCCTCGAGGTAGTGCTCGCGCGCCCGGTGCTCCAATCCCGGTGCCACCGTCCCGTCGGCACGGATCACGCGCCACCACGGCACGGCCGCCCCGTAGGTCGCCATCACCCGGCCGACCTGCCGCGGCCCTCCGCGTCCGACGGCGGCGGCCACCACCCCGTACGACGTGACCCGGCCGGGCGGGACCGACTCGGCGATCCGCAGCACGGCCTCGACGTACGCCTCGGGGTCGGCGGCGTCGGAAGGGTCGTGCGTGTCCACCGGGTCAGCCTGTCATGCGGCGACGGGGCGCCGGACGCACCACGGCCCCCGGACGTGGGGTCCGGGGGCCGTGGTGGTCTCGACAGGCTCGACCAGCGAGGGCGCCGGTCGACCAGCGAGGGCGCCGGTCGACCAGCGAGGGGTCAGTACGCGGGCTGGGACGGGTCGATCTGGTTCACCCAGGCCACGACGCCGCCGCCGACGTGGACCGCGTCCTCGAGGCCGGCACCCTTGACGATCGCCAGCACCTCGGCCGAGCGCTGTCCCGACTTGCAGTGCAGCACGACCTGCTGGTCCTGCGGCAGCTGCTCGAGCGCGTTGCCGGCGAGGAAGTCGCCCTTCGGGATCAGCACCGAGCCCGGGATCTTGTTGATCTCGTACTCGTTGGGCTCGCGGACGTCGACCAGCACGAAGCTGCGGCTGCCCTCCTCGCGCTCCTTCAGCCAGCCCTCGAGGGTGGCGACGGAGATGGTCGAGTCGGCGGCGGCCTCCGCCGCGTCGTCGGACAGCACGCCGCAGAACGCCTCGTAGTCCTCGAGCAGCTCGGTCGGGACGACGCCGTTCGGGTCGCGGCGGATCTTCAGCTCGGTCCAGCGCATCTCGAGCGCGTCGAAGACGAGCAGCCGGCCGATCAGCGGGTCGCCGATCCCGGTGATCATCTTGATCGCCTCGTTGACCATCACCGAGCCGATCGACGCGCACAGCACGCCGAGCACGCCGCCCTCGGCGCAGGACGGCACCATGCCCGGCGGCGGGGGCTCGGGGTAGAGGTCGCGGTACTGGGGACCCTCCTGGGCCCAGAACACCGAGACCTGGCCCTCGAAGCGGTAGATCGAGCCCCACACGTACGGCTTGCCGAGGATCACCGCGGCGTCGTTGACCAGGTAGCGGGTGGCGAAGTTGTCGGTGCCGTCGAGGATCAGGTCGTAGTCGGCGAAGATCTCGAGCACGTTGTCGACGTCGAGCCGGGTCTCGTGCAGGACCACGTCGACGTACGGGTTGATCTCCGCGACCGAGTCCTTCGCGGACTGGGCCTTGGACCGGCCGACGTCGCTCTGGCCGTGGATCACCTGGCGCTGGAGGTTCGACTCGTCGACCTCGTCGAACTCGACGATGCCGATCGTGCCGACGCCGGCCGCCGCGAGGTACAGCAGCGCCGGGCTGCCGAGTCCGCCCGCGCCGATCACGAGGACCTTCGCGTTCTTCAGCCGCTTCTGCCCGGCCATGCCCACGTCGGGGATGATCAGGTGCCGGCTGTAGCGGCGAACCTCGTCGACGGTCAGCTCGTCAGCGGGCTCGACCAGGGGTGCTAGTGCCACGACGTCTCCTCGGTCGGGGTCTGGGTGGGTACGGCACGGCGGGTGCCACGAGTGCGTCAACAACGCCGCCCCCGGGCCTGTTCCCGCCTTCTCCATGATGCCTGGCGCCCACGAGCCGCCCGGGACCGTCCCGCGACGCGGACGGACCGTCCGCCCCTCGGACGCGGCGCTCGACGGCGCCACGCCGCCCGAGCCGGGCACGTACCCGTCGGTAGCAACGGCGTACGATCACTCTGTGAGCGAGACCACCACGAGCGACCGACCGCGCGGCGGACGGCTCCCCCGCAGCGCCCGCCGGGCCCAGCTCCTCGAAGCAGCACGCGGCGTGTTCGTCGACAACGGCTACCACGCGGCGGCCATGGACGACATCGCCGAGCGGGCCGGCGTCAGCAAGCCGGTGCTGTACCAGCACTTCCCGGGCAAGCTGGAGCTCTACCTCGCCCTGCTCGACTCGGCGTGCGACACCGTGGTGGACGCCGTCCGCGACGCACTCGCCTCGACCGACGACAACAAAGAACGCGTCCAGGCCACGATCGAGGTGTTCTACAACTACGTGGCGAGCGACCAGGCGGCGTTCCGGCTGGTCTTCGAGTCGGACATCACCAGCGACCCCGAGGTACGTCGACGCGTGGATCGTGTCAACGAGGAGACGGCCAAGGCGATCGCCGAGGTGATCCACGACGACACGAAGCTTCCGCCGGTCGCCTCGGAGCTCCTCGCGGTCAGCCTCGTCGGGATGGCGCACGTCGGAGCCCGCTACTGGCTGGACCAGAGCTCGGAGCTCTCCCGCGAGCACGCGGTCGCGATGGTCAGTGCGCTGTCGTGGCGCGGCATCTCGGGATTCCCCCGCACCGACGAGCCCGGCGACGACTGACGAGGAGCCCCGGACGGTACGCGGGCAGCGAACGCCCGTGCCCGACCGTACCCGGGCGAGATAGCGTGAACCTGCGTCGCGCAGCGTGCGGCGCACCCATCAGCAGAAAGGCACGACGTGGAGATCCGGATCGGCGTCCAGCACTCGGCCCGTGAGCTGTCCCTGGAGACCAGCGACAGCCGTGAGGACATCCTCAAGGCGTTCAGCCAGGCCCAGGACGGTGACGGCCTGCTGGCGATCACCGACGACCGTGGACGCAGCGTCGTCGTGCCGGTCGCGAAGGTCGCCTACCTGGAGTTCTCCGGCGAGGGCGGCCGCCGGGTCGGCTTCGACACCTGAGGCGCGCCCCGGGTGGTCAGCCCGCTGCCCGGATCGCCGCACCGATCGCGGCCACGCCCGGCTCACCCACGAGGTCGCCGGCCAGCAGCGGCAGCTCGACCACGTCCGGCCCGCCGCCGGCCCGTGCTCCTGACCCCGCCTCCAGGCCGGCTCGCAGGACGCGCAGCTGCTGGTCCTCCGCACGGCGTCGCTGCGCCAGCAGCTCGCCCGCGTCAGCCGGTGAGCGCCGGTTGACCACGACGGCGCTCACGTCGACCCCCAGCGAGGCGAGCTCGGCGTCGAGGGCGAGGGACTCCGCGACCGGCATCGGCTCGGCGACGCCCACGATCACGAACGACGTCCGCCCCGGGTCCCCGACCACGTCGCGCAACGTCGCGAACCGCCGTCGGCGCCGCACGAGCACCCGCCGCAGCTCGGCGTCGACGTCGACGTCCGCCGCCCGGCGCCCGCCCAAGCCACGCACGGCCGCGCCGAACCGCTCGGCACGGTCGCGGCTGGCGAGCAGCGTCTCCGTCCACGAGGTGAGCTGCGCGGGCAGGGCGAGCAGCCGCAGGGTGTGACCGGTCGGCGCGGTGTCGACCACGACCAGGTCGTACGCGTCCAGGCCCGCCTCGACGCACTCGGCGAGCCGGTCCAGGATCGCCGACTCGTAGGTCCCCGGCGCCTCCCGCGCGAACGCGAGGTGCTGCTCGACCTGGCCGTGCAACCGCTCGGGGAGCAGCCGCAGCATCGTCGAGCGGACCCCGGCGAGGTGGGTCTCCACCGTCCGCGCCGGGTCGATCTCGACCGCGTCGACGCCACCGCCGCGGCCGTCGACCCGCGCGGCACCGCCGCCGGCCCGCGCACCGTCGGCGACCGCGACCACCGTCGTCGGCTCGTCACCCAGCGGGCGGTCCCAGAGGTGACCGAGGTTGTGCGCCGGGTCCGTGGACACCACCAGCACGCGGCCGCCGTCTCGAGCGCGCTCGAGCGCGACGGCCGAGGCGACGGAGGTCTTGCCGACGCCGCCCTTGCCGCCCACGAACAGGACGCGCCGCTCGGCGGCCAGTCTCAGCAGCACCCGACGTGCTCCAACGGCGAGCGCTCCAGCCCGGCCCGGCGATGCCACGCGTGGAACTCCGGGTAGAGCGCCGGGACGAGCTCGACGGAGTGGTACGCGGCGGGATCCGGGACCCCGAGGGCGTCGGCGAGCACGACGAGCATGAAGAGATCGTCCTCGTCGCGCTGCGCACGGGCGAACGTACGGCGGTACGGGCCGGCGTAGAACTCCTGGAGGCCGGCGGTGAACGCGGACCAGCGGTCCCGCAGGCGACTGCCTGCAGGACCGCTGGACGACGCGTCGCTCACCCGCGCGTCACGACCCGTCGCCGCGGGAGCTGCCGGCCAGGTCCGCGTCGGCCTCCTCGGCCGGCTCGGTCCGCGCCTTGTTCATGGCCATCAGCGCCTCGACCGCGACCCACAGGGCGGCCACGATGATCACCACGTCGAGCACGAGCAGCAGCCAGTCCTCGGCCTCCTGGAGGTCGCCGAGCTGGACCAGCGCCGCGTAGAACGACATCACGAAGACGAACGCCAGCGGGATCAGCGCGGGCCACGGGTTGCGCCGCTTGCGCAGCAGCATGACCGCGACGATCGACAGCGTCAACGACGCCAGCAGCTGGTTCGTCGTGCCGAACAGCGGCCAGATCCGCAGGCCGCCCTCGCCCGCGGCGCCCTGGCTGAAGGTGAGTCCCATCGCCACCACGAGCACGACCACGGTCGCGACGCCCTTGCCGATCTTCCATCCGAACAGGTCGCCGGCCTCCTGGACGACGAACCGCTGGAGCCGGACGCCGGTGTCCATCGTCGTCGCCGCGAACAGCACGGCCATCGTCGCGAGGATCGTCGCGCTCAGCGAGGCGGGCAGCCCGAGCCCGGCCTCGACGATCGCGCCGCCGCCGGTGACGAACGCGCCGACGCCGCCCTCGCCGAAGGCGCTGTAGACCGCCTCCCAGTCCGCGAGCGTCGCGAATCCGGCCGTGGTCGCCATGATCGCGCCGAGCGCCAGCAGGCCCTCGCCGACCGCCCCGAAGTAGCCGACGAACCGGGCGTCGCTCTCGGAGTCGAGCTGCTTCGACGACGTCCCGGACGAGACCATGCCGTGGAAGCCGGAGATCGCGCCGCAGGCGATCGTCACGAACAACAGCGGTACGAGGCCCGGCGTACCGTCCGGCACGTCGGAGTTGTACGCCGGGGCGACGATCTCCGGGGCGCTGAGCAGCACCGCGCCGTACAGGATGCCGAGACCGATGAACAGCTGGACACCGTTGATGTAGTCGCGCGGCTGCAGCAGCACCCAGACCGGCAGCAGCGACGCGATGCCGGCGTAGAGGAAGAGCGCGACGATCCAGAAGGTCTCCGGCGACATCCCGAGGATCGGGTCGGACAGCTCCACCGGGTACGCGTCGCCGAGCAGGATCAGCGCGTAGAGCGCGACCACGCCGATCACCGTGGTGAGCGCGAGGTTCATCTTCCAGCGGTAGATCATCTGCCCGATGATCAGCGCCACCACGATCGCGCCCCAGGCGGGGATCACCGCGCTCGGCGTGCTGATCAGCAGGTTCTTGATGACGACCGTGAACGCAGCGATCACCATGAGCAGGAGCAGGAAGATCACGACCAGGAACAGGTTGCGCCCACGCGGGCCGATGTAGCGCCCCGACAGCAGGCCCATCGACTGTCCGCGGTTGCGCACCGAGGCCCACAGCGAGCCGAGGTCGTGCATGCCGGCGAAGAAGACGGTGCCGAGGGTGACCCAGAGGAACGCCGGCAGCCAGCCCCAGATCACCGCGATCGCGGGGCCCACGATCGGTGCCGCGCCGGCGACCGAGGTGAAGTGGTGGCCCCACAGGACGTACTTGTTGGTCGGGACGTAGTCGATCCCGTCCTCCATCTCGTGCGCCGGTGTGGGGTAGGCCGCGTCGAGCTGGTAGATCCGGTTCGCGAGGAACTTGGAGTAGAGCAGATACCCGCCCGCGAACATCGCGAGCCCGATCAGCATGAGTACGAGTGAGTTCACCCTTCGACCTTCCGTCCGACTATCACGCCGTCACTCAACGTACGACGACATTGTGATGGCCGTCACCGACCGGCACGGGCGGATCGCCGAACGGTCGGCCAGGCGCGACGGACGGTCGTCGAACGTCTCGGTCGAGCCTCAGGAGTCGAGGCCGAGCTCCGCCATCCGAGCGGCGTGGTTCTCCGTCAGCCGGGTGAACATCCGGCCGATCGAGGCCAGGTCCATCCCGCTCGGGGCGTCCGCACCGCCGACCAGGACGGCCGTCAGCCCGTCGTGCTCCGCGGCGACCACCTGCGCCTGGCTCAGGGCCTCGCCCATCAGACGACGTCCCCACAGCGCCAGCCGGCCCGCGACCTTCGGGTCCGTCTCGATCGCCTCGCGGACCCGCTCGACCACGAACGCCGAGTTGCCCGAGTCCGCCAGCGCCTCGAGGACGAGCGTGCGCGTCTCCAGGTCCAGGAACGCAGCGATCTCGCGGTAGAAGTCGGCCGCGAGACCGTCCCCGACGTACGCCTTCACGAGGCCCTCCAGCCAGTCCGACGGCGCCGTCTGCAGGTGGAAGCGGGTGAACGTCGCCTCGAACGGCGCCATCGCGTCGTACGGGTCGAGGCCCAGCTCGGCGAGCCGGTCGCGCAACGAGACGAAGTGCTGCATCTCCACGAGCGCCATCTCGGCCAGGTGCGCCTTGTCGCGCAGCGTCGGGGCGAGCTTCGCGTCCTCGGCCAGCCGCTCGAACGCCGACAGCTCACCGAACGCCAGCACACCCAACAGCTCGACGACACCCCGGCGGTACGACGGGTCGTCCAGCTCGGAGGCAGCAGCGTCGGAGGGTGTCGTGTGCTCGGGCATGAGCGCACTGTAACGGCCCGCCCGGGCGGTGCGCGGCGCGACGTCAGGGCACGCCCGATAGACTGGAGGTGCCAGGCGTGGATCCACCGATCTCAGTCGCCGGGCCGCGCGGTCGCCGCCGAGGCCCGCCGAGGGCCGCACGTGCCTCTCGAGCACCGGTGCGCGACCCCAGGAGACCAAGCCGCCACAAGACTGCGCGGCACGATCGACACAGAGAACGAGTAGACCCCTGACGACCTTCAAAGACATGGGAGTGCTTCCCGAGATCGCCGACTCCCTCGCGGACCTCGGCATCACCCACCCGTTCCCGATCCAGGAGATGACGCTGCCCATCGCGCTGCTGGGCAACGACCTGATCGGACAGGCCCGTACCGGCACGGGCAAGACGCTCGCGTTCGCCATCCCCGTGGTGCAGCGGACCGTCGTCCCGCACGACCCCGAGTTCGAGATGCTGGGTGCGCCCGGCAAGCCGCAGGCCCTGATCGTCGCCCCGACCCGCGAGCTCGCGATCCAGGTCTCCGGCGACGTCTCCGACGCCTCCACCAAGCGCGGTGCGCGTGTGCTCACCGTGTACGGCGGCGTGCCGTACGAGCCGCAGCTGGAGGCGCTGGAGACCGGCGTCGAGATCGTGATCGGCACGCCCGGCCGCCTGCTGGACCTGGCCAAGCGCAAGGCGCTCGACCTGAGCCACGTGAAGTCGCTGGTGCTGGACGAGGCCGACGAGATGCTCGACCTCGGGTTCCTCCCCGACGTCGAGGCGCTGATCGCCCGCACGCCCGAGCTGCGGCAGACGATGCTGTTCTCGGCGACGATGCCCGGCGCGATCGTCAGCCTCGCGCGCACCCACATGCGTCACCCGGTCAACATCCGGGCCGAGTCCAGCAGCGACAGCCAGACCGTCCCGGCGACCGCGCAGTTCGTCTACCAGGCGCACGACCTCGACAAGCCCGAGATCGTCGCCCGCGTCCTCCAGGCCGAGGACCGGGGCCGGATCGTCGTGTTCACGCGGACCAAGCGTGCCTCGCAGCGCCTCGCCGACGACCTCGCCGAGCGCGGGTTCAACGCCGCGCCGCTGCACGGCGACATGGCGCAGGGCGCCCGCGAGAAGGCGATGGCGAGGTTCCGCGACGGCAAGATCGACGCGCTCGTCGCGACCGACGTCGCCGCCCGCGGGATCGACGTCGAGAACGTCACGCACGTGATCAACTACTCCTGCCCCGAGGACGACAAGACCTACGTCCACCGGATCGGTCGTACGGGCCGCGCCGGCAAGTCGGGCATCGCGATCACGCTGGTCGACTGGTCGGACGTCGCGCGCTGGAAGACGATCAACAAGACGCTCGGCCTGCCGTTCGACGAGCCGGTCGAGACGTACTCGACGTCCGAGATGCTCTACCACGACCTCGGGATCCCGAGCGAGGCCAAGGGTCGGATCGCGCCCCCGAAGGAACGTGAGCGCTCCGAGGGGTCCCGCGACCGGTCCGCCGGTGGCTCGGACCGTCCGAAGCGCACCCGCAACCGCAGCCGCAGCCGTACGCGTGGTGGCCGTCCCGTCGACCGGGCGGAGACCGGCGACGCGACACCGTCGGCCGAGGTTGCTGCGCCCGTGCAGGACGGCAGCTCGCCGGAGTCGGGCGCCGCGAACGGCGAGGGCGGCCAGACGCGCCGTCGCCGCCGTCGTCGCCGCCGTCCGTCCGGTGCGGCGAACGGCGAGGCCCCCTCGTCGGGCGGTGACGCGGCCGCCGTCACCTCCGACGCTGCCGCAGGCTCTGCCGAGTAGCAGGTCGCTCCACCCCGTACGACCCGGTCCGCTCCGCGCGGGCCGGGTCGTCGTGCGTCCGGGTCAGCCGACCACGACGACGCGCGTCCCGACGCCGGCGAACTGCCACAGCGCCTTCGCGTCCGAGCGCCTCTGCCGGATGCATCCCGCGGAGAGCTCCGTCCCGAGCTGCTGTGTCGTCTGGACCAGCGTCCCGTCGTTCGAGACCGGGATGCTGTGGAACCCGATCGCGGCGTTGGGGCCCCGGGTGAACCGGACGAAGAACTCCATCGTCGACGAGAGCGTGAACGACGTGGCGTGCCGCGACCGCGAGTAGATCTCGTACCGGCCGGGCTGCAGGTTGTCGTACCTGCTGCCCGAGACCAGGTAGGTCCGCTGCGCACGGCCGCCCGACCCGACGATCCACACCCGCTGCTCGCTCATCGAGAACACGACGCGCCGCCCCGTACCCGACCGCGCGGGCACCGGGGGCGCGACGTTCGGGGCGAGCAGCTCGCCGCGCTTCGTGGTCCTCGGGCGGTCGAGCGGCACGGTCTGCGCCTCCGGTGGCGGCGCGTCGCTCGGAGCAGCCGTGGTGGGCGGCGGGGAGGCGAGCCCGGTCTCGCCCGTCGACGGGCCGGCCGACTCGTCGCTGCGCGTGACCGGCTCCGCCCCGGCCGCGACGGCGCCCTCCTCGGCCGCGGGAGCCCCGATCGGAGCCCACGCCGTGATCCGCTCGGTCGCGCTCGTCGCCTGCACACCAGCGGCCAGCAGCGCCCCGAGGAGCACGAAGGCCAAGGCGCGCCCGGGGCGAGCCCGGCGACGGACGTGGGTGTGCCGACCGGACGTCCGACCGCGACCCTCGGAGGTCACGGGACGATCACGACTGGGCACCTGCCCCAGACTAGAGGGTGCCGGTCCCTTCGTGACACCCCCGGTTGCCCGAACGGCGCACCGGGCTCCGCGCCCGCGACGCGGGTCACGCCAGCAGGCGGTCGGCGACGTCGCGGTACGCCTGCGCACCGCGGTGGTTCGTCGCGGTCTGCAGGATCGACAACCCGTACGCCGGGGCCTCGGCGAAGCGGATCGAGCGCGGGATCGGCGGCTCGAGCACCTCGAGGTCGTAGCTCTCGGTGATCGCCTCCAGCACCGCCCGCGCGTGCCGCGTGCGCCCGTCGTACGAGGTGGGGAGGACGCCGAGCACCGTCAGGTCCGGGTTCGTGTAGGCGCGGACGTCGTGGACGGTGTCGAGCAGCTGACCGACGCCGCGGTGCGCCAGGGTCTCGCACTGGAGCGGGATCAGCAGGTCGGTGGCCGCGGTCAGGGCGGCGGCGGTGAGCACACCGAGCGACGGCGGGCAGTCGAGCAGGATCCAGTCGTAGTCGTCGAGCACGCCCTGCAGCGCGGCCCGAAGCCGGTGCTCGCGGCCGGTCCGGGACGCGAGCGACTCCTCCGCGCGGGCCAGGTCGATCGTCGACGGCAGCAGGTGGACCGCCTCCTCGGCGACCACGATCGCGTCACCGGCGTCCTTCTCGCCCAGCAGCACGTCCCCGACCGCGACGTCGAGGTCCTCCGGGTCGACGCCGAGGGAGAACGTGAGACTCGCCTGCGGGTCGAGGTCGACCAGCAGCACACGCCGGCCACGCTGCGCGAGCGCCGCTCCGAGGGAGGCGACCGTGGTCGTCTTCGCGACGCCGCCCTTCTGGTTCGCGACGGCGAGCACGCGGGGTCCGTCCGGTGACGTGCGAGAGGTCACGGCGACCATTCTTCCCGATCTGCGAGGATCTGCCCATGCCACTCGCACTCGTGACCGGAGCCACGTCGGGACTCGGCCTGGAGTTCGCCCGCCAGCTCGCCGCGCGCGGGCACGATCTCGTCCTGGTCGCCCGCAACGCCGAACGCCTCTCCTCGATCGCGACCGACCTGCGTGCCGGCGGTCGCAGCGTCAAGATCGTCGCCGCCGACCTGTCGACGACCGACGGGATCGCCCGCGTCGCGGCGGCGGTCCGGACGTACGAGATCGACGTGCTCGTCAACAACGCGGGCTCCTCGATCGGGAAGTTCTTCGGCGACACCGACATCGAGGCGGAGAACGCCCAGCTCACCCTGATGGTGCAGGCGCCGATGGACCTGATGGCGGCGGCTCTGGACGTGATGCGCCCGCGCGGATCCGGTCGGATCCTCAACGTCGCGAGCGTCGCCGCGTTCACGCCGCGCGGCACGTACTCCGCACACAAGGCGTGGATCGTGAACCTCAGCCGGTGGATGAACATCCGCTACTCCGCCGAGGGCGTCACCACCACGGCGATGTGCCCGGGCTTCGTGCGGACCGAGTTCCACCAGCGGATGGGAGTCGACCCGAGCGACGTGCCGGGCTGGATGTGGACGACGGTCGAGGAGAACGTCCGCGAGGCCCTCGCGGACCTCGGCAAGGGCAAGCCGCTGTCGATCCCGACGGCGAAGTACAAGGTGCTCGCGACCGTCGCCCAGTACGCCCCCGCGAAGCTCGTCGCGGCGATGGCGAAGCGTGGGCGGAAGGTCGCCGAGTGAGCACGCCGCGGACGCTGGAGACCCCCGCCGGCGTGACCGCGCGTACGGTCCCGACCGACCGCGGCGCCTTCGCGTTGCACGAGGCGGCGGTGCCCGACGGCGTCACGCACCGCGGTCATCTCCTGCTGATCCCCGGGTTCACGGGCAGCAAGGAGGACTTCACGCCGATCCTGCCGCTGCTCGCGGCCGCGGGCTGGCACACCTGCGCGTACGACCAGCGCGGGCAGTTCGAGACGCCCGGCGACGGCGCCGCGTACGGGCTCGACGACTTCGCCGAGGACGCGCTCGCGCTTCGCGAGGCGCTGTGGCCGTACGGGCCCTCCGCGGTGGTCGGGCACTCGTTCGGCGGCCTGGTCGCGCAGCGCGCGGTGCTCCTGGACGCGTCGGCGTGGCTGGGCCTGACGCTGCTGTGCAGCGGGCCGGGCGGGTTCACCCTGCCGGGCGTGGCCGAGCACGCGGTGGATCTGGAGGCGAGGCCGAAGGAGCTGCGGCTGTTCCTCCAGGCGGTGCCGGTCGTCGGCCTGAAGGCGGTGTTCGACGTGCAGAACGCCGACAGCACCGAGCCCGCCGAGATCCTCGCCTTCCTCGAGCGGCGGTTCCTGGCGAGCGACGCCTCTTCGCTGTGCGCGATCGCCGAGCACCTGCTGGACGCCGAGGATCGCATCGATGCGCTCGCGGCGACCGGGGTGCCGGTCGCGGTCGTCCGCGGAGCCGACGACGACGCATGGCCGCACGCGTCGCAGGACGCGATGGCCGCGCGGCTGCGTACGACCGTCGTCGTGGTCCCGGACGCCGCGCACTCCCCCGCCGTCGAGAACCCTGCGGCCACGGTGGCGGCGCTGCTCGGCTGATTCCCGCGCGCGGTCCTCACGGCCCCGCCCGGGGCCGGTCATGCGTCCGCCGACGGGCCACCCGGCGACGCAGACCGCCACCTGGCTGGGGAAACCGTCCCAGCCCGGTGCCGGTCTGCGTAGCCGGCTACGGAGACTGCCCCCGGCGGATTCTGGCGAGGGTGGCCCGCGACGGCGTCAGCTGGCGTCGATGATCGCGGCGACCGGGCCGCCGCCGTCGGGACCCTGGTGCGCCGCCGACACCGACACGAACACCGCCGGGTCGCCGGTCACCGCCGAGGTGACGCCGCCGACCGCGGCCTTGATCTGGCGGTGCCAGTGCACGTCGGAGTCGTCGAGCATCGCGTTGCGGCGCCCGCGGACCATGCCGTCCTGGCTCGCCTC